>DASSZE010000077.1:0-13508 GCA_035713675.1 Gaiellaceae bacterium | reverse complement strand
AAGTCCTACGTTCGCGCGACGTTCTCGTCGGCGCTCCAGGATCTGACCGCCATCGGTGACTTCGACCTGACCCAGCAGGGCCCGAGCGGGAGCGGCAACGTTCCCTTGTTCCGCTTCTTCGACTCGAGCTCCAAGCGGCTGGTCAGCCTGTACCGGCAGAACGTCTCCAGCGGCACGAGCTCGACGATCTACGTCAACTACGGCGGCACCTACTACCCCACCAGCGGCAAGCTGACCCTCGGCAGCTGGGCGACGCTCGGCATCCACCTCATCTTCAACGGCGCCGCCAGCACGGTCACGATCAGCCTCAACGGCTCCCAGATCTACTCGACCACCAGCGCCAACCTCGGCACCGCAGGCATCTCGACCATCCAGATCGGAAACGAGACGGCCGCGCAACAGTTCACCGCCCTCGTCGACAACGTCAGCGTCCAGACCGGAACCGCCGCGACCACGCCGCCCACGAACACCTCCCCGCCCACCATCAGCGGAACCCCCCAGTCGGGGCAGACGCTGAACGCGAGCCCCGGCACCTGGAACGGCAGCCAGCCGATCAACTACGCGTATCAGTGGCAACGCTGCGACACCAACGGCAACAACTGCACCCCGATCAGCGGCGCCACCGGCCCCAGCTACCCGCTCACGGGCAGCGACGTCGGCGCGACCCTCGACGTCGTCGTCACCGCCAGCAACACCGCCGGAAGCTCGACCGCGACCTCGACCGCGACCGCCGTGATCCAGCCCGGATCCCTGCCCCCGAACATCGTCGCCCTCTGGCACATGGACGAGACCTCCGGCACGACCATGTACGACTCGGCCGGCAACCACAACGGCACCCTGTACAAGGTCCAGACCGGACTGGCCGGCTGGAGCGGCAGCGCGTACGGGTTCAACGGTGCCTCGAGCTACGCCTCGGTCCCCTCCAGCCCCGAGCTCAACCCCGGCAGCGCGAACATCACCATGACCATCCACCTCAAGACGACCGGGACGCCGCCCCCGCCTCCGGCCGACTGGGACATCTTCCGCAAGGGTCTCTACACCTCGGTCGGGGGCGAGTACAAGATGGAGTTCCAGCAGAGCGGGCAGGCGTCCTGCGGCTTCGAGGGCTCTGGCGGCTACGCCGAGATCCAGGGCGGCCCCGCGCTAAACGACGGCAACTGGCACACGATCGCGTGCGCCAAGACCGCGACCCAGATCCAGCTGATCGTCGACGGCACACTGGTCGCCTCCAAGAACGCCACGATCGGCACGATCGCGCCCAGCGATCCGGTCGTCATCGGCGCTCGCCCTGGATCGGACTGGTACCAGGGACAACTCGACGAGGCGAGCATCCAGATCGGCTAGCGTTCCGCGCCTAGGAGGGGGAGGGAACGTGAAACCAGAAGGCACCCCGCACGCCCGGATGAGCGCGCGCACGCGAGCAAGAGGAGCCTGGCACGTGGCGGCCGGTCTGCTCGTGCTCGCGGTGGCGGCGGCCGGCGCGGCGGCCGGCTCCCCGGCGGCCACCGCCCAACCCCAAGGAAGCGAAGCACACCGGCAAGCGACTGCAGGACTCACCGCCGCTGCAACCGTCGTGGAGCGGAGGCCGAAGAACCGTCGTCGACCGCGAATCGTCGGCACGCCGCGGGTGGGCGTGCTGCTCGCCGCAAAGCCCGGCATCTGGGCTCCGACCCGCCATGTCGCCTACAAGTACCGCTGGTTCCGCTGTCTCGCCGGCACCACGAACTGCACGCAGATCGCCGGCGCGGTGAGCAGGCGCTACACACCGGGAAGCGCCGACGTCGGCGTCACGCTGCGCGTGAGCGTCACGGCCACGAACGTGGCCGGCTCCTCGCGCGCGATGTCACCCCGCACCCGCGCGGTGCGGCAAGGAGGAGGCGTGCACACCGTCGCTCTCTGGCACATGAACGAGACGGCCGGCGGCGTCATGCAGGACTCGGCCGGCGGACACAACGGCACGCTGTCCCACGTCACCCTCGGACTTCCGGGCGCCGTCGGCACCGCGTTCGGCTTCAACGGCAGCAACAGCTCCGCGTCGGTCCCGTCGGCAGAGGACCTGAATCCGGGCGCTGCGAACATCACGCTGACGGTCTACCTCAAGACCACCAACGTGCCGGCGAAGCCGCCCGCGGACTACGACCTGATCAGGAAGGGCACGTACGCCCCCACGATCTCCGAGTACAAGATGGAGTTCCAGCACACCGGCCAGGCGTCATGCGGCTTCGAAGGGTCAGCCGGGTACAGCGAACTGATCGCGGGGCCGGCGCTCGATGACGGCAAGTGGCACAAGGTCCAGTGCATCAAGGCGCCGACAGTGATCCAACTCGTCGTCGACGGAACGACCTATACGCAGCCCGCCAACGTCGGAGTCATCACCAACTCGGCGCCGGTCGTGATCGGGGCCCGCCCGGACGGCGACCACTACTCGGGCGCGCTCGACGAGGTCTCGATCCAGATCGGCTAGAGGTCGAACCGCGGTCTCCGATGCCGAGCTCTCGAGCGGCGCCGACGACCGTGCCGCGTCAGGAGCAACACACCGGCTGAAGGCGGCTAGTTCTCGGTCGTGCTGCGGAAGAAGTCCACAGCCTCGTCGCGGTCGGCGACCCCGAGCTTGTGGACGATCGCGGAGATGTGCGCGCGCACTCCGCTCGGCTTCAGCTGCAGCCTGCGCCCGATCTCGCGGGTCGACAGACCGTCGGCGAGGCCGACGAGCACGTCCCACTCGCGGCTGGTCAGCCGCGGCGCGAGCTCGCCTTCGCTGCCGAGGGCAGTCGTGCGGAAGCGTGGGTCGGTTCCGTGGAACTGCTTGACCATCCGAGCGACGAGCGAGCGCGGGATCGCCGCTCTGCCGTCGACCGTGTCACGCAGCGCGCGCGGGAGGATGCGCAGGTCGATGTCCTTGACGAGGTAGCCGACGGCGCCGGCGCGGAGCGCGGCGAAGAGGTTGGCATCGTCGTCCGAGACGGTGAGCATCACGATCTTCGTCGTCGGCAGGCGGGCGGCGATCTCCCACGCGGCCGCGACGCCGCCGCCGGGCATGCGGATGTCGAGCAGGCAGACGTCGGGCCTCGTCTCGAGCGCCTGCTGCACGGCGTGCGCCGCGTCGGCTGCCTCGGCGCAGACCGTCATGTCGCCGTCCTCGAGCGCCCGCCGCACGTCGTCGCGCGTCGGCGCGTGGTCGTCGGCGATGAGGACCCGGAGAACTGGAGCGCGCTCGGCCTCGATCACAGCTCGAGCTCCACCTTCGTTCCCGCGCCCCGCCGCGAATCGATCCTGAGCTTGCCTCCGAGGCCTTCGGCGCGGTCCTTCATCGTGACCAGGCCGAAGCCTCGCCGTGGCTGATCCTCGTCGAACCCCTCGCCGTCGTCGACGATTCCGAGCCGCATGCCCGCGTCGAGGCGCTCGAGGTAGACGCGGAGCGTCTCGGCGCCGCTGTGCCGGGCCGCGTTGGCGACGGCCTCGGACGCGATGCGGAGCACGGCTTCACGCTCCTGCGGAGAGAGGACGATGCCGTCGGCGAGGTCGACGTCGACGGCCGCGCCGTAGCGTTGCGCCGCCTCGCGTGCGGCGTCGGCGAGCGCACGCTCGAGCGGCTCGTCGCCGGTGGAGGCGAGGGCACCGATGACGCGCCGCGACTCCTCCTGCGCACGGGCGATGCCGCGCAGGATCCGGTCGACGAGCTGCGGCTCGGCCCCCTGCTCCCGCAGGAGCCTCGCGTTGCGGGCGATGAACGCGATCTCCTGCGCCAGCCCGTCGTGGACGTCGCGCGCGAGCCGGCGCCGCTCCTCGAGCGAGGCGACGGCGACGACGCTCGTCCAGTAGGAGGCGATCTCACGGGCCGCGCCGATGAGCAGGGCGACGTAGAAGCCGAGGCGGAACACGTCGCCCGTGTACACCCAGCCCGAATAGAGCGACGGATGAAACGCGTAGTTGACCCGGGCCGCCGCCGAGAAGATGCACGCCACCTCGAGCCAGAGACTGAACTCGTCTCCGGTCACCCGCTGTCGCCGCGCGAAGCCGAGCGCCGCCAGCAGGTACAGGAGCGTGAGGAGGAGCTGGAGGCTCAGGACCGTGGGGTGCGCGCTGAGATGAGGCTGCGCCGACCCCGGCGCCCTCGTCGAGGTTACGGGCGACGGGAGCGAGCCCTCGAAGGCGACCAGCAGCAGGGTTCCCGCAAACGCGAGCCCGAGCGTGCCCCCGTAGATCGCGAGCGGCCAGCTGGGGCCGGTCGCCACCCGGCGAGGGAGCAGTGCTGCGACGCAGATCAGCAGGGCTGTGAGCGCGTTCGTGAAGAGCAGGCTCCAGACCGAAACCGGGCTGGTGTGGAAGTCGAACGCCGCCGGAAGGGCGGCGAACATGAGGTTCGACAGCGCGAGTAGAGAAAGGCCGGCCGAAAGAATGAGCTCGTCGAGAAAGCCCGTACGGCGGAAGCGGCCGAGCACGAGGAAGGCGGCGGCAGAGGCGGTGATCGCCGCGGTCGTCTCGAGCGCGACGTGGAGCGCAGGCGCGCGATAGGCGAAGTCGAGCCGCGCGACGAGCGCGATCGCCGCCGTCGCGGCGGCGGATCCCAGGGCACAGCCGATCGCCAGCCTTCGCAGCCGCAGCACAACCGGTACATGACCCCTTCCGGGGGAGTCCCGGGATACCCGTACGGGTGGTCCTGGCTCCCGGTTCGGCTATTCCCTATTACCGGCGCCGCTGACCGGCGGGCCACGGGAGGCGGGGAATCCAGGTCGGACGGCGAAAGAGATGGGTCCACGATTCCCGTGAGCGTCGATCATCTCGCAGCAGACGAGGCCCTCTCGCCCGAGCTCGTGCTCGTCCTCTCGCCCGCGCTTCGCGCGCAAGCGGTCGCTCGGCTCGGCCCTCCCGTCTGGCCCGCGCCGAGGCTGCGCCTCGCCTCGGTCGAAGCGCCGGCCGCCGACCCGTTCGAGCGGTCGCTCGGCCAGATCCTCGTCGCCAGGGTGATCCAGCTCGGAGTGACCTTCGCCGCAGCCACGCTGCTCACGATCGCGATGGCGCTCGCCGCGCACGCCTTGCGGTGAGCGTCCAGTCGATGCGGCGGCGCGGACCGGCCCTTCGGCCCGGTTGCGACCGCCGGCGCACGGCTACATAGACCTGGTATGAACGCGGATTCTCGCCGGTTGCGCGTCGTCGCCTGTATCGCCGGAATCGCCGCGACCGCCGCGCTCGCGAGTGCGTGCGGCAACGGCGGCAAGCCGCAGGCCGCAGCCAAGAGTCCGCCGCTCACGAGCTACTCGGGCTCGTACGTCAGCTTCAGCTACCCGGCCGGGTGGAAGGCGCTCCGGTTCCAGCGCCCGCTCGAGCTCCACTCGTTCCCGCTCGTCTACCTGAGCACGCAGGCGATCCACAGCCCCTGCAGGACGCAGGGGAACCAGACGACCTGCGGCTGGCCTCTCGAGCACCTCCGGCCGGGCGGCGTCCTCGCCGTCTGGCAGGTGCCCTACGCACCGCCGTGCGCCGGCTGTGCCTCCGGTCGGGCCGGCACAGCGGTCCGGATCGGCGGTCGCAGCGCGACGCGCCAGGTGAAGGCGGGCGGGGTGTGCCGCGCGATCGGAGCCGACCGGACGATCGACGTCATGGTCAAGAACTCGGTCGAGTTCATGGCCTGCCTGCGTGGGCCCAACCTGGCCCGTAACGAACGCCGCATCGATGCGCTGCTCCGCTCGGCGCAGTTCCCGCCGGCGGGCTCCGGCAGCACCAGCTAGTCGGAAGGTCCTGCCCGAACTGGACCTTGGTCCTGCATAAGGAGCGCCGCGGATGTCGAAAAGGCACGTAGACGCGGACATTGCACGGCATCCACAGACGGTGGTGTCTCCTCGGACCCCGCGGGTCAGGACGTGTCACTCGAACTCGATGCCGTGCATGGGCCGCGCGAACGCGCCTCAGAGCTAGCCCCTGCGCCGGATCCGTGCGGCTATCCAGTCGGTACGGTCGCGGCCGCCGCAGCATCTTCCTGCGCGCTCTCGCGCCTCCAGGCGTAGTGCGTGAGGTAGCCCGAGAGTCCCGCCAGGAGCAGCGCGTTCACCGGGTGGAACATGCCGACGCCCCAGTGATGCCAGCCGACGGTCGCGAGGATCGACTGGACGAACGCGAGCACCGCCAGCAGGATCCAGCGGAAGAGCGCCGCACGCGGCCTCGGCCAGGCGAGCAGCGTCAGGAGCAGCAGCAGGATCGCGCCGGCGTCCGAGAGGATGAACCCGAGCCCGCGATGCGGGTCGAGGCTCTTCGCGCTGTCGATCGTCGCGCCGTGCTTCATGGCAAAGAGGCCGTAGCCGACGAGGAAGAACTGGACGATCACGCCCAGGAAGAACAGCGTGGTCACGTACTTGAGCAAGACCCACGCGACGCGCCGCACTGCCTCCATCACCCGACTCCTTCGCTCGGTTGCCGCAACGCGAGGAGGCTACAACGGGGTCCGGCCGGAGTCGAGGCCCAGTCCGGGTATAGGTGGTGGTCGCGGTTGCGCGGCCGGTGCCCGCAGCGGGGCTTGTGTCCGGCCGTCGGACCGTCTAGCTTCCCAGCCTCTGTCGTTCCATCAAGGAGGCGTGATGAGAAGGCGCTATCTCTGCGGCGCCCTCGTGGGGGTCCTCGCCGTCGTCGGGGCCATGACCACAGCCTGGGCCGCTTCGGCGGCTCCGTCGACCTCGCAGGCACAGGCGAGGCCGTCAGTGATGCGGCCGTTCACCGGCAAGCCCAGCAAGCCGGCAAGGCCGAAGCGGTCGAGCAACCTCTACTACCACGGCGGAGTGGGCGGGATCGGCGTCGAGACCGCTCCGAAGGTCTACCTCGTGGCCTGGGGCTCCCAGTGGGGCACGAACGGGAGCAACGACCCCTCCGGCGAGGTCGGCATCCTCCAGAACTTCTTCGGCCACGTCGGCGGCAGCAGCTGGCTGAACAGCGTCACGCAGTACTGCCAGGGAGTGGCGAGCGGGACGACAAGCTGCGGCTCGTCCGGCCAGCAGGCCGGGAACCCAACGGGAATCAGCGGCGGGGCCACCTGGTTCGACAGCTCCGCGGCGCCGTCGCATCCGACGCAGTCGCAGCTGGCAGCCGAGGCGGTCAGAGCCGCCGCGCACTTCGGCAATACGACCGCCGGCTCCAACGCATCGGTGCAGTACGTGATCGCGACCGCGACCGGGAACAGCTCGTCGGGATTCCAGACGCAGTACTGCGCCTGGCACAGCTCGACGTCCGGGTACGGCGAAATCGCCTACACGAATCTGCCGTACATCACCGACGCGGGTGCGTCGTGCGGTGCGAACTTCGTCAACGGCGGTTCGGCCGGTACGAAGGACGGGATAACGATCGTCGAGGGGCACGAGCTCGCCGAGACGATCACCGACCAGTTCCCGAACGGCGGCTGGCTCGACGGCAGCGGCGCCGAGAACGGGGACAAGTGCGCGTGGAACTCGGCCACCTCGAACCAGAACCTCGGGGGAGCCTCTTACCCGGTCCAGCCGCTGTGGAGCAACGCCTCCAGCAGCTGCGTCCTCGCGTATCCGTAGACATCGGCTCGGGGGCGCCGGCCTCGCGGCCGGCGCCCCGGCGCCTTTAGAGTTGCCGCGATGGACGTGACCGCCGACTACGCCGCGAACGCCACCGCCGAGCCTCCGCGAAGCGCGAAGATCGCACGGCTCCTCGACGAGATCGACGCGCTGATCGCCGACGACGAGGCGACCGACAGGCAGATCACGGGCGGCTGGCGCACCTTCGAGGACATCCTCACCGCCGCCCACGTCCACACCTGGGACGCGTACAGCGTCGATCTCTCGCGCGACGCGGCGAGCTTCGGGCAGCTGTCGCGACGGCAGCAGGACGCGGTGAAGCGCGTGTTCGGGACGATCTATCGCGCGGAGTCGATCGTCGACGACTGGATGGTCGCGATCGTCGCCGCGCTGCCGCGGGAGGCGAGCTACGACACGATGCGCGCCGCGCTCATGACGCAGGAGCACGACGAGCGCATGCACCGCGGCAGCCTCCTGCGCGTGGCCACCGAGGTGTTCGGCATCCCAGCCGCCGACGTCGACCAGGTGGCACGCAAGTACAACAACTTCGTCGCCGAGATCCTCTTCGACCGGTTCGAGGACGAGATGCGGCACCTGCTGCGCCCGAACCGCCCGCTCGAGGACGTCTACACGGCACTCTTCATCTACGGCGTGCTCAGCGAGGACGTCATCGCGAACGGCGACGTCGTGATCCGCCGGGCCAAGGGCAACTCGCTCTACGACGTCTACGACCTGCCGGGGATGAAGGAAGGGCAGACGAACGTCCGCCGCGACGAGGGCCGCCACGTCCGCATCGCGGTCCTCGCGACGCACCGTTTCCTCGAGGAGTTCGAGGGCGCCGCCGAGCGGCTACTCGGCGTCAGCAGCTACTACATGGACCTCGCCGACCGGATGGTGCGGCGAGCCAAGGCATCGCGCGGGCTGATCGACGCGCACCTCGCCGAGTCGTACGGGCCCGACGTCGACTCGCTCTACTACTACGTGATGTGTATGAAGCGGCTCGCGGTGCGGCTCGACGAGCTGGGGCTGCGCGAGGGCGTGCTCGAGGTGAAGCGGCGCGTCGACGCGGCGATCACGGAGCTGAGCGGGGAGGACGGTGAGCCGATCCTCGAGACGCCGAACCGGCTGATGCGGATCGTCGGCCCGAAGGTGCTCCGCCTCGCCGGCGCTTCCCGACTAGCCGGCTAGCACCCGCTCGTAACAGTCCGCGAGCCGGCGGGCGAGCAGCGGCCAGGCGTACGTGGTCTCGGCCAGCTCGCGCGCGGCGCGTCCCATCTCCGCGCGCTCGGGCTCGTCGACGAGCAGCTTCGCGACCGCGGCTGCGAGCGCGTCCGGCTCGCCGGGCGGCGTCAGGATGCCGGTCGCGGGCGTCATCACCTCGCGATAGCCGGGGATGTCGGAGGCGACGACCGGCGTCGCGCAGGCGAGCGCCCGGGTGATCACCATGCCGAAGCTCTCGTTCCCGAGCGACGGCGCGACGAGCAGCTTGGCCGACGAGAGCTCCTCGGTGAGCTTCTCGTCGTCGACGTAGCCGAGCACGTCGATCCCTTCGTCCGAGACCCGCAGGCGGGTCAGGAGCAGGCGCACGGCGAGCGGGTCGGCGCCGATCACGCGCAGCCGGACGCCGCTGCCGCGCAACTGCGGCCAGGCGCGCAGCAGCACCGGCAGTCCCTTCCGCGGGTCGTGACGTCCGAGGAAGACGATCTGGTCGGCGCGGCCGCCCGGGTCGATCCCCGCGGGGATCTCGACGCCGTTCGGGATCACCTCGTAGTCGCCCGCGGCAGCGGCGTAGGCGGCCTCGCGCGCCGCCTCCGAGACTGCGACCCGCAGGTCGAGCCGGCCGAGAAGGAATCCCCACAGCGCATCGGCGAACGGCCGCCAGCCGGAGTCTCCGGCCGCGTGGAACGTCCCGACCGAAGGCCCGTCCCAGAGGGCGAGCGCGGCGGGGCCGAGCATCGGGGCGAGCGGCTCGTGGACGTGGAGGAGGTCGAAGCCCTCGCGCGCGAGCGTGCGGCGCAGCCGCGGCACCGCCGACGGGCTGAGCACGAGGTTCGACAGGGCGCCGTTCCCAGGCACGATCACCGAGCGGCCGAGCGGGATCACCGAAGAAGGCGGCTCGCCGTGCCGGCCCTGGCGCGGGTGGAGGATCCGGCTGAAGGAGCCCGGCGGATCGTTCCCGATCAGGAGCCGCGTCTCGACCCCGAGCGCCGCGAGGGCGCGGGCCTGCGCCTCGGCATGGTCGACGACGCCGCCGCCGAACGACCACGAGTACGGCACGACGATGCCGACCTTCACGGGCCTTCCCGGAGGGGGCTCGCAGGGCGACCATGGGTTCCCCCGCGTCGGACGATGCCGATCTTCATCGGGCGCGGAGGCTACCGGCGTCGGGCCAGCAGCAGCCCGAGGAGCGTCCCGGCCAGGAAGAGCTGCGTCTCGACCGGAAGGCCGACGCCGTGGCGGCCGCGGCCGCGATGGAACAGCTTCTGGCCGCGCGGCCGGAGCCAGGGCACGAGATGCTCGAGATCCGGCAGCGATGCGGCCGCGCCGCCGAGCACCGCGGGATCGAGCGGCCCGCGGGCCGCGGCCAGCAGACCGACCGCGACGAGGCCACTGCCGACCTCGAAGCTTCGGTCCGGGATGTCCTCGTGCGGCACCCGGTCGCCGGCGATGTGGAGCGGCGGCCCGAACAGAAGCGCGAGCGCCCGCGAGCGCACGGCCGCGCCCATCGCGGCTCCCGTCGCCACGTGGAGGGAGACGATCATCAGGGCGATCTTCGCACTACGCTGGTCGCATGCCGTCGCTGCCGGAGCTCCACCTCGCCGACTGGCGGCCCACCGCGGACACGCTCCATCTCTACTGCCAGATCGTCGGCAAGATGCGCCTCGCCAGCACCCCGCCGTGCAACCACTGGTGGAACGTCCCGCTCTACGTCGACGTGCGCGGACTGACGACGCGGCGCCTCCACCACGAGGGCGGCACGTTCGACATCTCGTTCGACTTCGTCGACAACGCGCTCGTCGTTCGAGTGGCGGACGGCCGCACACGCAGCTTCTCGCTCGGCTCGAGCGTCGCCCGCTTCGACGCGCAGCTCCACGACACGCTAAGAAGCCTCGGAGTCGACGTCCAGATCCGCGAGAAGCCGTACGGGGTCCCGATGCGTACGCCGTTCCCGCAGGACGACGAGCACTCGGCCTGGGATCTCGACGCGGTGCGGCGTTTCCACCGCGTCCTCGACTGGACCGATGCGGTCTTCGAGGAGTTCCGCGGCCGCTTCAACGGCAAGTCGAGCCCGGTGCATCTGTTCTGGCACAGCTTCGACCTCGCCATGGCGCGGTTCTCCGGGCGCCCGGCGCCCCCGCGCGAGGGCAACGCGGTCGAGCGAGAGGCGTACTCGCAGGAGGTGATCGCATTCGGGTTCTGGCCGGGCGACGACGCTGTGCCCGAGGCCTCCTACTACTCGTACACCTCGCCCGAGCCGGCCAGCCTGCGCGACGAGCCGCTCGCCGTCGGCGAGTGGGCCCCGTCCGGCGAAGGCTCCCTCGCCCTGCTCGGATACGAGGACGTCCGCACCGCGGCGGATCCGAAGCAGACCCTGCTCGCCTTCCTCGAATCCGCCTACGAGGCGGGCGCGCGCGCCGCCGACTGGGACACGCAGGCCTTCGCGTGGGCACCGGCCTGACGCATTTCGGGGCGCGCCCGTCTATGCTCCCGCGGCAATGAGCGTCGGCGCCTGGTTCAAGCGGCTGTTCTCCGCCCCGAGCGAGGGCGCCGAGACGGACGCCGCACTCCACGAGGAGTACCGCGCGCCCGACGCGGGCGAGGCAGACCTGAAGTTCATGGAGGAGACCGGCGGGGGAGGCGGCACGACCACGATCCGCTACGGCGCCATGGACGCGGCCGAGGCGGGCGAAGACGACCTCCAGTCCGAGGAAGCTCCACCGGACCTGGACCCCTGATGGGCCTCACCGACTGGTTGCGCCGCGCGTTCTCGTCCTCTCCGGCGGAGCCGGCCGACGAGGACGCCGCAGCCGAGAAGCCCGACCTCGTCCAGGACCAGGGCGAGCCGGACCTCGAGGAGATGAAGCAGACCTCGGGCGGCGCGCCGGCGCCGGGCCTGGCCGCCTCCCAGGGCACGGAGGCCGCCGAGGCACAGCTGGCGGACTACGAGCCGCCGTCCGACCCGAGCGCCTGATCTAGTCTTCCGAGCGGAGTGCCGGGAAGTCTGGTCGGCTTCGACCGATGACGCCCGCAACCGCCATCCCCGTCTTCCTCGTCTCGATCGCAGTCATGCTCGCCGCGTCGGCGCTCTTCGCGCAGCGCCTCGACCACATCGGGCTCCGGCTGGGCCTGCCCGAGACGCTCCTCGGGCTGCTGACCGCGCTGGCGGCCGACGCGCCCGAGATCTCGTCGGCGATCACCGCGCTCGTCGCCCACCAGCATGCCGCGGCGGTCGGCGTGGTGATCGGCGCGAGCACGTTCAACATCGCGGCGATGCTCGGCCTCAGCGCCGTCGTCACGGGTTGCGTGCGGGGCCGGCACGAGGCGCTCGAGCTCGAGGGCTTCGTGGGTCTCTGGGTGATCGCGGTCACGCTCGCGGTCGTCGCCGGAGTCCTCGGCGAGACTGCCGGCGGCCTGCTCGTCGCCGCGGTCGTCGTCCCCTATGTCGTCCTGCTCGCCGCGGGACCCCGCATCGCGCGGCGCCTGAGGCTCGGCGTGGCCGAGTCACGCTTCCTGCGCCGGAGCTTCGGCGAGGGACACCGGGCCGTGCAGCCGCTCGACTCCCGGCGCGAGGCGACGATGCTCGCGCTCGTCCTGCTGAGCGCGCTCGGCCTCATCGTGGCGGGCAGCATCGGAGCGGTGCGGGCGGCCACCGATCTCGCCCACGCATGGTCGGTGCCCGAAGGAATCGTCGGCGTGGTCGTCCTCGGGATCCTCGCCGCCCTGCCGAACGCCTGGACGGGCATCCGCTTCGGCCTGCAGCAGCGCGGGTCGGCCTTGATCAGCGAGACGCTGAACTCCAACTCGATCAACGTCGTGGTCGGGCTCGCCGTGCCGGCGGCGCTCGGCGTCTTCGCCGCCTTCCCCGGCCTCGCCGTCTTCGACCTCGCCTGGCTTCTCGGGATGACAGCCGTGGCACTCGTACTCTTCGGGAGGCGCGGCGGCGCGGGCCGAACCTCCGGCGCCTTCCTGATCCTCCTCTACGCCGTCTTCCTCGCCGTCCAGATCGCGCGGATCTAGCTAGTCGAGAGCCTCCTCGACCGCATGCCGCTCGGGAGACACGACCCGGGCGCCGCGCGACCACGAGGCGAGCGCCGCGACGAGACAGGCGACGATCGCGAAGGCGAAGGCCTCGTCGAGACCGCTCCGGAACGGCGCCGCGATCAGGTGGGGGAAGAACCCGCGGCCGCCGATCGCCGCCGCGCTGTGCGCGGGAAGCCCCGCCAGAACGTGCGGCCCGAGCAGCTTCTCTGCCGGGTTGTAGCCGAGGAACGCCGCGAACAGCACCGAGACGGGAGGCAGGTGGCTGACGCGCGTCGCGACATGGGGAGGCACGCCGTGCGCCTGCAGCCCGGTCGCGAGCGAGTGCGGCAGGGTGGCCGACAGCCCGACGATCATCAGCGTGAAGAAGATCCCGATCGACAGCACCTGGGCCGAGTTCTGGAAGGTCTGGTTCATGCCTCCGCCCGCTCCCCGGTGCTGCGCGGGCAGGCTGTTCATGACTCCCGCCCGGTTCGGCGAGGCGAACGCGCCCATCGACAGCCCCATCAACAGGAGGATGGCGGCGAGCTCCGCATACGAGAAGTTGACGGGGAGCATCGCCAGCAGGAAGAAGCTGAGCGCGGAGACGAGCATGCCGCCGGTCGCGAACGGCCGCGAGCCGTAGCGGTCGGAGAGGATCCCGGAGACCGGCCCGGCGATGAGGAAGCCGATCGTGAGCGGCAGCATCCTGATCCCGGCCCAGAGCGGCGTCGACGCGAA
>DASSZE010000076.1:0-37390 GCA_035713675.1 Gaiellaceae bacterium | reverse complement strand
GCGTCCATGATCGCGCTCGTCAGACCGTGGCTCTGCGCGACCGCGAGAAAGGCGGCGCCGAGCGTGTGCCTCCCGGGCAGGCCGAACGACGTGTTCGAGGCGCCGCAGGTCGTGTTCACCCCGAGCTCCTCGCGCAGCAGGTGCAGCGTCTCGAGGAAGAGCGTCACCGCGCGCGGCTCCGCGCCGACCGGCATCGCGAGGGGGTCGATGATCACGTCCTCGGGCGGGATCCCGTGGTCGCCCGCCACCGAGACGATCTTCTTCGCGACCTCGACTCGCCGCTCCGGCTCCATCGGGATCTCGTCGTCGTTCGCGAGCCCGATCACCGCTGCGCCGTGCTTCGCGACGAGGGGCAGGATCGCCTCGAGCCGCTCGTCCTCGCCCGTGACCGAGTTGACGAGCGCCTTGCCCTCGTAGGCCGACAGCCCTGCCTCGAGGGCCTCGATCACGGAGGAGTCGATGCAGAGCGGCAGCTCGCACAGGCCCTGGACGAGCGGGATCGCCTGGCCCATCAGGTCGACCTCGTCGGCCAGCGGGTCGCCGACGTTGACGTCGAGCATGTCGGCGCCGCCCGCGACCTGCTGCGCGACGTCGGTCTCGAGCTGCGAGAGGTCGCCCGCCTGCAGCTGCGCCTGGAACGCCTTGCGCCCCGTCGGGTTGATCCGCTCGCCGATCACGCAGAACGGCTGCTCCGGCCCGATGACGACCGTCCTAGACGGCGACTGGACGACCGTGTCCACTGTTCTCCCTTTCCGCTCGTGGTGGAATCCCGAGCCGCTCGCACAGCCGGGCGATGCCGGCCTCGCGGCGGAAGCTGATCAGGTGGAGGCCGGCGACTCCCGGAAGAGACCGGGCGTGCTGCGCGAGCTCGACCGCGACCTCGAAGCACTCCGCCTCGGGGTCGGCCGCGCGCTCGCAGCGCTCGATCAGCGCAGCCGGCACCTCGATCCCGGGCACCTGCTCGTCGATGTAGCGGAGCGCCGCCGGCGAGCGCGTGAGGCAGATCGAGGGGAGGAGCGAGCACTGATCCGCGAGGCCCTTCTCGACGGCCTCGGCCATGAACTCCTCGAGGCGCTCCGGGTGGAACGAGACCTGCAACTGGAGGAAGCGCGCACCGGCGCGCACCTTCTTCAGCGCGCGGTCGACGCGGTAGTCGAACGGCGGCGCGCCCGAGTTCTCGACCGCGCCGAGGAAGAGCCTCGGCGGCGGGTCGATCCTGCGGCCGGAGAGGTACGTCCCGCGCGCCATCGCCGAACCGAGGGCGAGCAGCTGGACCGAGTCGAGGTCGAAAACGCGGCGCGCCTCGGGCTCGTCGCCGGCGGTCACGTCGTCTCCTGTGAGGCAGAGGACGTTCTCGATCCCCTGCAGCGCCGCGCCGGCGATCTCGGCCTCGAGCCCGAGCCGGTTCCGATCGCGGCACACGAGCTGCATGATCGGCTCCATCCCGAGCTGCTTCAGCGCGATCGCCACCGCGAGCGGGGAGGCGTGCGCGTGGGCCGAGGTGTTGTCCGTCGCGTTCGTCGCGTCGACGTGGTCCGCGTAGGGCGCGAACCGCTCGTGCACGGCGTCGAGGCCGCCCGAGTCGACGCTGAGCAGCTCGGACGTGACGACGAAGCGTCCCGCCGTCAGCGCGTCCTCAAGCCGCGACATGCCACCCCTTCGGCATCTGCTTGTCGCGCCCGGTCGCGAGGTTGACCCAGGAGGACGTGCCCTCGAGCCGGTTGTCGACCGGCGGCCGGATGTCGTGGATCTCCTCCGCCCACGGCAGCCGCCGCGAGCGCTCGACCGCCTTGAGCCAGACGCAACGCATCTCGGGCTTCACCTCGCAGTGCCCGTCCGGCCGCACGCCGCCGCAGGGGCCGTTGCGCAGTGTCTTCGGGCACTCCATCGGACACGTCAGGCCGGTCGAGTGGAGGACGCACTGGCCGCACATGTGGCAGCCGAAGATCGGCTTCTTGACCGCGGCCTCGACGAGCGCGACGGGCTTCACGCGGGGACCGCGCTCGCGCTCCGTTTGCGCTCGATCAGATCCTTCGCGAGCCGGACCGCCGCCGACGCGTCGGCCGCGTAGCCGTCGGCGCCGACCTTGTCCGCGTACTCCTGCGTCACCGGCGCTCCGCCGACCATGACGATCACGTCGTCGCGGATCCCGGCCTTCTCGAGCGCGTTGATGTTCGCCTTGAACATCGGCATCGTCGTCGTGAGGAAGGCCGAGAAGCCGACGATGTCCGGCTGGTGCTCCTGCACCTGCTCGACGAACGTCTCCGGCGCGACGTTGACGCCGAGGTCGTGGACGGTGAAGCCGGCGCCCTCGAGCATGATGTTGACGAGGTTCTTGCCGATGTCGTGGACGTCGCCCTTGACCGTCCCCATCACGTAGGTGCCGATCTGCTGCGCGCCGGTCTCGGCGAGCAGCGGGCGGAGGATGTCGAGTGCGCCCTGCATCGCGCGCGCCGCGATCAGCATCTCGGGGACGAAGAAGTCGCCGCGCTCGAACCGCGCGCCGACCTCCTCGAGCGACGGGATCAGCGCGTCGTAGAGCATGGCCTCGGGTCCGAGGTCGTCCTCGAGACCCTGGTTGACGAGGTCCTTGACCTCGGGTGCGTTGCCGACGAGCGTGTTGTCGTAGAGGCCCTGCAGGATCTCCTCGTGCGTCATGCGGCACCTCGTGTGTCGTGGGTTCCGAGCCGCTGGGACAGCAGGCCCGCCTGGCGGACGAGCTCCGGAGCGAGCTCGGCGATCCGCTTCGGCGTCAGTCGGATCGTGGGACCGGAGATCGAGAGGGCGGCGACGGCCGTGCCGTCCGGGCCGAGCACCGGCGTCGCAACGGCGGAGAGGCCCTGCTCGAGCTCGTCGACCGCGACCGCAAATCCCTGCGCGCGGATAGACGCGTCGCCGGGCCCGGCGTTCGCGCCGAACGCGCGCAGAACCTTGCCGTTCGCGGTCGTCTCGAAGGGCACGCGCCGGCCGACCCAGTTCGTGCCGCCGACGAAGTGGCGGGTGTCCTCCTGCGCGAGATGCTCGACGCCGAGCGGCGTCGGGACGCCGAGATTGATCGTCTCGCCCGAGAGCTCCGCGAGGTGGCGCAAGGCGGGCCGCGCGAGGTCGACGAGGCTCTCGCTCGTGTCGCGGTGCGCGAAGCGGAGGAGCACCGGCCCGGGGGTGACGCGGCGGTCGCCGGAGCGCTGGACGAGCCCGCGACGCTCGAGCGCGCCGACGAGCCGCGACGTCGTGCTCTTCGGGAGCCCCGACCGTTGCGACAGCTCCCCGACGCTCACCGGCCCCGGCGACTCGACGACGCCCACGAGCAGCTCGGCCGCGCGGTCGATCGCCTGGGTTCCACTCTCCGCGGGCATCTCTCCCATATGGTGGAACACGCGTTCCACACTTGTCAAGTCGGAAACGGCGTAGGGTCGGTTGGTGGTGATTCGCGAGACGGATGACGACGACCTCGAAGCCGTGGCGGCGCTGTTTCAGGCGGCCGACGACGCCCGCGTCGTCTCGGTGGAGGGGATCCGTCACATGCGCCGCATGCGGCCCGACCGCGCGCGGGCGCTCGACCTCGTCGCGGAGGTGGGCGGCGCGGTCGTCGCGGCGGGAGGCGCCGGCCGCAACATCTGGACGACGACCGAGGGCGCTTCCTGGGCGTTCGTGACGGTCGCCGCGGAGCACCGCAGGCAGGGCATCGGAGACGAGCTCGGCCGGCGGCTCCTCGACCATCTCCGCGCGAGCGGTGGGACGAAGGCGACGTCGTTCTTCCGCTGGACGGAGGAGGGCGAGCGCTGGGCCGTCGGGCAGGGCTGGTCGAAGCTGCTCGGCGGGCCGCTGATCGCGCTCGACCCGCGCGACGTGCCCGAGCCGTCGCTGCCCGACGGTTACCGCTGCATCTCGATGGCCGAGCTCACGGCGGAAGACATGTTCGAGGCGGTCGCCGCCGCGGCGCTCGACGAGCCGACCCCGATCCCGAACGACAACTTCGACCTCGACGAGTTCGTGCGGGAGTGGGAGGAGCCGGACATGGATCTCGACTCGAGCACAGCCGTGCTGGACGACGAAGGGAACGTCGTGGCCTTCTCCTTCCTCATGGTCGGCGGCGACCGGGCGCAACACGGCTTCACCGGCACGATGGCCGCGCACCGCGGGCGCGGGCTCGCGACCGCCGCGAAGCGCCGGGCGCTCCGCAAGGCTGCCGAACGCGGCGTGACGCGGGTGACGACCTCGAACGCGGAGGAGAACGCCGCCATGCGCGCGATCAACCGCAAGCTCGGCTTCGAGCCGATCGGCGAGCACGTCATCTACGGCCGCGACCTCTAGCGGATGCGCCGCGGCACCCCGCTCTCCGAGCTTGAGTCCTGCTCTCGCCCGTCTGGCACCGGTTCCGCGACGGCGGCTTCGACGTCGTGAGCGCGCCCGAGGACATCAAGGTGCGCCATCTGCGGCGCGACCCGAGCGCGTCGATCCTCGTCTACGGCAACGAGCCGCCGTACGGGGGAGTCGAGATCCGCACGACTGCGCAGCTCCTCGAGGTCGACCGTGCCGACGTCGTCCTCGAGATGTCGATTCGGTAGCTCGGGCGGGAGGCAGGCGAGGCGTACGCGGCCGAGTCGGCCGACTCGGTGCTGATCCGGCTCGAGCCCGGCACGTACGCACCTGGGATTTCGCGGACGAGATCTGAGATTCAGGCCCCGGCGAGCGCTGCCATGTTCGCGGCGACGCGCTCGAGCGTCCGGCGGTACGCATCGGTCGGGCTGAACTCGACGATCTCGGTGCCCGCGGTCACCACCGGCACGTGGCCCGGCTCCGCGTAGTACGCGTCGCCGGCCTCGTACGTCTCCTCCCGGTCCGCGTAGCGGAACGTGACCGCGCCGCTCAGCACGTAGCCCCAGTGCGGGCTCTGGCAGCGGTCGTCGGGCAAGCCTCGGAACGCGGGCGCGCCGTCGGCGTCCTCGTGGAACGTCGTGAACTCGACCGTGTAGCCGGCGAGCTCACCGGACCGCGTCGACATGGGGCCGAGGTCGGCGGCGTTCGGCGCCGTCTCCTTCGAGAGCTTGGGCATCTGTGGCTCCTCTCCTGAGATCGATCTGGACATCGTGTCCAGATTCCGGAGAGCGTAGCACTTGCTGGACACTGTGTCTAGAATCTGCTCCGTGCCGAATCGCGCCTCCGCCCGCACTCGCGACCGCGTCGTCGACACGGTCCGGGATCTCCTCGCCGAAGGCTCGTTCCACGGCTCCACCGTCGAGCAGGTGGCGGAGCGCGCCGGCGTCTCCCGCGCGACCGTCTACACGCACTTCGGCTCTCGCACGGGCCTCGTCGATGCGCTGTGCGAGCGCCTGGACGCCACCTCCGCCTTGCGCGAGATCCGCACCACCACCGACGCCGACCGCCTGATCGAGCTGGCCGTCGAGTTCTGGGCCGGGGACGAGCGCATCTTCGAGCAGCTCTACGGGGCCGTCGCCGTCGACCCGGCAGCGGCCGACTTCGTCGAGCGCCAGCGCCGCGACCGCGCGCAGGAGGTCGACCGCATCGCGAAGAGCAAGGCGCAGCTGGCGCAGCTCCTGCTCCTGACGAGCTTCGAGACCTACCGGGAGCTACGCCGGGGCCTCGGCCTCTCGCAGGCGCAGGTCACGAAGACGCTTCAGCGTCTGTCGCGCTGAGCGACTCCGCGAGCAGCGTCGACACGTCTGCGACGCGCAGCTCGGCGCCGACCTCGCGGACGCCGTCGTCGAGCATCACCGTGCAGAACGGACACGCGACCGCGAGTGTCTCCGCGCCGGTCTCGGCAGCCTCCCGCGCCCGCTCGGCGTTGATCGGCCGGCCGCGCTCCTCCATCCACATGTGCGCGCCGCCGGCGCCGCAGCAGAACGTCTGCCGGCCGGTCCGCTTCATCTCGACCGGGCGGCCGACTGCGGAGACGAGCTCGCGCGGCTCCATCTGCACGTCGTTGTGCCGGGCGAGGTAGCAGGAGTCGTGGTACGTGATCGGCTTGGCGTCCGCCTTCGGAGCCAGCCGGCCGTCGCGCACGAGCTCGGCGAGCAGCTCGCTGTGGTGGACGACCTCGTAGGCACCGCCGAAGTCCGGGTACTCGTTCGCGAGCGTGTTGAAGCAGTGCGGGCAGCTCGCGACGATCTTCGTCACGCCCTGCTCGTTCAATGTCGTCACGTTCTGCTCGGCGTACGACTGGAAGACGTACTCGTTGCCCATTCGCCGCGCCGGGTCGCCGGTGCACGACTCGCGCGGGCCGAGGATCGCGAAATCGACCCCCGCCTTCTGCAACAGCCGCGCGGTCGCCTCCGCGGAAGCCCGCGCACGCTCGTCGAAGGACGCCGCACAGCCGACCCAGTAGAGGTACTCCGGCGGTGGGTCGCCCGGCTCGAGCACGCGCACGCCCAGCCCGGCCGCCCAGGCCGCCCGCTCGCTCTGCGGCTTCCCCCACGGATTCGCGGCCCGCTCGACGTCGCGCAGCATCGGTTCCGCCTCGGCCGGGAACTCGGCGTCGACCATGACGCGGTTCCGCCGCAGGTCGAGGATGTGGTCGATGTGCTCGATCGAGACCGGGCACGCCTCGACGCACGCGCCGCACGTGACGCAGTCCCAGATCATCTCCTCGGGCACGCCGCTGCCGACGATCGGCTCGCCGTCCTGCGCGAACAGCTGGTCGCGCACGCCCATGATCACGAGCTTCGGCGAGAGGACTTTCCCGGTCGCGTACGCCGGGCACGCGTCCTGGCAGCGCCCGCACTCGGTACACGAGAACGCGTCCACGACCTCCTTGCGCGTCAGGTCGGCGGCGGTCGCGACGCCGAAGCGCAGCTCGTCGTCGGGGAGGTCGAAGCGCAGCGGCTCGAGGCGGCCGCGCGAGCGGGTGCGCGCGAGCCAGACGTTCGCTCCCGCCGTTGCGATGTGGAGGTGCTTCGAGCGCGGGATGTACCAGAGGAAGGCGAAGACGAAGACGAGGTGCGACCAGAGGAAGAACCGGTCGGCGTTCGTGTGCCCCGAGAAGGCGTGCGACATCGCGCGCGACAGCGGGCCGGCGGCGGCGTAGAGGCCGGCCGCGTACGCCGACGCGTGCCAGAAGAGCAGCGTCGTGACGACCCCGGCGATCATGAAGAGGATGAAGTCGGCCTCGCCGAGGTGCGAGCCGCGGAACCGCTCCGGCCGGACGACCTTGCGGATCACGACCGCGGTCGCCACGCCCCCGAGCACGAGCACGCAGAAGACGTCGGTCAGCCAGCCGAACCACTCCTGCCGGCCGAGCCACGGCAGCTCGGTCTCGCCGTCGACGGCGGCGATCATCGCCATGAGGATCGTGGGGAGGAGGACGATGAAGCCCCAGAAGATGAACGCGTGCATCAGCCCGGGAACGAGCCGCTGCAGCAGCTTCCGCTGGCCGAGCACGATCTCGAGCTCCGCCCGCGCCTGGCGCGGTGGATCCCGGCGGCGGTCGTTCGGGACGGCGCGCGCGACGAGGCCGTAGAGGAAGCTGCCCCGGCGCCACGCGCCCACGCCGGCGACCGTCACCAGCGCGACGAGGGCGAGTGCGCCTACTTGAGCCTCCGCAGTTCGGCGCTGATCGCGGGCACCACCTCGTGCAGGTCGCCGATGACGGCGTAGTCGGCGACAGACAGGATCGGCGACTCGGGGTCGGTGTTGATCGCGAGGATCTTCTTCGCGCCCTTTGCGCCCGCGACGTGCTGCGTCGCCCCGCTGATGCCGCAGGCGACGTAGAGGTCGGCCGAGATCTTGGTCCCCGTCTGCCCGACCTGGTCGGCGTGCGGGCGCCAGCCGGCGCTCGTGGCGACGCGGGAGCAGCCGACCGCCGCGCCGAGCAGGCCGGCGAGCTCCTCGATGACCGCGAACCCCTCGGCGGAGCCCACGCCCCGGCCGCCGCCGACGACGACCTTCGCGTCACGGAGCGAGACGCCGTCCGACGACTCCTCCACGCGCTCGAGCACCTTCGGCGAGCCGTCGTCCTCGGCCGTCAACGTCTCGACCTCGCCGAGCTCGGCCGCTGGCTGCGTGTGCGGCGCGACGGTGAGAAGCCGAGGCGAGCCGTGCAGCCGCGCCTCCTCGAGCAGGCTCCCGCCCCAGCGCTGCCGCGTCACGACGTCGCCGTCGACCGCGGTCACGTTCGCCGCGACCGGCAGGTCGAGGATCGCGCCGACGTGCGCGAGCAGCTCGTTGCCGCGATCGGAGCCGGCCGCGACGATCGTGTCCGTCTCCTGCGCCGCGAGCGCCTTCGCCCAGGCCGAGGGTTGGTACGCGCCGTCGAACGCGACCGCGCGGACATCCCCGAGCGACTGCGCGAAGCCGAGCGCCTGCGCGGAGAGCTCGTCCCCGGGCTCGACGAAGCAGAGGACGCTCACGACTCCAGCTCCTTGGGCTGGTGCTCCCCGCGCCGAATCCCCCTGATCACCTCGCGGAACGTGCGCTGGCCCCACGCGAGGGGAACGCGCCAGAGGTCGATGCCGGAGAACAGGCCGAAGATGTCGAACCGCACGAGCGGCGATCCCGGAACGGGCGGCAGGTCGTTGCCGTGCGCGTTGCGGTGCCCGAACACGACCAGCCCGCCGATGTCGGCCTCGATGCCCTCGGGCACGTACACGTCCATGGTGGCCCAGAAGCCGAAAGCGACGATCGTGAGCGCGTTCCGCTCGAGCGTCGCGTCCCGCAGGTCGAGGTCGATGTTCCCGAACGCCACGAAGCAGAAAATGCGCCGCCCGAGGCGAAGACGTCCCTTGCGCACGACCGAGCTGAAGATGGAGACGACGAAGCGGGACGGGCCGCGCCTCGACTGCCCCGCCGGCACCGGCAGCTCCCGCAGCGGCGCGTCGAGGTCGGCCGTCGTCGTGGCGGCGAGCGCGGCGGTCATCCGCTCCGTGAACTCCTCGAGCGTGAGCCGGCCCGCGGCGAGGTGCTCGCGCAGGACGAGCACCGTGCGGTCGCGGTCGTCGTCGGAGGCGCGAACGAGGTCTCCACTCATGCCACCCCCAGAGCCTGCATCACCTCGACGACGCGTGCCGCGGCTCCCGAGCCCTCGCCGAGGATCTCGGCCTGCTTGCCCTGTCCCTCGGGCACGGCCAGGAGCAGCCGCTCGAGCTGCGGTGGGCTCGGGGAGACGGACGTTCGGGCGAGCGGCTTCTGCTTCGCGCGCAGGCGGCCGGGGACGGACGGGTAGCGCGGCAGGTTGAGCCCCTCGAGCACCGTGAGGACCGCGGGCAGCGATGCCTCGTAGACGTCGCGCGCCCCGCCGACGTCGCGCTCGCAGCGCACGCCTCCGTCGCGGGGCTCGATCTTCTTGAGGCCGGTCACCACCGGCAGGCCGAGCGCGTACGCGACCCGGATCCCGACCTGGTAGCCGGCCGCGTCGGCCGACTCGTTGCCGAAGAGGAGCAGGTCGAACGGCTCCTCGGCGCGGATCGCCTCGACGAGCGCCGCCGCCGTTGCCTGCGCGTCCCACTCCTCGCCCTGCGTCTCGAGCAGGATCCCGCGGTCGGCGCCGATCGCCATCGCGTCGCGGAGCTGCTCCTCCGCCTCGGCCGGGCCGAGCGTGAGCACGACGACCTCGCCGGCTGTGCCATCGGCAGACCGGGCCTCGACGATGCGTACCGCCTCCTCGACCGCGCACTCCTCGTGTGGCGAGATCGTGAAGCCGAGGTGCTTCGTCTCGAGCGCCTGCTCGTCCTCGGTCAGCACCATCTTCCCGCCGGTGATCGGGACACGCTTGACCGCGACGAGGATCCTCACGAGCGGATCCTCTCGTTGTCGGGGTCGAACGGCGGCCGCGAGCCGATCACCTCGACCGTCACGGGATACAGCTCCTCCATGTACTGGACGAAGAGCTGCCCGTGGTCGCCCGGCGGGAGGTACGTCATCAGGAGGTACTTCCCGAGCGAGGGGCCCATGCCGGCGGACGTGACGTACGAGCGGCGGCCCTTCGCGTCGACGAGCGGCGAGCCGTCCTCGCGGACGATCGGCTCGCGGCCGAGCGGGAAGCGGTCGTTGCCGGTCAGGCCCAGGGTGGAGCAGACGGCGGCCGGCTCGCGCTCGCGGGCGGCGAGGTGCGCCTCCCTGCCGACGAAGTCCTCGGCCTTGACCTTCCACCAGGCCATGTCCGCCTCGACCACGTCGTAGTCCTGGTCGAGCTCGAAGCCGAACGCCCGGTACGCCTTCTCGAGCCGGCCGGTCGTGCCGTAGACGCCGATCCCGGCCGGAACGACGCCGTGCGGGCGGCCCGCTTCCCGGACCACGTCCCAGAGGCGCGCGCCGTGCTCGAACGGGACGTACAGCTCCCAGCCGAGGTCGCCGACGTACGAGATCCGCGAGGCGACCACCTCGAGGCCGCCGACGTCGATCGTCTTCCAGGTGGCGAACGGGAAGCCCTCGTTCGAGACGTCGTCGCTCGTGACCGAGGAGAGGATGTCGCGCGCCCGCGGGCCCCAGAGACCCAGCGTGCACAGGGTCGAGGTGTGATCCTCGATCCGCGCGTCCGGCCCGCAATGGTCGCGGAACCACTTCAGGTCGGCCATCCCGTGTGCGCCGCCGGTGACGACACGGAAGCGGTCGTCGGCCATCTTCATGATCGTGAGGTCGGACTTGAACCCGCCGCCGGGCGCGAGCACCGGCGTGTAGATCACGCGGCCGTCCGGGACGTTCATCTGGCGTGCGGCGACCGTCTGCACCGCTTCGAGCGCTCCGGGGCCGACGACGTCGAAGACGCAGAACGCCGTCAGGTCGAACATCGCCGCGCGCTCGCGCATGGCGAGGTGCTCCGCATTGATGATCGGCGACCACCAGCGCGCGTCCCACTCGTGCTTGCGCGGCTGCAGGCCGTACTCCTCCACGAGCGGCGCGTTCGACTCGTACCAGTGCGGGCGCTCCCACGCGGCCGCCTCGAAGAAGACGGCGCCGAGCTCCTGCTCGCGCTCGTAGAACGGCGAGACGCGGACGCCGCGGTTCGACTCCCACTGCTCTCCGGGATGGACGATGCCGTAGGTCTTGTTGAAGCCCTCCGCGGCGCGGCCCTTGACGTGCTGCGGCGTGCGCTGCTCCGGATAGAAGCGCGCGATGTCGGACGATTGGAGGTCGATCTCCGGCTCGCCGAGCACCATCCACTCGGCGACCGACTTGCCGACTCCGGGCCCCTCCTTGACCCAGACGGCCGCCGCCGACCAGAGGCCCTTGACCTCGGGCGTCTCGCCGAGCAGCGGCAGCCCGTCGGGCGTGAGCGAGAGGAGGCCGTTGATCGCGTACTTGATCCCGACGGACTCGTCGCCGAGGACTTCCGGCACAAGCTCGAGAGCGTGTTCCAACTGGAGCTCGAAGTCCTCCTGCGTGAACGGCAGCTCGGTCGGCGTCAGCGCCGACTCCTCGATGGAGGGGATCTCGTCGGGGTCGTGGAGGATCGGCCGGTGGGCGTACGAGCCGACCTCGAGCCCCTGGCCGTCCTGGCGCTCGTACATGTTCGTGTCCATGTCGCGCACGATCGGGTAGTCCACCGCGGTCTTCGAGTCGAGGAAGCGCGGCACGGGGCCGACGTCGATCATCTGGTGCACCGCCGGCGTCAGCGGGATCGAGGCGCCCGCCATCTCGGCGATCCGCGGCGACCAGACGCCGCAGGCGATCAGGACGACGTCGGCGTCGAAGTCGCCGCGCGTGGTGCGGACGCCACGGACGCGGCCGTCCTCGACGTCGATGCCCTCGACCTCCGTGTTGGCGAGGATCTGCGCGCCCTTCTCCTGCGCGCGCTCGCGCATGATCGTGCCGAAGCGGAGCGAGTCGACGACCGCGACCGACGGCGAGTAGAAGCCGCCGAGCAGGATCGACTCGTCGACGAACGGGACGAGCTCCTTGATCTCGGCCGGCGTGACGAGGCGGCAGCCCTCGACGCCCCACGACTTGGCCGAGGCCATCCGGCGGCGCAGCTCCTCCAGCCGCTCCTCGGTGCGCGCGACCTCGATGCCGCCGCACTCGTGCAACGTCCCGGTCTCGCGGTACTGGCGCATCGACTCGAGCGTGAGCTGCGTCATCTCCTTCGAGTGGTCGACCGGGAAGATGAAGTTCGAGGCGTGCCCGGTCGAGCCGCCCGGGTTCGGGAACGGGCCCTTGTCGAGCTGGACGAGGTCGGTGCAGCCGAGCTCCGCCAGCCAGCCGGCGAGGCTGTTGCCGACGATCCCGCCGCCGATCACGACGACCTTCACACGCTCACCAGGACCTTGCGCATCGCCTGTTCGAAGTCCTCGACGTGCGCGCGCATCAGCTCGGCCGCGCGGTCGCCGTTGCCGGCGACGATCGCCTGGACGAGGTCGCGGTGCGCCTCGACGGCTTCCTCGACGTCCCGGTCTCGTTCGAGCGCGATCATCCAGATGCGCAGCGCGAGGACGTAGTACTCGCCCAGGGTCTTCTCGAGCAGGTGGTTGTGCGCGGCCGCGTACACGGCCCGGTGGATGCTCTCGTCGAGCGTCATCAGGTCGGTGCCGCCCACGATCCGGTCGCTGAGAGCCGCGAGCTCGCCGAGCTCCTCGTCGGTCGCGCGCTCCGCGGCGAGCCGCGCCGCCTCCGGCTCGAGCGCGGCGCGCACCTCCGAGATGCGCGCGAGGTCGCGCACGTCGACGCCGGTCACGAACATGCCGCGGCGGGGGAAGACCTCGACCAGCTGCTCCTGCGCGAGACGGCGGAGCGCTTCTCGCACCGGCGTCCGCCCGATGCCGAGACTCTCGACGAGCCGCCTCTCGTCGATCAGGGCCCCCGGCTGCAGCTTCAGCGAGACGATGAGGTCCCGGATCGCGAGGTAGGCGCGATCGGCCAGCGAAGGGGCCTGCACCTCGATCTCCACGGCAGATATATTACTCATATGCCGGTAGCTGCTACCGGCCGTGCTGTACAAACCAAGGAGACCGGGCGTGGCGACGACGACACCTTCCTCTCTCGAGATCGCGCAGGACGCAAGGCTTCGCCCGATCACCGAGATCGCGGCGGCGGCCGGGCTCGAGCCGGACGAGCTCGACCTCTACGGCACCTACAAGGCGAAGGTCTCCCTGTCGTTGCTCGACCGCCTCGCGGCCAAGCCCGACGCGAAGCTCGTCTGCGTCACCGCGATCACGCCCACCAAGTTCGGCGAGGGGAAGACGACGACGTCCGTCTCGCTCACCCAGGGCCTGGGCGCAATCGGCCGTAGCCCGGTGCTCTGTCTGCGCGAGGCGTCGCTCGGGCCGGTGTTCGGCATCAAGGGCGGTGCGGCCGGCGCCGGCTACGCGCAGGTCGTGCCGATGGAGGACATGAACCTCCACTTCACGGGCGACATCCACGCGATCGGCGCCGCCAACAACCTGCTCGCGGCGATGCTCGAAGCCCATCTGCTGCACGGGAACGAGCTCGGCATCGATCCGCTCTCCATCTCGTGGCGTCGGTGCGTCGACATCAACGACCGCGCGCTCCGCGACACGGTGATCGGGCTCGGCGGCCGCGCGAACGGCTACCCACGGCAGACCGGCTGGGACATCACCGCCGCCTCCGAGGTGATGGCGATCGTCGCCGTCGCGCGCGACCTCCAGGACCTGCGCGTGCGGCTCGGCGCGATCACCGTCGGCTCGACGCGCGACGGCGAGCCCGTGACGGCGGAGCAGCTCAAGGCCGCCGGCGCGATGACGGTGCTGCTGAAGGAGACGATCAAGCCGAACCTCGTCCAGACGCTCGAGGGCCAGCCGGCGTTCGTCCACTGCGGGCCATTCGCCAACATCGCGCACGGCAACAACTCCCTCGTCGCCGACCGCATCGCGCTCAAGCTCGGCGACGTCGTCGTGACCGAGTCCGGCTTCGGCGCCGACATGGGTAGGGAGAAGTTCTTCGACATCGTCTGCCGCGTCGGCGGGCTGATGCCGAGCGCCGTCGTGCTCGTGGCCACGGTGAAGGCGCTCAAGCACCACGGCGGCGACCCGGACGGCGGCGCAGAAGCGATCGCCGCGGGCTCGGCGAACATGATCCGCCACCTCGCGACCGTCCGCGAGTTCGGGCTCAACGCCGTCGTCGCGGTGAACCGCTTCCCCGACGACAGCGACGCGGAGGTCGAGCAGGTGCGCGAGATCGCGCTGGCGAACGGCGCGTTCGCGGCGGAGGCCAACGAGGCCGTCGTCAAGGGCGGCGAAGGAGCCGCCGCACTCGCCGAGGCGGTCGTCAAGGCGACGGAGCAGCCCAGCGACTTCGCCCCGGTCTATCCGCTCGACGACCCGATCGAGCGCAAGATCGAGGCGATCGTGACCCGCGTCTACGGCGGCGACGGGATCCTGCTGCAGCCGGCCGCGCGCAAGAAGATCCAGGAGTTCGAGCGCGTCGGCTTCGACCAGCTCCCGGTCTGCATGGCGAAGACGCACCTCTCGCTCTCGCACGACCCGACGCTGGCGAACGCGCCGACCGGCTTCACGGTCACCGTGCGCGACATCCGCGCGTACACCGGGGCGGGCTGGCTGGTCGCGCTCTGCGGCGACATGCAGACGATGCCCGGCTACGGCCGCACGCCCGCTGCGCACAATGTCGACATCGACGAGCAGGGGAGAACCGTCGGCCTCTTCTGAGATTCACCCCGACGTCGTCGCGGAAGGCCGCCGCGTGCTCGGCGCAGCGCGCGAGGCGGGGCTCACGCTCCGGCTGCTCGGCGGCGTCGCGGTCAACGTCCGGTCGCGCGGCCTGCCACCCGCGCTCACCCGTGAGTACAAGGACCTCGACTTTGCCACCTCGAAGAAGTCGGCGGGGGACCTGCAGAAGCTCCTGCGTGACCTCGGCTACGAGCCGCACCTCGGCTTCAACGCGATGAACGGAAGGGAACGGCTCCTGTTCTACGACAACCCGAACGAGCGGCAGGTCGACGTCTTCGTGCGCTCGTTCCGGATGTGCCACGAGATCCCGCTCGAAGGGCGGCTGACGGTCGACGAGGACACCGTCCCCCTCGCCGAGTTGCTGCTGACGAAGCTCCAGATCATCGAGCTGAACGAGAAGGACGTCCGCGACACCGTCGCGCTCCTGCTCGAGCACGAGGTGACGGGCGACGACTCCGGCGTCAACGCCTCGCACGTCGCCGCGCTCTGCGCCGACGACTGGGGGCTGTGGCGGACGATCTCGCACAACCTCGAGGCGCTTCGCGACCGGGTCGGGGCCTACGACGTCGACCGCGAGACCGTGACGAGCCGCGTCTCGGTCCTCCTCGAGCGCATCGAGGCCGCCCCGAAGTCACGGTCGTGGCGGATGCGGGCCAAGGTCGGCGAGCGAAAGCGCTGGTATCAGCTGCCCGAAGAGGTTTAGATAGCGCCATGCGGCTCTACTTCGCCACCGACGTCCACGGCTCCGAGACGTGCTGGCGCAAGTTCCTCAACGCCGCGCAGCACTACAAGGCGGACGTGCTCGTGCTCGGCGGCGACATGACCGGCAAGGCGCTCGTCCCGATCATCGACGACGGCGACGGCAGATGGCACGCGACCCTCCTCGAGGTGCGCAGCGAGATGACGACCGAGGAGGAGGTGGCCGCGTTCGAGGACAAGGTCATCCGCCGCGGCTACTACCCCTTCCGCACCGACCCGGTGCTGCTCCAGAAGCTGTCGGAGGACGAGAGCCACTGGCACGGCCTCTTCCAGGAGAAGATGCTCGAGACGGTCGAGAAGTGGATGCGGATGGCCGAAGAGCGCCTCGCCGGCAGCGGTGTCCGGGTCTTCTGCTGTCCGGGCAACGACGACCAGTTCGAGGTCGACGAGATCATCGAGAACGCGAAGTTCGTCGAGCTCGCGGAGGGGCGGGTCGTGGACATCGACGGCTTCCAGATGGTCTCGACGGGCTGGGCCAACCGCACGCCCTGGCACACGTATCGCGAGGAGGACGAGCCCGACCTGCGGAAGCGGCTCGATGCTGCGATCGCGCAGGTGACGGCCCCGGCCGAGCGCACGGTCTTCAGCTTCCACTGCCCGCCGTACCGCACCGGCCTCGACGACGCACCGGAACTGACCGCCGACATGCGCCTGAAGGACGCGGGCCGCGCGGTCAAACCGGTCGGCTCGACGGCCGTGCGCGAGGCGATCGAGGAGCACCAGCCCGCGCTCTCGCTCCACGGGCACATCCACGAGGCCCGCGGCAACTGTCGTATCGGCCGAACCCTCTGCATTAATCCCGGTAGCTCCTACGAGCAGGGAGACCTGCTCGGAGCCGTCATCGATCTCGACGGCAAGAAGAAGGTCAAGCGGTTCCTGCTCACAAGCGGATAGCCACAAGCGATAGGAGGGAATTGCATGGCGACCATCGCCGGTGAGCCTCCCTACGAGGAGCGTTCACTCTTCGTCCGGAAGGCGACCGGGCTCGTGCGCGGCTGGTCGGTCCAGGACGCGTTCATCTACGCGTTCTTCTCGATCAACCTGATCACGCTCGGGCTCTACATCTTCGCCGACGCGCCGTTCATCCCGAAGGGGAGCCTGATGCTGGCGATCATCCTCTCGGGCGCGTACCTCGTCTTCCAGACGATCGTCTACGCGGCGCTGATCGCGGTGATGCCGCGTGCGGGCGGCGACTACGTCTGGGTGAGCCGCGTGATCGGCGGCGGCATCGGCTTCACGCTCGCCGTCTGCGGCTGGTGGTTCATCAACTGGCACTGGGTGCCGATCTACGCGAACATCCTCGCGAAGGAGTTCTTCCAGCCGCTCGGCGCGATCCTCGGCTGGGACGGCTTCGTGAGCTTCTGGAGCGAGCCGCGGGGCATCTTCGTCTCGTCGGTGATCACGGCGGTGCTCGCGGCGATCTTCATCTCGATCGGGATGCGCGGCTACGCCCGCCTGCAGAAGCTCTGCTTCTACGCCGGCATGACCGGCCTGCTCATCATCTTCGGGCTGCTGATCTTCCACTCGAAGACCGAGTTCCAGGCCGCCTTCAACCACTACGCGCAGCACACCTACCACTCGACGTCGGCCAACCCCTACGCCGACACGATCAAGAAGGGGACGTACGTGGGCGCGGACAAGCTCGGCGGCATCGCCTTCGGGTCGACCCTGCTCCTGATCCCGATGATCGCCTTCTTCAACCTGTGGTCGAACTGGGGCGCGACGCTCTACGGAGAGGTCCGCGGCGCCTCCGACTTCAAGAAGAACATCGGCGCGATGGCCGGTGCGCTGATCGTCACCACGATCCTGGCCGTGGTGTTCCTGCTCCTGATCGCCCACACGATGGGCTGGAACTTCTACAACTCCGCCAACAACGCCTGGTGGGGCGGCACCGACCAGATGGGAGGCGTGTGGCCGTATCCGGTCACGCTTGCCTCGTTCTTCGTCAGCCCGTGGCTGCAGTTCATCGTGATCCTGCTGATGTCGCTGTGGTTCTTCGGCTGGGTCGGGACGGTGTTTCTGACGGCTAGCCGCGTGATCTTCGCGACGGCGTTCGACCGGATCCTCCCCGAGTGGGCCGCCCGGGTCGATCGCCGCGGGACGCCCTACTTCGCGATCCTGATCATGCTCGGGCCGTCGTTGATCATCTCGTACTTCTACGCGTACAACACGACCTTCACGAGCTGGACGCTGGACGCGACGCTCGTCATCGCGGTGACGTTCGTCGGCTCGACGGTCGCGGCCGGGATCCTGCCGTGGCGCAAGCGCGAGATCTACAACGCGTCCCCGATCGCGAAGTACAACGTCGCCGGCATCCCGCTGATCACGGTGGCGGCTGTCGCGTTCCTCGCCTTCCTCGGCTTCTGCATCTACAAGTGGCTGCAGGACGGCGTGTACGGGTCGAACAACCACGACTCGCTCATCTACATGGGCTGCCTCTACGGAGTCGCCCTCGCCATCTACGTCGGCTCGCGGATCGTCCGCCGCCGGCAGGGGCTCGACATGAGCATGGTCTACGGGGAGATACCCGCGGAGTAACCGAGTCGTTCGAGGGGCGGCGAAAGCCGCCCCTCCTCACTTCAGGAGGTCCGTGGGCGCCACGACGGCGCGGACGAGGTCGCCCATGACGTCGACCTCGACCTCGCTGCCCTCCGCGAGCCCGGACGGGAGCTTCGCGAGCGCGACGTTCCGCCGCACGGTGAATCCGTAGGCGGCGCTGCGGACGCGGCCGACGACCTCGCCGTCGCGGTGCACGGCCTCGCCGCCGTAGAGGGTGAGGTACTCCTCGCCGCCGACGAGGAGCGTCCGCAGCCGCGTCGGCGGCTCCCGGTCGAGCGAGAGCCACTTGTCTTTCGCGACTGCGAACCCGAGCCCCGAGTCGAACGGCGTGTCGGAGGCGGTCAGGTCGGTGCCGAAGTAGCGGTACCCCTTCTCGATTCGCAGGGAGTCGAGCGCCTGGTAGCCGACCGGCTCGGGCTGCAGCGTCTCCACGAGGAAGTCCCAGACGCGGGGCGCGTCGTCGGGCCGCACGTAGAGCTCGTAGCCGTACTCGCCGACGTACGTCATCCGCTGGGCGAGGACGCGCGTGTCGCCGACGTCGATCTCCTGCGCCGTCCGGAACGGGAAATCCTCGAGCGCGCCGCGGACGTGCGGCCCCCACAGGCCGATCACCGCCCAGTCGTCCGTCACGTCGGTCACCCGCGCGCCGTGCAGCTCGAGGAATCCCCGGTCGGAGTCGACGGCGCCCGCTCCCGAGACGACCCGGAAGCGATCCTCCGCCAGTCGCGTCACCGTCACGTCGCCGACGATCCGGCCGCGCTCGTCGAGGAGCTGCGTGTACGCGATCGAGCCGACGGGCCGATCGATCCGTGCCCCGCACACCCGCTCGAGCACGTCCAGCTCCGACAGCTCGAGCTTCCCGAAGGAGGTCATGTCGAGGATCCCCGAGCGCCCGCGGATCGCGGCGTGCTCGACCGCGACCCGCTCGTGCCAGGGCGGCCGCACCCAGCCGCCCGCGGCGCGCTGCTCCTCGCCGGCAGCGCGCGCCGCACTTCCCGGCTCGTACCAGTCGGCGCGCTCCCAGCCGTTCTTCGTCCCGAACACGGCCCCCAGCGCCTCGTTCCGCGCGTGGAGCGGTGACAGGCGCTTCGGCCTGCCCGCTTCGGACATGTCGTACGGGTACCTCAGCCGGTAGTAGTACTTGTAGACCTCGCGGCCGCCCGCCGCCGCGAAGGACGCGTTCCGGTAGGGCCCTCCGAAGCGCCAGGGACGGTACGGCTGGACGTCCACCTCGGCCTCTCCGGAGATGACGAGCTCGGCGAGCGCCTTCCCGAGCCCGCCGGCGCCGCCGAAGCCGTTCAGCGAGAGGCCGGCCGCCGTCCAGAGGCCGGCCACGCCGGGCGTGGGCCCGAGCAGCGGATTCCCGTCGGGAGTCATCGCGTCCGGGTGGCAGACGAGCGCGGTCACGCCTGCCTCGTCGAGCCAGGGGAACCGCCGCACCGCGCCGGCCATCAGCTGCTCGAAGCGCTCGTGGTCGGGCGGCAGCGCCCGCGCGCCGTGGTCCCACGGCACGCCGTCCTCCCAGCGCGACACCGGGTTCGGCTCGTAGCCGCCGAAGAGGACGCCGCCGCTCTCGGCCTTCCCGTAGACGAGGTTGTCGGTGTCGCGGAAACAGGGCATGTCGTGCGGCAGCTCGTGGCTCTCGACCGCGTGCAGGGCGATGTGCTGGTGGTCGACGGGGACCGAGCACGCGAACGCGCCGACCATCGCGGCGACCCGCGGCGCCCACATGCCCGCCGCGTTGATCACCGTCTCGCATTCGATCGGGCCGATCTCCGTCTCGACCGCGCGCACCCGGCCGTCGCGAACGTCGACGCCCGTGACGAGCGTGTGCGTGCGGATCTCCACCCCCAGCTCGCGCGCAGCCGAGGCGACCGCGTACGTCGCGATGTGCGGATCGACGGCGCCGTCGCCGGGCATCCAGACCGCGCCGTAGAGCTCGCGCTCGGTGATCGCCGGCATGAGTCTCCGCGCCTCCTCGGGGCCGACGAGCTCGGCGTCGAGCCCGATCGCGTTCGCCCGCGAGACGCCGCGCCGCAGCTCGAGCAGGCTGTCGCGGCTCGACGCGATGCGAAGCGATCCCACTCGCTCGAAGACGCCGAGCTCCTCGTACAGCTGGACGCTGTAGCGGCGGAACCGCATCATCGTCGGCGACGGGTTGAACTGCGTCACGAGCCCGGCCGCGTGATGGGTCGAGCCGCTCGTGAGCTCGCCCTTCTCGACGAGCACCACGTCCGTGACTCCGGCCCCGGCGAGGTGGTACGCGCAGCTGACGCCGGCGATCCCGCCGCCGATGACGACGACCTGCGTCACGCGCGGATGCGCTCGCCCTTCGGGTCGTACAGCGGATCGGCGCGGACCTCGCCGCCGACCCAGTCTCCGAAGATGTCGATCTCGACCGCCGTTCCCGGGTCGGCATGCGCGAGGGGCATGTACGCGTAGGCGATGCTCGCGCCGACGGCGTAGCCGTAGCCGCCGCTCGTGACGCGGCCGACGATCTCGTCGCCGCTCCGCACCGGCTCCGACCCGAGCGCCACAGCGCGCGGATCATCGAGGACGATGCAGACGAGCCTCTGCCGCGGCTCCGCGCGCTCGAGCGCCTCACGGCCGATGAAGTCGCCCTTGTCCAGCTTCACCGCGAAGCCGAGCCCGGCCTCGAACGGCGTCGTCTCGGCGGTGAGGTCGGTGGCCCACGCGCGGTATCCCTTCTCGAGCCGCAACGACTCGATCGCGCGGTACCCGGCGGGCGTCACGCCGTCTGCGCAGAGCGTGTCCCACAGCGTCGCGCCGTACTCGGCCGGGCAGTACAGCTCCCAGCCGAGCTCGCCGACGTAGGTCACCCGCGAGGCGATACACGGGACGTCTCCGACCGTCACCTCGCGGGCCTGCATGTACGGATGGTCGAAGCTCACGACCTCGCGCGCCCTCGGCCCCCAGAGGCAGAGGCAGGCGTACTGCGACGTGAGGTCGTTCACGTAGACGGAGCCGTCCCGCGGCATGTTCCGCTCGAGCCAGGCGCGGTCGTGCGTCCCGAAGGCCGTGCCGGTGACGAGCATGAAGCGCTCCTCGCCGCGGCGCATGACCGACAGGTCGGCCTCGATCCCGCCCCGCTGGTTGAGGAGCTGCGTGTAGACGACCGTGCCGACGGGCCGGTCGATCCGGTTCCCGCACAGGCGCTCGAGGAACCCGAGCGCGCCGGGGCCGAGCACCTCGACCTTCGAGAACGACGACTGGTCGAAGAGCGCGACCCCCTCACGGGTCGCGCGCGCCTCGACCTCGATCGCCGGCGACCAGTTCTCGCCCGCCCAGCCGCGTGGCCGCAGCGACTCGTCACCGCCCGCGGCGTTCGACTCGTACCAGTTGACGCGCTCCCAGCCGCCCTTCTCCCCGAAGGACGCGTCCAGCGCGAGGTGCCGCTGATAGGCAGGGGAGACGCGCAGCGGGCGCCCGGCCTTCCGCTCCTCGCCCGGGTACTTGATGTCGTAGTACTGCGACAGCGCCTCGTAGGTGCGGGCGAGCGTGTAGTCGCGGCTGCGGTACTGCCGGCCGAAGCGGCGCCAGTCGAGCGGCCAGACGTCCCACTCGGGACGGCCGTCGACGATCCACTCGCTCATGACCTTCCCGACGCCGCCGGCGCCGGCGAGGCCGTGCGCGCAGCCGCCGGCGGCGATCCAGAAGCCGGGCACGTCCGTCTCGCCGAGCAGGAAGTCGGCATCGGGCGTGAACGCCTCGGGCCCGTTGAAGAACGCCTTCACCTCGGCGTTCTCCATCGCCGGGACACGCGTGATCGAGTTCGTGAAGAGCTCCTCCATCCGCTCGAGGTCCTGCGGCAGGAGCTTCGCCTCGAACCCCTCCGGGATGCCGTCGATCGCCCACGGCTCGGGCTTGCGCTCGTAGCCGCCCATCACGAGCCCGCCGACCTCGGTGCGGAAGTAGACGAGGTTGTCCGGATCGCGCAGCGTCGGCAGCGGCTCGAGCGGCGGGTCGAACGGCTCGGTGATGAGGTACTGGTGGCCGAACGGGACCAGCGGCACGTCGACGCCGACGAGTTCGGCCACCTGGCGCGCGTACATGCCCGCGGCGTCCACGACGACCTCGCACTCGATCCGCCCCTTGTCGGTCTCGACCGCGGACACGCGGCCGTCCGTCGTCTCGATGCCGAGCACGCGCGTCCGGACCTCGATCTGCGCGCCGAGCCGGCGGGCGCCGTCGGCGAGCGCGAACGTCAGCTGGCTGGGATCGAGGTAGCCGTCGTCCGGGATGAACGCCGCTCCGAGCACCCCGTCCGTCGACAGCGGTGGGAACATCGCCTGCGCCTCCTCCGCGGAGACGATCTCCATCGGCAGCCCGAACGTCTTCGCCCACGACGCCTGGCGGCGGATCTCCTCGAGCCGCGGCTGCGACGAGGCGAGACGCAGCCCGCCGAGCTGGTGCCAGCCGGGGTCGTTGCCGGTCAGCTCCTTCAGCTCCGCGTAGAGGCCGACGGAGTACTGCATCATCCGCGTCAGCGAGATCGACGACCGGAGCTGGCCGACGAGCCCCGCCGAATGCCACGTCGAGCCGTGCGTGAGCTGGAACTGCTCGACGAGGACGGAATCGGTCCAGCCGAGCTTCGCGAGGTGGTAGAGACAGGAGCAGCCGATGACGCCGCCGCCGACGACGACGGCGCGGGCACGTTCGGGAGCCATGGTGCGACCCTAATAGGATCGCCGCATGCCGCTCGAGGAAGTGCTCGCCGCCGTCCCCGAGCTACGCGACGCCGAGTCCGTCGAGCCGCTCACCGGCGGGCTCACGAACACGAACTACAAGGTCACGAGCCCGTCGGGGCGCTACGTCGTCCGGATCTCCGGCAAGGACACGAGCCTGCTCGCGATCGACCGTGAGAACGAGACCCACAACACCATCGCCGCCGCCGAGACCGGGGTCGGCGCGCCCTTCGTCGCGGCGCTCCCGGAGCACGACGCCCTCGTCCTCGGCTACCTCGAGGGCGAGGTGATGGACTCCGCGAAGCTCCGCACCGGCGAGCACATCGGCGCGATCGCCGAGGCCTGCCGCCGGCTCCACGGTGGACGCCGCTTCCTCAAGGACTTCGACATGTTCGAGATCCAGCCCGGCTACCTCGAGATCGTCCACGAGCGCGGCTTCCGGCTCCCGGCCCGCTACGAGGAGTTCGCGCCGAAGATCCGCGAGCTCGAGCGCGCGATGCGGGTGCTTCCCGAGCCGACGGTCCCGTGCAACAACGACCTGCTCGCCGAGAACTTCATCCGCGTGAACGGCGAGATGCGGCTGATCGACTACGAGTACTCCGGCAACAACGAGGCCTCGTTCGAGCTCGGCAACGTCTGGAGCGAGTCGAACCTCTCCCGGGAGCAGCTCGAGGAGCTCGTGGCCGCGTACTGGGGGCGGCCGCTGCGCAACAAGGTCGCCCGCGCGCGCCTGTGGGGCCTGATGTCGAAGTACGGCTGGACGCTGTGGGGTTCGATCCAGGACGGGATCTCCGACCTCGACTTCGACTTCTGGGGCTGGGCGCTGGAGAAGTACGAGCGCGCGGTCGAGGAGCTCGACGGGCCGGACTTCCCGACATTGCTCGCCGACGTGCAGCGCGACGACTAGCCCGTGCCCGTCTCCGCCGTCATCTTCGACTTCAACGGGACGCTGTCCGACGACGAGCCCGTCCTGTGCGAGATCTTCATGCACCTGTTCGCGGAGCACGGCCGGCCGATGTCGGCGCAGGAGTACTTCGACCAGCTGGCGGGCCTCTCTGACCCCGAGATCGTGACGACCTGGCTCGGGGAGGGCCACCACGACGTCCAGGCGGTCATCGACGAGCGGACGATCCGGTACCGGGCTGCGGCCTCGGACGGGTCGACGATCCACGAGCACGTGCGGGAGGCCGTCCGCTACGCCGCCGAGCGTGTGCCGTTGGCCATCTGCTCGGGTGCGGCGCGGGCCGAGATCGAGCCGGTCGTCGAGGGCGCGGGCCTCGCGCCGTGCTTCCGCGCCATCGTGAGCTCCGACGACGTCGTCCACGGCAAGCCCGATCCCGAGGGGTACGAGAAGACGCTGGCGCTGCTCGGCGCCGCCCCGGCCGAGGCCGTCGTCTTCGAGGACACCGAGGCGGGGATCGCGTCGGCCCGCGCAGCAGGCGTCGGGCGTGTGCTCGCGATGCGCACGACGCTCGAGCCGCACCGGCTCGCCGCCGCGGACGAGCTGATCGATCGAATCGACGCCGACCTGATGCACCGTCTCTTGTTCTAGATTGCACGGCATGGCGATGAAGTACGAGAGGCTGACGACGCCGCTCGTCCGAGAGGGTGGAGAGCTGCGCGCTGCGAGCTGGGACGAGGCGCTCGACCGCGCCGCGGCCGGCTTCCGCAGGGCGCTCGACGAAGGCGCGCAGACGGGCGTCTTCAGCTGCTCCAAGGCGACGAACGAGCTGAACTTCGCGACGCAGAAGTTCGCCCGGGTCGTGCTCGGCACGAACAACGTCGACAGCTGCAACCGAACCTGACACGCGCCCAGCGTCGTCGGTCTGGCGACGGTGTTCGGTGCAGGCGGCGGGACGAGCTCCTACGAGGAGACCCGCAGCGCGGACCTGATCGTCCTCTGGGGCTCGAATGCGCGCGAGGCGCACCCGATCTTCTTCCACCACGTCCTCAAGGCGGTGAACAAGGGCGCGCGGCTCATGGTCGTCGACCCACGGCGGACCGTCTCCGCGCAATGGGCCGACCTCTGGCTCGGGCTCGACGTCGGCACCGACATCCCGCTCGCGAACGCGGTCGGGCGCGAGATCATCGAGGCGGGGCTCGTCGACGAGGAGTTCGTCGGGCGCGCGACCACGGGCTTCGAGGAGTACCGCGCGTCGGTCGAGCCGTGGACGCTCGAGGAGGCGGAGCGCGTGACGGGAGTCCCGGCCGACGCGATCCGCGAGCTCGCGCACGCCTACGGCGAGGCCGGGAACGCGCAGCTCTGCTGGACGCTCGGGATCACCGAGCACCACAACGCGGTCGACAACGTGTTCGCGCTGATCAACCTCGCACTGCTGACCGGCAAGGTCGGCAAGTGGGGATCCGGCCTCCAGCCGCTCCGCGGGCAGAACAACGTGCAGGGCGGCGGCGACATGGGCGCGATCCCGAACAAGCTGCCGGGCTTCCAGGAGATCCTCGACGACGAGGTCCGCGCGAAGTTCGACGCCGCCTGGGGCTCGTCGATTCCCGCACGGCACGGACTGCATCTGTCCGGGATGTTCGAGGCGATGGAGCACGGGGAGCTCCGCGCCGCCTACATCGTGGGCGAGAACCCGGCGCAGGGCGAGGCGGACCAGCTGCGCGCCCAGCGGCTCCTCGCCGGCCTCGACCACCTCGTCGTGCAAGACCTCTTCCTCACCCAGACCGCGCAGCTGGCCGACGTCGTCTTGCCCGCGGCGGCGACGCTCGGCGAGGCCGAGGGCACCGTCACCTCGAGCGAACGGCGCGTCCAGCTCGTGCGCAAGGCGTACGACCCGCCGCCCGGGGCGCGCGACGACATCGAGATCGTCTACGACCTCGCCCGCAGGCTGGGCCACGATCTCGGCTCGACCCGCGCCGAGGACGTCTGGAACGAGTGCCGCTCGCTGTCGCCGATGCATGCGGGGATGAGCTACGCGCGGCTCGCGGAGCTCGGCGGCATCCAGTGGCCGTGCTGGGACGAGGAGCATCCCGGCTCGCTCTATATCCACGACCGGCTCTGGGCGGACGTGGTCGAGGATCGCGCGCCGTTCAAGGCGGTCGAGCACGATCCGCCCGTCGACCTGCTCGACGACGACTTCCCGCTGCGCCTGACCACCGGGCGGCGGCTCGAGTCCTTCAACACCGGCGTCCAGACGGGCGGCTTCTCGTCGCCGCTCCACGTCGGCGGCGAGGCGATCCTGCTCGCGCCGGAGGACGGCGAGCGCTACGGCGTCGCCGACGGCTCCCGCGTGCGCGTCGTCTCGCGGCGCGGGGCGGTCGAGGCGCCTGCGCGCTACGTGTCGACGCTGCGGCCGGGGCTCGCGTTCATGAACCTCCACTTCCCCGACGAGGTGGCGACGAACGTGCTCACGATCGACGCGACCGATCCGATGTCGGGCACCGCCGAGTTCAAGGCCACCGCGGTCCGGCTGGAGGCCCTCTAGTGGACCTGAAGCTGCTCGAGGCCGAGCCCGCCGACGCCGAGCGCGAGGCGATCGACGCGGTCGTCGGCGTCGAGGCGACGAACGGGAGCCGCGTCGCGCGCCGCAACCGGACGAGCCGTCATCTCCTGCTGCCGGCGCTGCGGGCGGCGCAGCGGCGCGTCGGCTGGGTGACGCCCGGCGCGCTCGGCTACGCATCGCGGCGGCTCGACGTGCCGCCGGCCGAGGCGTACGGAGTCGCGACCTTCTACGCGCTGCTCGCGCTCGAGGAGCGGCCGCCCGAGGTGCTCCACGTCTGCACCGACCTCTCTTGCCGGCTCGCCGGAGCGGAGGTTCCGGAGGGAGCGATCGAGTCGCCGTGCCTCGGCCTGTGCGAGCGCGCGCCGGCTTCGTTGCGCACGATCGCCGGCCCGGAGCCGCACGAGGAGCAACTGCCCGCCGAGGAGCCCCCGCTGCCGCAGACGTCCGGCCTGAAGCTCCTCCGCCGGATCGCCGAAGGCGTCGACCCGGAGTCGCCGCCGGCCGAGTTCCGAGCGCTCGAGCGCGCCCGCGAGCTCGGGCCGGAGGCCGTGATCGAGCTCGTCAAGGCGTCGCCGCTGCTCGGCCGAGGCGGCGCGGCGTTCCCGACGGGCGTGAAGTGGGAGGCGGTGGCGCGACAGGCGGCGCGGCCGCACTACCTCGTCGTCAACGCCGACGAGTCGGAGCCCGGCACGTTCAAGGACCGGATCCTGATGGAGCGCGACCCGTTCGGACTCGTCGAGTCGATCGGGATCGCCGCCTTCGCCACCGGGTGCGAGCGCGCGTTCGTCTACGTCCGCGCCGAGTACCCGCTCGCGCACGAGCGCCTCCAGAACGCGATCGACCACTCGGACGTCGGCGTCGAGATCGAGCTGCGCATCGGCGCCGGCGCCTACGTGTGCGGCGAGGAGACCGCGCTCTTCCAGTCGATCGAGGGCTACCGCGGCGAACCGCGCAACAAGCCGCCGTTCCCGGTCGAGGTCGGCCTCTACGGCAAGCCGACAGTCGTGAACAACGTCGAGACCCTGCTCAACGTCCCCGACATCGTGCTCGCCGGCGACGCGCGCGACACGCGGCTCTTCTGCGTCTCGGGGCACGTCGCCCGGCCGGGGCTGTACGAGATCGAGCTCGGCACGCCGCTCTCCGAGCTGCTCGAGCTCGCGGGCGCCGAGCCGCCGAAGGCCGTCCTGCTCGGCGGCGCCGCCGGCTCGTTCCTGCGCCCCGACCAGCTCGACCTGCCGCTCTCGTTCGAGGGCGCGCGCGCCGCGGGCGCGACGCTCGGCTCCGGCGTCGTGATCGTCTACGGCGAGCAGGCCGACCTCGTCGACGCAGTCCTGCGCATCGCCGAGTTCTTCCGCGACGAGTCGTGCGGCCAGTGCGTCCCCTGCCGCATCGGCACGGTGCGCCAGGAGGAGGCACTGCACCGGCTCGCCTCCGGCAGGACGAACGGGGACGAGATCGCCGTGCTCGCCGACCTGACGCAGGTGATGCGCGACGCGTCGATCTGCGGGCTCGGCCAAACGGCTGCGAACGCCGTCGCGTCGGCGATGATGAACCTCGGAGTGCTCGCGCCGTGACCACCGTCTCGATCTCCGCCCCGAAGCGCGTCGTCGGACTGACCGTCGACGGCCGGAGCGTCCGGGTGACCGAGGGCTCGACGATCCTCGACGCGTGCCGCCGGATCGGCATCGACACGCCGACGCTCTGCTACGGCGACACGCTCACGCCAGTCAACGTCTGCCGCGTCTGCGTCGTCGAGGTGGAGGGCGCGCGGGCTCTCGTGCCGGCGTGCTCGCGCCAGGTCGAGGACGGGATGGTCGTGCACACGGACTCCGAGCGCGTGCGCACGAGCCGGCGGCTCGTGCTCGAGCTGCTCGGCTCCGCGTGCGACCTCTCGACCGCGCCCGAGGCGCTCTCCTACATCCAGCAGTACGACGCGGAGCCGCAGCGGTTCGGCCCCGACTCGCTCACGGTCGAGCAGGCGGTGAAGGTGGACAACGAGCTCTACGTCCGCGACTACTCGAAGTGCATCCTCTGTTACAAGTGCGTCGAGGCCTGCGGCGTCGACCACCAGAACACGTTCGCGATCGCCGTGGCCGGTCGCGGCTTCGGGGCGCACATCTCCACCGAGCTCGACGTGCCGCTGCCCGAGTCGGCGTGCGTCTACTGCGGCAACTGCATCGCCGTCTGCCCGACCGGCGCGCTGATGGCGAAGAGCGAGTTCGACCTGCGCGAGGCCGGCGAGTGGCGCGAGGAGGAGCAGACCCAGGTCGAGACTGTCTGCCCGTACTGCGGCGTCGGCTGCAACCTCACGCTCCACGTCCAGGACGGCGCGATCGTCAAGGTCGGCTCGCCGGACGACCACGACGTCACCCGCGGGAACCTCTGCATCAAGGGCCGCTTCGGCTACCGCTACGTGCAGAACCGCGGGCCTGCGTGACGGTCGAGCTCGGCTCGCTCCCGGAGCTCGAGCCGGCGCTCGCGGGGGAGGAGTTCGACGTCGCGCGTGTCTTCGTCGGGTACGGCGCCTGCGCTCCGTCCGCGCCGGAGCCGTGCCGGCTGCCGCGCGTGGCGTACTCGCTCGAGCCGCCGGCGTCGTCGACCGGCTTCTTCCGCACGGGCGAGTGGAGCACGACGTGGAGCCCGGAGGCGTACGCCGCCGCGATCGGCACCGTGCGGGAGGCGATCCGCGAGGGCGACGTCTACCAGGTGAACCTCGTCCAGCACCTCCGGGCCGACTTCGCCGGCGACCCGCTCACGCTCGCGACCGCGCTCGAGCCGTTGCGGCCGCTCGAGCCCGCGGCGCTGCAGGGCGACGACTGGACGATCGTCTCCGCCTCGCCCGAACTGCTCCTCCAGAAGCGCGGCCGTGTCGTTCGCACCATGCCGATCAAGGGGACGCGTCCCGCCGGCGTGGCGATCGAGTCGGCGAAGGACGCGGCCGAGCACGTGATGATCGTCGACCTCGAGCGCAACGACCTCTCGCGTGTCTGCGTCCCCGGCAGCGTCCGCTGGCCGGAGCTGCTCGTCGAGCGACAGCTCGCCGGCGTCACGCACCTGGTGGCGACCGTGGAGGGGGAGCTGCGGCCGGAGGTGGGCCTGACCGAGCTGCTCGAAGCGGTGCTCCCGGGCGGCTCCGTCACCGGTTGCCCGAAGAGCAGCGCGCTCGAGCTGATCGCGTCGCTCGAGCCCGTCGGCCGCGGCGCCTCGATGGGTGCGCTCGGTCGCGTCTACGCGAACGGCGACCTGGACCTCGCGCTCACGATCCGCACCTTCGCCGTCGTCGAGGACGAGATCCACCTCTGGGTCGGCGGCGGCATCGTCTGGGACTCGGTCGCCGACGCCGAGATCGAGGAGTCGTGGGTGAAGGCCCGGCCGCTGCTCGCCCTCGCATGATGGACGTCCGGGCCGTAGCGGTCGCGGGGCGCGGTCTGGTCGATCCTGGAGAGCCCGTCTTCGCCGCGGACGACGAGGCGCTCCTGCGCGGCCGCTCGGTCTTCGAGACGGCGCGCGTCTACGGCGGCCGCCCGTTCCTCCTCGACCGGCACCTCGCGCGCCTCGCCGTCTCGGCCGAGCATGTCCGCCTGCCGGCGCCCGACCGCGCCGAATGCGAACGCCTCGCCGAGCTCGTCATCGGTGCCGGCGACGAGAAGGATCTCGCGCTTCGCCTGTACTGGACGGGGCGCACCCTCGTCGCGACCGCCGGCGGGATCGACCCGGAGCTCGAAGCGCTGCGGGCCCGCGGCCTGCGTCTGGCCGTCGTCCACTGGTCGACCGGCGCGCTCGCGAGCGCGAAGTCGACGAGCTACGCCGAGAACATGGGCGCGCAGGACGCCGCGGTCGCGGCGGGCGCCGACGACGCTCTGCTCGTCGGCCACGACCTCATCGTGCTGGAGGCGCCGACGGCGAACGTCTTCTGGCGCGAGAGCGACACCCTCGTCACGCCGTCCCTGCAACTGCCGATCCTCGCCGGGGTGACTCGCGGGTTCCTGCTCGAGATCGCCGGAGCGAAGACCGTCGAGGGCGTGTTCCCGCTCGCCCGGCTGGTCGAGGCCGACGAGGTGTTTCTCTGCTCGTCGGTTCGCGAGGTGATGCCGGTCGTGGCGGTGGAGGACAAGACCTTCGATCTCGGCCCCGCGGCCCGCGAGTTGCAGGAGCAACTGCGCCGCCGCGCCACGGCGAGCTGAGCTCGACCGTCGCGCGCGGCGGCGCTGCTGCCGTTCGGTGGTTCCTAGAGGGCGTCGTCCTCGACGACCGTGCGCCGCTGCGTCACGGGCCCCTCGTCGACGACCGTGCGGCGGCGGCCGCCGCCGACGCCGCCCCAGCTCGACCAGAAGACGAGCGAGATGAGCGCGCCGACAACGCCGACGATGAGCAGGATGTAGCCGACCGTGTTGACGTTGAAGCCGGACGTGGTGACATGTACGGCGAACGCCAGGACGGCGCCGACCGCGATCAGGATCAAGCTGACTCCGATACCCACAACAACCTCCTAGGGAGTGGTTTAACGACCCGTCGTGCAGACACAGGAACGGCCGAACGTCCGCTTCGGTTACGGGCAGCGGCGGGAACGAGCAGCTGATTGCTGCAGGTAGCGGCTCTCGCGCGCTGCCGGATCGCCGGCTGCGCACGTGCTCGCAATCGTGCGGGGAGACGGCCCCACCCCTTGGGGATGTCGCAGAACTCTCGGCCGGGCCGGTGTTCCGGAGTGTTCCCTGAAGAACAGCGCGCAGCCTCGCCTATGCGTGATGCAGAAACCTGAAGTAGAACGCGCCGAACACCAGGACGATGCCGAGATTGGCCGCCAGCCGCTCCCAGACGTGGCCACGAAAGAACAACACGTCCACCAGGATCACGACGGTCACCATCACGACCCCGTACGCGACGCCGACTGCCGGCCTTCCCACCGACCCCAGCTTCCCACAAAGACACAGCGACTCGTCTGGCCGGCCAGCGGCTAGGGACTTGTTGTCGGGTCTCCGAGGTCGTCTGCGTAGACGCGTACTTCTCCGACCGGTGTGAATCCGAGCTTGTCGAGGATCGGCATGGACATTCTTCCCGCCTGTACGGTCAGTGCGGGCGTGCCTCGTCGTAAGGCTTCGTCCCAGCGGGCGAGCGTGAGCGCGCGGTAGACGCCGCGCCCCCGGGCGTTGGCGAGCACCGCGGCGGCGGACAGATTGACGCCGGCGTGGCCGAAGGTGGCTGCGGCCGTTCCGACGACCTCGTCCCCGATCCTCGCGAGATAGCGCCGCATCGGGTTCTCCGGCCGTCTGTACTCCTCCCAGCGCCGGGGCCGTGCGGCCCTCGCCTCGGCGCGCATCGCTTCCGGAACCTGGAATGCGTCCTGAAGGACGAAGATCGCGGCCGTGAAGTCCTCGTAGGTGTCGACCGCGCTGACGGTGATCTGCGGGCTGTCGCCCGTCGGCGCCCGCACGAGCGCCATCGCAGTCTCGATCGCTTCGAGCCCGGTCGTGTCCTCGTTCACCAGCCCTTCCGCTTCCAGTGCCGAGCGGAGAAACTCGTGCTCCGGAGCGATCCACCAGGCAACCATCCGCTTTCCCCGCTCCCGGGCAACTGTCCGGGCAAAGGCGACTGCCGCGGGCACGTCCGCTGCGCCCAGGTCGAGCGGCTCGACCCGCGGCGCGACCGGTCCCGGCGTAAAGGCGACGAGGATCCCCTCCCTTTCGATCCGCTCCACACCCGGCGCGGGCGGCAACTCGCGAAGCGGATGAAGAGCGAGCGCCGCCACCGCAGCCCCCACATCCATCCCCCCGAACCTACAACAGCGACCACGGCACAGACGAACCCGAAGCCGGCATCAACTCGTGGTGCTGTACGAGAAGAGCCGCGCCGGTCGAACCTCGAACCATGCTGCCGCCCATTCGGCCGGGGAGCCATACCTTTCCTCCCAGGCGGCGAGCAGTTGCTCCTTCGGGCTCTCGAGAATCGTGACGGAGCCGTCGACGATGACGGCTCGGTGGCTGCCGCGGTCGCCTTCTGCCACTACGAGGGAGACCCAGGGGTTTCTCTGCAGGTTGCGAAGACGAGCACCCGCGACCGTGGCGAACCAGAACGCGGACCCGAGCACGGTGAAGGCGACCGGTCGCGCTTGCGGCTGCCGCTTCGAAGTCACCGTCGCCAAGACGCAATAGTGGTGCTCGTTCAGGAAGCGGACGAGTTGCTCGGCGTCCATCGCCGACTCGGCCGGCCACGCGCTGCGCAATCCGGGAGCGGCACGCTGGTAGCTCGTCTTCTGGAGACGCACCAGCGCTTCCGCATCGACCAACTCGCCCGACTCCACCGCGCCATCGTAGGCCGGCACCGTGGGAGAGGACGGCGACCTGGGCACATATGACCGGCGACGGTTGAGCATCCTGGAGCCGCGCCGACGTATCAGCGGAACCCCTGACGCCTTGGCCGTCTCTGCGAGTGACGATGGTGGCGAGGGAAGGAAGGCCATAGTGGCCGTGCCAGTCGCTCCACCTCCGCGGCACCGGTTCTCGCTTCCGCAGGATCCGGGACGGCGCGTGGCAACGCAGTCGCTGCTGATGGTCGCCGCGACGGCAGTCGCGGCTGTCGTCGCCGGGATGGTCGGGACATTCCTGGGGTTGGTTGTCTTCGATCTCGAGGAGCAAGAGTTGCTTCCCGAGGCTGGGGCGTGGGGCTACGTTGCGGGAATCTTCCTCCTCGCGCTGATGGTGCTGCCCGCTGTCGTGGGGATGGTGCTCGGCGCCCGCGCGCGTCGCCTCGGCGAGCGTCGCCGGGGAACGACGGGGATTGTCGTGAACGCTGTGATCGGGACGTATCTCGTCTTCACGGTCGCCGCCACCCTCCTGTTCGGCTGACGCTCCGCTCATCCGCTCCCGCGGCTACCGCGCCCACTCGGTTATCCGCGTACGATCGCCCGAGTGGACGAGGCTCACGCACCGGGGGGAGCCGACGAGACGGCCGAGGCACACTCCTCGGTCGACTACCGGCAGGCGCTGTCGGGGGTCTCGGCGATCATCGCGCCGGCCACGCTGCTGACCGGGATCGCGTTCTACTTCGGCTGGCAGCGGGTGCGGTCCTTCGACGGGTACTTCGGCCTCAACCCGGGCGCGGTTGACCTCTCGACGCGCGACTACGTCCTCAACAGCCTCGGCACGCTCTTCCTACCGGTCGTCGTCGTGCTGGTCGTGCTGATCGCGTTCGCCCTCGGCCACGCCTACGTCACCGATGCGCAGCGCACCGGCCGGAGGTCGCCGGCGACGTTGCACCGGCTGGGCGAGGGTGCGCTCGTCCTCGGCGGGCTGCTCCTGATCTTCGGCGGCCTCGCCGCGTTCACCGTCTTTCCGTTTCACACGCCGTACCTGATCGCCACCCTGTTCCCCGCGGCCGGCGTGCTGCTGATCGCGCACGCCGTCGACCAGCGCGAGCGGCTCCGCGGGGATCCGCCGCTGTCGACTGCCGCACGCGTCTTCGTCGTGCTCTTCGTCGCGGTCTGTCTCTTCTGGGCTGCGGGCCTCTACGCGGAGACCGTCGGCCGGAACCAGGCGGCGACGCTCGCGCGGAATCTCGACGAGCTGCCGGCCGTGACGCTCTCCAGCGAGTCCGACCTTGGGCTCAACACCTTCGGCAACAACCAGGTCACCGAGACCGTCGGCGGCAAGAACCACACGTATTCCGGTCTGCGCCTACTCGCGGTCAACAACGGGACGATGTGGCTGCTGCCGCAGACCTGGACACCCGCCGCGGGCCGGCTGTTCGCGGTTCCGCTGTCCGACGCGACCGAGCTCGCCTTCGCGCCGCCGAGCAAGCAGCTGACGGGATCGGCGTCGGCGAACAACTTCTCGAACAGCACGGGCATCGATGTCGGCGCCGCCGCGCCGGAGATCCGCGACGTCGGCCCGCTGAGGGTCGTGCTCAGCGGCGGCAAGGTGATCGACTTCTACGTCGAGAACGACTCGAAGAAGACGGTCTCCGGCGTCACGCTTGCCGGGACGCTGGCGAAGCCCGCGCAGGCGAGCGTGACGAGCAAGAGCGCGTTCTGCCGGATCGCGGGCGGACAGTTCCTGTGCAAGCTGGATCCACTCCCGAGGGGACGGCACGCCGATCTCAACATCTCGTACAGCGGGAAGCGCGCGCCCAAGCATGCGAGCGCCAGGCTCAGGGTCGGAGCCGCCCACAGCGTCTTCGAGCTCGTTTTCGGCTGAGGGCTTCGAGCAAGCTAGAAACCACATCGACGTCCAGCTCAGGACGAGTCGTCGGGATCGGACGAGAGAGCGTAGGTCTGGGCCAGTGTTCCGGAATGACCCCCGAGCGCTCAATCACGCCGGCGAGGCTACTGTCGCGGGTGTGCCGATCGATCCGTCACGGCTGAATGCCGTCGGCGACCTTGTCGTGACTGACGTTGATGAGCTGCTTGCGCTCGCGGATTCGGTGCGGCTCGATCTTTTCGATCTCGTCCGGCGGGAGGGCCCGCTTGCCGCAGAAGACGCCGCTAGCCGTCTGGGCTTGAGCGCTGACGCGGCATCGAACCATCTGCGCAAGCTCGAAGACGCTGGGGTGATCGATCGCGATGCCTTCGGCAAGTGGAGCACCGAGGCAAGAGGGATCTACTTCGAGATCCCTGACGAGCCGAAGGCGCAGCGTGCCGCCCGGGAGCTGAGCAACACGATGCTCGTCAAGTACGCATCGCTTCCATCCGAGTGGGTGCGCCGAATCGAGCCGCGGCTCGATGTGACATGGGCGCGGGCTGCGGGCCTCTTCAACGCTCGTACCGAGCTTACGCCCGACGAGCTGCGTCGGCTGCAAGGAGAGGTCGAGCGGCTCCTCGAGCCGTTCGTCAACAGGCCCGCAAACGATCGACCGCCTGACGCGGCGCCGGTGCGGATCACGGCGTATTTCCTGCCAGAGCCCGCTGATCGGGGATAGCGGCGCTCGGCTGGGCCAGTGTTCCGGAATGACCCCTGAAGAAGGTGCCGCGGCTTAGGCTTTGTACGGGAGCTGATTGTTTGCGCGTTCAGACGTATACGGGTTACAGCGTGTCCTGCGCAGGAGTCTGGGCGCTGATACTCGTGGCCGGGAAGCGTTGGTCTGATCCGCAGGATTGGGACCGGCTCAGGGCGACCTGCGGCGGCTGGTGGATGGGATGGACGTCGGCGACGATCGCCCGCGTCGTCTATCCCCCGGCGAAGCAACTCGACCCCGCAGCCGAGAAGAGGATCGCCAGCGCTTCGCTCGCCTTGGTTGCCCTTGGCCTTGGCAGCGTTGCGCGCGTTCTCCGCTCCAGCAAGCAGCGGACAACGCGATGACGTTGCGAAATGGCTCCGAGTGATGGAGGGCCGCACTCGCGTCTCTCCGAAGCCGCGAAGTTGGCGGGTCTGAGGCGGCTGTCAACTAGCGGCGGACGGACTTGAGGAGCGACTGGCCGCAGATCGCCAGGACGGAGATGCTGAGAAGACCTGTGAGGTACTGGGGAAGAGTCGTGACCTCTCCGGGCTTCAAGAGGTCGTGGAAGAACAAGAAGTCGACGGCGAGGAAGCCGACGATTAGTCCAATGTCCAGTGCTCGTCTCATTGTTCGATTGTAGGTGCCGTTGACAACGGGTCTCTCGCCTGGCCCGGTGTCCGGAGGGACGGACAGGCCGAGTCTCGAGTGGGTCTGGGTTCGTGTGCGCGGGCTAGAGACCGCCGAGGACCTTGCGGAGTGCGTCGGTGTAGGTGTCGAGAGCTGTGCGGCCGGTCTGGGTGAGCGCGATCGCGGTGTGAGATGCCCTCCCGTTGCCGGTCGTCTTGCTGTCGAGATAGCCGGCGTCCTCGAGCTTGCGGAGATGGGTGATCAGATTGCCGGGAGTGAGTTCGAGCATGTCTTGCAGACGGGTGAAAGACAGGCTGGCCCCGTCGGGGAGCGCGGCGAGCGTCGCGACGATCCGGAGCCGCACCGGGGCGTGGATCACCGGATCGAGCGAATCGGCGGTCACGCCTGCAGTGAGGCACGGCGATGCAGGGCTTCCGCGGTCGCGTAGCCGACCATGGCGCCGAACAGGCCGATCCCCGCTGCAAGCCAGGCTGCGCTCGGTCCCACGAAGGCTGCGACGACACCGGCGATCACGACGACTAGTGCGGCTCCGAACTGCGTCCAGTCGGTCTTGCTGGCTGCGATCCCGAGGACGGTCGTGCCGACGATGATCAGGGGCGCCGCTGCCGGGATCACTCCGTAGACGATTGCGTCGCCGGCGCCGTAGTGCTTCATCGCGCCCTGCAGCACAGGGCTGCCTAGTACGAAGGAAACCAGGATCGCGACCCCCTCGATCTGCTGCTGTCTCATGGCTGGCCCGCTGACGCCGGCGGTCGCGCGGCGGTAGACCTTCACCGACGCGGCGATCGCGATCGCGACCGCCGCGTAGACCAGCCCGACCACGCCGAGGCTCGGGCCCGTGTATGGATGCTGCCCTCGGGTGGAGAGCCACAGTGCGCCGTAGGCGACGAGGATCACGGCGCCCATGAGGGCGGTAATCCATACGGGGCTCAAGTTGAACTGTCGTTGAGCCGCTCGCTCGGTCTGAGAGAGCAGCCGCGCCGCCTCGCGCGGATCGAGTCCGTCATCGTGATCGAAGTCGTGTGTTCCCTGCATGACGCCGCCCTTCAGTCGCTTTGTGGCGCAAACTTAATATACTTTGCTACCCAAAGTCAATGGCCCGGCTCGAAGAGGCCGATGCCGCTCAGGTGAAACGACGCTCAGATGGGCCAGCGTTCCGGAATGACCCCTGACGGTAGGGTCGACCAATGAGCCATTTCGGCCACATTGACCTCCGAGTCTCGGACATCGCTGGCGCACTGAGCTTCTACGACCAGTTGCTTCCGGCACTCGGCTTTACCGAGAGGTACCACAGTGAGGACTGGAAAGTGTGGGCGACGACGGAGCCGCTTCCCGCAACCGCCTACTTCGCGATCACCGAGGAGCGCGATCACGTCCCCAACAGCAATCGGATCGCGTTCTGGGTCTCGACCGATGCCGATGTCGACCGGATTACTGCGGTTGCCCGCGACGCTGGTGCAGGAGACGTGAGCGGCCCGAAACCGATGCCCTACAGCGCAGGCTACTACGCGTCGTTCTTCGCGGACCCATCCGGGAACCTGCTTGAGGTGTACGTTCGGCCCGAATAGCAGCCTCCGAGCGTGACATCGCTCGCCTGCGCCAGCGTCCTCTCGCCTGAGCGCTCGCGCTAGGTGTCGGCTGCGCGCTCGAAGGCGGATCGCTCGGCGTCGGTGATCACGCGCGAGCTGCCGGTCTTCTCTTCGCGGGCCACGAGCACCGCCTTCGCCTCCGCGGC
>DASSZE010000075.1:0-59842 GCA_035713675.1 Gaiellaceae bacterium | reverse complement strand
TCGTCAGCGACCCGTGAATCACCACGTACAGCGGGATCCCGAGGAACACGACCATGTAGGCCGTGAACGGCAGGAGCCCGGCCCAGCCTCCGAGACCGGAAGCGAGCCGAGCGACGATCCCGCGGCGCCGGGGCGCCGCGGAATCAGTGGCTGCTGCTACGGCTGCGTCGATCGCCTAGTGCCAGTTGGCGGTGACGTACGCACTTGCGGTCGTGGACTGCGCCGTGGTCGGGACGACCGCCTTGTCGAGGTTCGCGACCTTCGGCAGCTTCTTGTACGCGGCCTTGTTCACGGTGCCCGCCTTGACCATCGCGGCGAGCGTCACCGGCCGCGCACCGCCCTTGAGCCAGATGTTCTGGCCCTTCGGCGAGTAGAGGAACTCCTCCCAGAGCCGGGCGGCTGCCGGGTGCGGCGCGTACTTGCTCACGGCCTGGTTGTAGAAGCCGCCGAACGGGATGCCCTTCGGGACGGCGACATGCCAGTGGGTGGCGCCGGTCAGGCCCCACGCGCCGGCCGTGTTCAGGTAGTCCCAGTTGATCGTGATCGGGCACGAGGTCGCGATCACCGAGGCTGCGTTGCAGTCCGTCGAGTTGAAGTTTCCACTGCTCTGGAGCTCCTGGAAGAACTTCACGCCCGGTGCGATGTTCTTGGCGGAGCCGCCGTTGTTCACTGCCGCGGCCCACACCGCGGACAGTGCCGCCTGGGCCGACAGCGGGCTGCCGTTGAGGGCTACGGCGTTGTGGTACTTGGACTGCTTCAGCGCCGACCACGAGGTCGGGCACGGCGTGGACCCGAGCAGGTTCATGTTGCAGCCGAACGAGATGAACCCGCCGTAGTCCTGGTAGTACATGCCGTTCGAGGCCTTCTGGTTGGCCGGGATGCTCTTCCAGGTTGCGACCTTGTACGGCGCGAAGAGGTGCTGGCTGGCCCCGGCGGACGCGAACGGGCCGCCGACGTCGACGACGTCCGGTGCCGACGAGCGACCGCGCGAGGTCTTGATCGCCTGGATCTCCTGAGCGCTCGAGCCGCTCGGGTTGTCGCTGTGGATCTTGATGCCGTACAGCCTGTGGAAGGTGCTCAGCTCGACGCCGTAATTGGCCCAGTTGGTCGGCAGCGCGATCACGTTCAGGGTGCCTTCCTTCTTGGCCGCCTTGATCAGCGCCTTCATGCCGCCGCCGGCCTTGGCGGTCTTGGCGCCCGACCAGTTGTACGACGACGACTTCGCGCCCGCGGCCAGCGCCGCGGTTGTTAGCGCCCCGGCTGCGCCGAGAGCGCAGACGGTGAGTAGCGCAGGACGTACCCTCACGACATCCTCCTGATGGTTGTTGGATCCAGACGACCCGGTCTGACCGCACAAGATCACACTTTCGCGACCGTCACGCAAGGGGCGTTCACACCCCGAGCGAGGTGGCTCGGCGCGGGCGCTAGGCTCATGAGCCGTGAGCCGACAGCTTCGGCCTGACCGCGCCCGTGCGCTCGAAGAGCTCGCGAGTCGAGACTTCGATCTGCTCGTCGTCGGCGGCGGGATCATCGGCGCCGGCATCGCGGCGGCCGCCGCCCGGCACGGGATCGCCGTTGCGCTCGTCGAGCGCGGCGACTTCGGCGGGGCGACGTCCAGCTCCTCGTCGAAGCTCGTCCACGGGGGGCTGCGCTACCTTCGCCTCGGCGACGTGGGCCTCGTCCGCGAGGCCCACGAGGAGCGCCGCCACCTCATGACGCGCGTCGCGCCGCACCTCGTTCGGCCGCTCCCGTTCCTGCTGCCGCTCTACGACTCCGGGCCGTACCGCCCTGCGGTCGTCCAGGCCGGGATCGCGCTCTACTCGACGCTCGCCCGTGCCCGCCTGAACGGGCTCGTCCCGCCGGAGCGAGCACGGCGCCTGGTGCCGGATCTGCGTCCGGCCGGTCTCCGCCGCTGCGGCCTCTACGTCGACTGCGTCACCAACGACAGCCGGCTCACGCTCGCGAACGTCCGGGCCGCGGCCGAGAGCGGCGCGACCGTCGTCAACGGCGCGGCGGTGTCGGCTCTGCGACTCGCCGGCGGCCGGGTCACGGGCGCCGACGTGGTGGTCGACGGCGAAACCCTCGCTGTGTCGGCGAGGACGGTCGTGAACGCGGCCGGGCCGTGGGTCGACGAGGTCCGCCGGCTCGCCGACGCCGGCGTCGAGCCGTCGATCCGCCTCAGCAAAGGGGTGCACGTCCTTCTCTCCGCGGACACGGCGTGGTCGGCGGCGCTCACGATCCCGCACGACAAGGTGCGGGTGAGCTTCGCCGTGCCGTGGGAGGGGATGTTGCTCCTCGGCACCACCGACACGCTGCACGAAGGCCGCCCCGACACGGTCGTCGCAGAGCCGGCCGACGTCGACCGCGTGCTCGAGGAGGCGGCCGTCGCCCTCGAGGAGCCGGCCGTCCGTCGCGACCAGATCCGTGCCGTCTTCGCGGGGCTGCGCGTGCTGCCGCAGAGCGGCCGCGAGACGGCGCGTGCGCGACGCGAGACCGTGTACATCCGGGACGGAAACGGATTGCTGACCGTCGCGGGAGGCAAGTTGACCACCTACCGCCGGATCGCCCTGGACGCCCTCGAGCGTCTGCGACCCGATCTCGGCCTGCACCGGATCGACCGCCAACCCTGGCCGCTCCCGGGAGCGGAGGGGCTCGACCGCGTCGGCTTCCCCGCCGAGATCGGCCCGACGCTGCGCGCCCACCTGATCGGGCTCTACGGCTCGCTCGCCCCCGAGGTGCTCGAGCCCGCCCTCGCCGACCCGACACTGCTCGAGCCACTCACCCCGGGCGCGCCCGACATCGCCGCCCAGGCCCTCTACGCCGTGGAGCGGGAGTGGGCTCGCAACCCGGAGGACATCCTGCGCAGGCGCACGACGCTCGCGCTCCGCGGGCTCGCCGGCGCCGAGCTGACCCGGCGCGTCGCGGGGCTCATCGGCCGCCACGGAAAGCCGCTGCTCGGGAGCCACCGCTCATGACGAGCAGCGCTGGAGCGCTCTGCTAGGGGTGGATCGGTAGGAGCACCGGCGGCCGCGGCCTCCGGCGGAAGTCGAAGTCGCGTTCGAGGTTGCCGAGCACCCGCGAGTTCTCGCGGACGTCGGGCCGCGGGTCGGGCCGGCCGTCGGTCCTCGGGTCGATCCGCCGGCCGTGGAGGAAGTCGTCCTCGATGAACTTGAGGTAGGCGTCGAAGCTCAGGGTCTGGTGGTCGACGAAGCCGCGCCTCGCGTACGGGCTGATCACGAGCGCGGGGACGCGGAGCCCGTAGCCCTGCTTGTCCACGACCGGCGGGCGGACGTGGTCGTAGAAGCCTCCCCAGTCGTCCCACGCGAGGAAGATCGCCGAGCTGTCCCAGTCCGGCCCGCGCATCACGGCGTCGATCAGTTTCGTCACCCACGCCTGGCCGCGCGCGATGGGGGCGCCGGGGTGGTTGCTGTCGGCCCAGTCGGGCGTCACCCAGGAGACGTTCGGCAGCGTTCCGCGCGCCGCCGCAGCGTAGAAGCGCGAGAGCGGAACCTGCGAGGCCGCGAACTGGCCGTCCTGGCGGACGTCCGTGAAGTTCGCGAGCGGGTCCCACATCCCGGGCGTGCTCGCGGTCCTGAGCCGCGAGTAGCAGTCGATCGGGCCGGTGAGGCAGTCGGGCGGCGCGCCCTTCTCGACGTATGACGCCCACGTGACGTGGTAGCGGTGGAGGAGCCAGGTGAGGTCGGTCCACCCGAAGGCGGGCCCTCGGGGATGCCGCCGCAGCGGCGCGCTCGGGCCGGTCAGCGGGCCACCGAGGTTCGTCGAGCACGTGCTCGCCCTGTAAGGGTCGCGGCAGCGGGCCGACCAGCCGGAGACGAGCCAGAGGTGAGCCGGGAGGCTCCAGCCCCAGTTCGGCTCGAACATTCGGTCCTGGAGCACGAAGCTCCGCGCGTAGGCCCAGTAGTTCGGGAGCTGGCCGCCGTCGTGGTAGCTCATGACGTTCGGGTGCCGGAGGTGCGCGCACGCCGAGCTGCGACGGTCACGGCGGCACTCCCGGATGAGCTTTCCGTCGGTGATGCGGATGAAGCCGTCCATCTTCCCGCCGTCGACGTCGAGCTGTCCGGCGAGGGCACCGTGGCGGCCCCCCGAGTCGTCCGCGCCGTTGCGGCCGAGAAAGGGCTTCACGCACTGCCCGACGCCGTTCGGGACGCAGACCGTCGGCACTCCGTGCTTCCTCGGGATCCCGTCGGCGCCGGGGTAGGTGCCGAAGAACGAGTCGAAGGAGCGGTTCTCCTCCATGATCACGATCACGTGCCGGATCTCGTGGATGTCGCCGGTGTGGCGCGGCGGCGGCGGCGCGCTCGCGGGACGCGGCGCCGACCCGCAGCCCGCGGCGAGCAAGAGCAGGACGAGAGCTACGGCGCGGCTCAGCTGAATGGCGGGTGGAGCGGGAGAATGAGCGGGCGTCGCGGCTTCTGGTTGAAGTTGAAGTCGTTCACGAGGTTGCCGAGGATGCTCGCATTCTCACGGACGTCCGGTCGCGGGTCGGGACGTCCGTCGGTCCCGGGATCGATGCGCGCCCCGTGCAGGAAGTCGTCCTCGATGAACTTGAGGTACGCGTCCTGGCTGAGGACCTGATGGTCGATGTAGCCGCGCTTCGCGTAGGGGCTGATCACGAGCGCGGGCACGCGAAGGCCGTAACCCTGGGCGTCGACGGTCGGCGGCATCACGTGGTCGTAGAAGCCGCCCCAGTCGTCCCAGCAGAGGAAGATCGCGGTCGAGGGCCAGGCCTTCGAGCGCATGATCGAGTTGATCAGTCCCGTCACATAGGTCTGCCCGGTCGAGACGAGCGCGGGCGGGTGCTCGCTGACCTTGTCCCCGGGCGCGATCCACGAGACCGCCGGGAGGCTGTTCTGCCGAAGGTCGGTGAAGAACTTGCCCAGAGGCGCGATATCTCCGAGTTGGTTGTCCAGCCGAACCGTGTCGAACCACGGCAGCGGATTCCAGATGCCGGGCGTGTGCGAGTTCTGCGGCACCGGCGCACAGAACATCGCGTTGTTCGCGCAGTCGGGTTGCGTGCCCTTGTCGACGTAGTAGTTCCAGCTGACGCCGTAGCGGTGGAGGAGCCAGGTGAGGTCCGTCCAGGCGTAGTCCGGGACATTGCCGGCCTTGTTCTGCGGCTCGCCAGGCGGCGAGCCGGGGTCCTGGACGGCATTGTGGCAGCTCATCGGGTCGCCCTTCCTCGAGCATCTCGCCGACCAGCCGGAGACGAGGTAGAGGTGGTCGGGCATGCTCCACGACGAGTCCGACTCGAACATGTGATCCTGGAGGACGAAGCCGCTCGCGTACTGCCAGTAGTTCGGGATCTCGCGCCAGTCGTGGTAGCCCATGACGTCTGGGTTCTTCGGGGCGTACGAGCAGCGTGGGTCGTCGAAGTGCTTCTTGCAGTACGACGTCCGGCCGAGCTCTGCCTGGGCGACGTAGCCGTTCATCCGTCCCCCGGCCATGTCGGAGAGGGCGGAGCCGTGCCCGTGCGGCCCGCCCGAGTTGCGGTCCTTCGTGTCGTGATAGGGCCGCTCGCAGTGGTGTCGCGCAGGATTGGGGATACACGGCAGGCGCCCGGGGTTGCCGGCAAGCCCGGGAATCCCGTCGGCGCCGGGGTAGGTGCCGAAGTAGGAGTCGAACGAGCGGTTCTCCTGCATGATGATCACGACGTGGCGGATCTTGTGGATCCCCTGCAGCCGCGCGGCGCTCGCGGAGTGCCGCTCGCCGGGCACCTCGCTCGACAGGAGGAAGATCCCCACGAGCAACGCCGCCGCAAGGCCGACCAGGCCGAGGCGCCTCAACGTGACCCGACTCAACGCAGGCGCAGACTATGCCGGGTTCTTTAGAACCGGGTGAGACCTAGAGGAACATGACCCAGGAATGAGTCGCGCCGCAGGCGCAGTCCTTGTGCTTGGCGGAGCAGCTGCGGCAATCCCAGTGCTCCCACCAGATCCACTTCAGGTGCTGGACCTCGAGTGCCATCAGGGCGAAGATCCAGAGAAGGATTGCGGTCTGCGACACGCCCCCACGGTCGCATAGGAACGGGCGGCCCGCAATGGGCCGCCCGACTCATCCTTCCGGCGCGTCCGGCCTACCAGCGTCGAGCGCCGGTACGGCCGAAGCCGCCGGTGAACAGGCTGATCAGCCAGATCACTGCGAGCACGATGGCGACGATGAACAGCCAGTGCACGACGAAGCCGAACCCGAACGCAATGATGGCCAGAATCGCCAAGAGAACCAGTAGCAGCATCCCGTACCCCTCCTTCTCACCCGAGCGGGGTCCATTTCCCGCCTTTCGGCACTGAAAACGGCGAACCCCCCGAGTGGGTTACGCACGTACGCTCAGGTCGCATGGCTACGAGCGTTCCCTTCACCACGGAGGAGGTCGCAAGGGCCCGCCGGTACCACCGCCCGCTCTACCTCGCCCTCCTGCTCGACGCGGCTCTCGCGGCGGGCGTGCTCGCGGCGCTGGCCTGGAGCGCGGCCGGCGACCGGCTCTTTGCGGCGGTGGGCTCGCTGCCTCCGATCGCCGCCGCGGCGGCGTATGCGGCCCTCGTCGTCACGTGCTCGAGCGTCGTCCGGACGCCGCTCGCCTTCTGGCGCGGCTGGTGGCGCGAGCGCCGCTGGGGGTTCTCGACCCAGAGCGCCGGCGGGTGGCTTGCCGACCGCGGGAAGGGCCTCGCCGTCTCGATCGTGCTCCTGGCCGGGGCGTGGGCGGCGGCCGTCGCTCTTGCGCGGGCCTTCCCCGGCTGGTGGGCTCTGCCGGCCGGCGCGGCGCTCGCGCTCGCGGTGCTGTTGCTCTCCTTCGTCGCGCCGATCGTGCTCGAGCCGCTCTTCAACCGCTTCGGGCCGCTGGAGGACGAGGCGCTCGCGGCCGACCTGCGCCGGCTCTCGGAGCAGGCGGGCGTACCGGTGCGGGACGTGCTCGTGGCGGACGCGAGCCGGCGGACGACGAAGGTCAACGCCTACGTGTCGGGGCTCGGAGGGACGCGGCGCGTCGTCCTCTTCGACACGCTGCTGGACGCCGCCGACCCCGGCGCCGTCCGGGTCGTCGTCGCGCACGAGCTCGGGCACAGGCGCGAGCGGCACGTCGCGAAGCTGACGCTGCTGGCGATGGCGGGCGCCGCCGGCGCAGTGGCGCTGCTCTGGGCGGTGCTCGGGACGCGCGTCGCCGATCCGAGGACGCTGCCGGAGGCGCTGCTGCTGCTCATGGCGCTCGAGCTCGCGGCTCTGCCCGGCGGCTCCTGGCTGTCGCGCCGCTTCGAGCGCGTCGCCGACCGCTGCTCGCTCGACCTGACCGAGGATCCCGCCGGCTTCGCCCGCGCGCACACGAAACTCGCGCGCAGCAACCTCTCCGACCTCGACCCGCCGCGGCCGGCGTACGTCCTGCTCTTCAGCCACCCGACGCCGCCCGAGCGCCTCGCCCTCGGGCGCGGTTGGGAGGATGCGCGTCCCGCCGTAGAATCGCCGCGATGAGCGCAGCGGACGAACAGCGGGCGAAGCAGGACGTCCTGCTCGAGCTCAACGCACGGGTCCACGACGCCGCGAGGCGCTTCGAGGAGACCGACTCAGAGCAGAACCTCTGGGACTTCACCTGCGAGTGCGGCGCGCCCGACTGTCGTGTGCCCGTGTCGCTGACCCTCGTGCAGTACGAGGCGCTGCGGGCCGCAGAGCGGCCGATCCTCTGCGACGGGCACGAGACGCGGCGTCCGGCGAAGGCACGCGAGCACGCCGAGGAGCTGCTTGCGGACGCTGCGGCCGAGCGAAACACGCTCCGGACGTAGAGTCACGCCTCGTGGCGGCTCTCGACCTGACCGGCAAGCGGGCGATCGTTACCGGCGCCTCCTCGGGCATCGGCCGCGCGACGGCGGCCGCGCTCGCGGCGGCGGGCGGGCGTGTCGCAGGCGGCGCCCGTCGGGTCGAGCGGCTCGAGACGGAGATCGCACTCGAGCTGGACGTCACCGACGAGGCGAGCTGCGAGCGCTTCGTGGCCGAGGCGACCGAGCGGCTCGGCGGCCTCGACATCCTCGTCAACAACGCCGGCCTCGCGCTCGGCCGCGGCCCCTTCGACGCTTCGACCGAGGAGGACGAGGCGACGGTCTTCGGGGTCAACGTCACGGGGCTCGTCCGCATGACCCGGCTCTGCCTGCCGCACTTCGGCGACTGGGGGCACATCGTCAACATGGGCTCGGTCGCAGGCCGCGTCGCCTACGAGGGCGGCGCGACCTATGTCGCGGCGAAGTTCGCCGAGCGCGGGTTCACCTACGCGCTGCGCGAGGACCTCCTGGGCCGGCCGATCCGGATCACGACGGTCGATCCCGGTCTCGTCGAGACCGAGTTCTCCCTGGTCCGCTTCAAGGGCGACGACGAGAAGGCCGCCGCGGTCTATCGCGGCGTCGAGGCGATGGAGCCGGAGGACATCGCCGAGTGCATCCTGTTCGCGCTCACGCGGCCGTGGCACGTGAACGTGGACGAGATCGTCGTCAAGGCCCGGAACCAGGCGTCGGGCGCCAGGATCCTCCGGGACGAATGAGCCTCCGCGTCGTCATCGTGACGCGGATCCCGCCGGTGCTCGAGGGGTTCGACGCCGTCATCCGCGAGAGCGGCCACGAGGTCGTTGCGCTGCTGACGAACCGCGAGGTCATCGCCGTGCATGGTCCCGGTGCCGCGACGAGCGAGCTCGTGTTCGGCGCACCGGACGACCTCGACATCCTCCTGCCCGCGCGGCGCAGCAGCATCGCGCCGCTGCTCGCCTCGGTGCGGCCCGACCTCGTCGTCTGCATGGGGTTCCCATGGAGGATCCCGCCCGACGCGCTCGCTGTGCCGCGCCTCGGCTGGCTCAACGGCCATCCGTCGCTGCTGCCACTCCACCGCGGCCCGGTGCCCGTCGCCTGGGCGATCCGCAACGGCGAAGAGCAGATCGGGATCACGTTCCATTTCATGGACGCGGAGCTCGACACCGGGCCGATCCTCGCCCAGCGCCGGATCCCGCTCGGCGAGCTCGAGCCTCCCGACGTCTTCTTCCCGAAGGTGGGGCCGGTCATCGGCGAGGCGCTGGCGGAGGCGCTCGGGCGGATCGACGCGGGCGACGAAGGGACGCCGCAGGATCCGGAGAGTGGCAGCTACGAGTCGTTCTTCACCGAGGACGACGTCTGGCTCGACCTCTCGCGCCCGGCGGTCGAGCTGCACCGGCTCGCCTGGGCCTGGCGCTACGGGATCTCGCGCACGACGATCGCCGGCGCGCTGCTGGAGCTCGACGGCAGGCCGGCGCGCGTGCTCGCGACGTCGCTCGCGGAGGTCGAGGGCGCGCGGCGCATCGACTGCGGCGACGCCCCGCTCTGGCTGCTCGAGACGGAGGAGCTCAGCGAGGAAGAGGCCAGCCGGACCACCGCTCCGGCTCCATCCACGCGCTGACGCGACGCGCGCCGCGGTTGTGGAACGGCTTCCCGCCGTAGCGGATCGAGAGCCGGTCGATGCCGGCGAGGTCGGGGTCGTCCTCGATCGAGACGATGCGGCCGAGCAGGGTGATCTGGCGGTACCAGTCGCCCTCCGCCAGCACGGTGACGGCGACCGCCGGGTTCTCGCGCATGTAGCGGAGCCGGAGCCGGCTCTCGTCCATGTTCAGGAAGACGCGGCCGTCCTCCCAGTCGTACCAGGTGGCCGCGGTGTGCGGAGCGCCGGCGGGGCTGACCGTCGCGATCACGGCCGGGTTCGGCTGGGCGAGGAAGACGTCGACGTCGGGCGGGACGGGTACGCGCGGCACGCGTCCGACACTACTGAGCGGGCACCGCCACCGCGTCGGTCGCCTCCTCGAGCCCGACCTCGCGCACCGCGCGCAGGCGGATCAGGAACAGGGTGCTGACGACGATCCAGCCGGCGGCGAACACGAGGTAGGTCTTGAGCCCGATCGCCATCGCGATCGGCCCCGCGAGCGCGTAGCCCGCCGGCAGGAAGACCATCGCACCCATCCAGGCGTACGACGAGACGCGCGCGAGCTTCTCCGCCGGAACCTTTCGCTGCAGCGTCGTGTCCCACACCACCGAGCCGAGGGCGAACGCGAACCCGGCGCCGGTGGCGGCAAGCGCTAGCAGAGCAGTGCTCGGGTGGAAGGCGAGGATGAGGTTCTGCACCGCAGTGACCATCAGCAGGAGCCCGGTCGTGACCATGGGCCGCCCCTGCGGTCTCCACCGGAGCCCTGCGAGCCCGCCGAGCAGTGCGCCGACTCCCTCGCCGACGACCACGGGCCACCAGGAGCTCACCCCGTTCATCGAATGCTTCGCGACGTACGGGCCCAGCACGAAGAACGGCGCGTACGTGAACAGGAAGTAGAGCGACACGTAGACGACGAGCACCCACACCCAGGTCTGCTCGACGAACGCGCTCCAGCCCTCCCGCAGCTCCTGCACGAAGCCGGCACCTGCGCGCGCGATCGAGGCGACCCGGATCTGCGAGAGCAGCAACGCGCTCGCTGCGTACGTGCCGGCGTCGACCAGGAGCGCCTGGCCGGATCCGAGCAGGGCGACGATCGAGCCGCCGATCGCGCCGCCCACGGGGAAGGCGGCGTAGCGGGCCATCGCGAGCATCGCGTTCGCCGGCTGCAGCATCTCCCCCGGCACGACCTCGCGCACGAGGCCGTAGAACGCTGGCGAGTAGAAGGCGACGGCCGCGCCGCCGCACGCCTGTAGCGCGATCAGCTCCCAGACCTCCGCGTGACCCGAGAGGAGAAGCACGCCCATCGTCGTGCGGACGGCCGCACTCGCGACGTCGGAGCCGATCATGACGAGGCGTCGCGGTACCCGGTCGCCGACGACTCCGCCGACAGCGAGCATCGCGACCTGCGCGAATGTCCACGCTGCGAAGCCGAGGCCGACCGCTGTCGCGCCGCCGCCGTTGTCGAGGATCGCGAACGCGACGGCGATCGGTGCGAGGTACGTCCCGATGTACGAGATCGCGCGCGCGCCGAGCAGCAGCCGGAAGTCGCGGAGGCGGAGCGGGCCGGTCACGCACCGGCGCGCTTGTCGGCCCAGCGCTTGAGGCCGCGGTACGACTGCCAGAGCGGCATCGCGAAGTCGTAGGTCGGCGCGTCCTCCCGCGAGTCCGCCAGCTGCGCGTGCGCGTACTCGACGAACTCCTCCTCGGTCGCGCCTCCCTCGACCGACTCGGCCCAGTCCAGCAGGGTCAGCCGCAGCTCGGCGAGATGGCGCCCCACGTCGTGAGCGACGCCGAAGTGGATCAGCGCGAGCCGTTCGGGCCCGCGCCACTCGATCTCGTCGAGCGACTCCTCCCACGCCTCGACGTCGACCTCGGGCGGCGGCGTCGGCGGCATGACGAAGCGACCGGGCAGGACGCGCACGCCGCACGCGTCGCCGGCGTAGAGCGTCCCGTCGGGATCGAGGTAGCAGACGTGATGCGAGGCGTGGCCGGGAGTGGGGAACGAGTCGAGCCCGAGCACGCGGCCCTCGACCACGCGGACGTTCGCCTCCGGAACCGGCGCGAGCTCGCCCCAGAGCGAGTCGAAGGTGTCACCGTACAGCCGCCGGGCGCTCTTCTCGAGCCGGGACGGATCGACGAGATGTGGCGCGCCGACGGCCGAGACGTGCACCTGCAGGGCGGGGTGCTCCCGGACGAGGGCGCCCGCCGCACCCGCGTGGTCGAGGTGGATGTGGCTGAGGAGGAGGTGCCGAACGTCGCTCAGCGCGAGCCCGCGGTTCGCGAGACCGAGCTTCAGGGCGTCGATCGTCGTCGAGGGGCCGCAGTCGAAGATCGCCGGCCCGTCGGCGGTGTCCAGGAGGTAGCTCGCGATGACGTGCTCGCGGCCGAGGTGGTGCAGGTCGATCGGCTCCGGCGCCACGCTAACCCGCTTCACGCTCGCGCGCCGCAGCGAGGATCTCTTCCGCCTCGTGGCGGTTCCCCCAGCCGCGCGTGTCCGTCCGCTTCGACGGCTCGAGGTCCTTGTAGCGCTGGAAGAAGTGCTCGATCTCGTCGCGCAGCTCGTTCGCGACGTCGTGGATGTCGGCCACCCGCTCGAACGCCGGGTCGCCGAGCGGCACGGCCAGGAGCTTCTCGTCCGGCCCCTTCTCGTCGGACATGTGGAACACGCCGATCGTGCGCACGCGGATCCGGCAGCCCGGGAACGTGGGGTCGGAGACGAGCACGAGCGCGTCGAGCGGGTCGCCGTCCTCGGCGAGCGTCCCCTCGACGAAGCCGTAGTCCGCCGGGTACGCCATCGCGGTGAAGAGGCGCCGGTCGAGGACGATCCCGCCGAGCTCCTCGTCCCATTCGTACTTGTTCCGCGACCCCGCCGGGATCTCGACGAAGACGACCGCCTCGGTGCTCACTTTCCGCTCCGGCGCCGAACATGCCGGCGCCTGCGCTCCTTGCTGGGCTCAGTCGAGCCCACACTCACGCATGCACCGGCACGAGCGCGCGCTCGAGGTCGTCCATGAGATCCGCGGCCGACTCGATCCCGACCGAGAGGCGGACGAGGTTCGGCGGCGCTGCGAACGGCGCGTCCGCGGTCGCGGCGTGGGTCATCCGTGCAGGCACCTCGATCAGGCTCTCGACCCCGCCGAGCGACTCGGCGAGGCTGAAGAGCCTCGTGCGGCCGGCGAGCGCTTCCGCCTCCTCCGGCGATTCCGCGAGGAACGAGACCATGCCGCCGAAGTCGCGCATCTGGCTCGCCGCGATCGCGTGGCCGGGATGCGTGGGCAGCCCGGGGTAGAAGACGCGCTCGACTCGCGGATGCCGGTCGAGCACCGCGGCGACCTCCATCGCGTTCAGGCAGTGCTGCCGCATCCGCAGCGCGAGCGTCTTGATCCCGCGCAGCACGAGCCACGCGTCGAACGGGCCCGGCACCGCCCCGAGCGACTTCTGCAGGAAGCGCAGGCGCTCGGCGACGGTCGGGTCGTTCGTCGCCGCGAAGCCGCCGACCACGTCGGAATGGCCGCCGAGGTACTTCGTCGTCGAGTGGACGACGATGTCGGCGCCGAGCTCGAGCGGCCGCTGCAGGTACGGCGTCGCGAAGGTGTTGTCCACGACGAGGAGGGCGCCGGCCGCATGCGCGGCCTCGGCCGCGGCGCGGATGTCGACGACGTTGAGCATCGGGTTCGACGGTGTCTCGATCCAGACCATCCGGGTCGCGTCGTCGAGGTGCTCGGCGAGGTTCGGGAACTCCTCGGCCGCGAGGTAGTCGAAGCGGTAGCCCTTCGGCTCGTAGACCTGGGAGGTCATCCGGTAGACGCCGCCGTACACGTCCGCGATCAGGACGACGCGGTCGCCCGGGTCGAGCAGGTGGAAGACGGTCGTCGTGGCGCCGAGGCCGGAGGAGTACGCGAGCCCGTGCTCGGCCGACTCGAGCGACGCGAGCGCCGTCTCGAGCGCGTGCCGCGTCGGGTTCGCGACGCGCGAGTAGTCGTAGCCCTTGTGCTCGCCGACGGCCTCCTGGACGTACGTCGCGGTCTGGTAGATCGGCGTGATGATCGCGCCGGTCGCCGGATCCGCCTCCTGGCCGACGTGGATCGCGCGCGTCTCGAAGTCCACGCGGTGGAGTCTAGAAGCGCCAGACCGCCCCGTCGTTCGACATCGAGACGAAGGTGCCGGCCGGCGTCGCGGCGATGCCGAGCGGCGCGTTCCCGGCCACGATCGTGCGGGAGACGGCGACCTTGGAGAGATCGACCACCGAGATGGTGTTGTCGTCGATGTTCGGCACCCAGAGCTCGCCGCCGACGACCGCGCTCGCGAGCGGGTTCGCGCCGACTCGGACGCGCGCCGTCACCTGCCGGCTGCGCGGGTCGAGCCGGTAGATCCGGTCGCTCTCGCTCGAGACCCAGAGCGCGCCCCGGCCCGGCGTGATCCAGTCGGCCTTGGGGACGCGGATCCGCGCGGTGATCCGGTTCGTGCGTGGGTCGACGCGCAGGACCCGGCCGCGCGAGAGGTCGCTGACCCAGAGCGCGCGATTCGCGTAGACGAGGCCGTTCGGATCGACGAAGCCGCGGATCCGGGCGACGACCCGGTTCGTCCGTGGGTCGATCCGGGCGACCGCGCCGTCCCCCTCGAGCGAGACCCAGACGCTGCCGGCGCCGAAGGCGGCCGCGAACGCCTGGTAGCCGACGCGGATCCGCTTCTCGACCTTCAGCGTCCGCGGGTCGACCCGCGCGAGCGTGTCGGTCGCCTGGCTCGCAACCCAGATGCTCCGCGCGCCGGCGGCAAGGCCGTAGGGCCGCGAGCCGAGGCGAATCCTGCCGCTGACACGGTCCGCGTTCGGGTCGATGCGCACGAGGCGGTCGAGCGTGAGGTCGGTCGTCCACAGCGAGCCGTACGCGGAGACGAGGATGCCGCCCGTCGTGCCGACCGGGATCTTGTCGGGGCGGCTCGACGCCGAGGCCGCCGCCGCGACGACGCAGGCCGTGAGGGCGGCGAGCGTCGCTGTGCGAAGATACCGCAAGGTTGCGCCGTTATACCACAAGGTTGATGTAAATGGTCGGCGCCGCCGGCGGGCCGACGATCCTGCTCGACGTCTTCCTGACGAACCAGCACCGGAAGCGGATGATCGAGGCGGCGCTCGTGCAGACGGAGCTGCCGCCCGAGGACTATCCCCTCTACGTGATCGTCGGAGCCGAGGGCCCGTGGACGCCGACGCGGCTCGCGGCACGGCTCGAGATGCCGCTCTCGACGGTGCTCTTCCGCCTCGGCCGGCTCGAGCGACGCGGCCACGCGGAGCGCGTCCCGAACCCGGACGACGGGCGGTCCTACCTGATCCGGCTCTCGGAGGACGGCGAGCAGCTGCTCGCCGAGGCACGCCCCGCGTTTCGCGACTACGCCGAGGCCGTCGAGGGGCGGCTCGGGCCGGAGCGGGTCGAGGCGCTGCGCGCCGCGCTCGACGAGCTGCGGCAGGCGGTGACCGCCGAGCTCGAGTCCCGCCTGTCCGCCTAGGCGACGATCGTCTCCGCGCCGAGGAAGGCCGCCAGGCTCGCCAGCGGCTCGTCGAGGTCGACCGGCTTCTCGCCTCGCTCCCACCACAGCCCGTTCACGCGCAGCACCTTCTCGCGGCGGTCGAAGACCGGCTCGATCCTGCCGACGATCCGGTCGCCGTGGAGGATGGGGAGGACGTAGTAGCCGTACTCGCGCTTCGCAGCCGGGACGTACATCTCGAGGCGATAGCGGAAGCCCCACAGCGCCTCCATCCGGTCGCGGTCGTGGATCAGCCGGTCGAACGGCGACAGGAACGTCGTGCGCTCGGGGATCGGCCCGTCCTGCGCCTCGGGATGCGCGAGCGGCCGCCCGCGCTCGAGGCGCACGCCGACGGCTCGGAAGCGCTTCTGCTCGATCAGCCGCAGCGCCTTCGGCACCGGGATGGTCTCGGTCTCGGGATACCAGCGCTCGGCGAGGTTCCAGAGCCGCTGCTTTCCCTGCCGGCCGACGACCGCCACCTCGCCGCGCGCGGCGAGGCACTCGAGCATCAGGCCCATCTTCCGCTGGCCCCACCAGCGGTGCTCCTCGCGGCGGTGGCCGGGCGCGTCCTCGATCTCGCGCGAGAGCAGCGGGCCGCGCTCGCGCAGCTCCCTGAGGACGTAGCGGCGGAAGGCGGCGTGCTCCTCGAGCCAGGCGATGATCCGGAGGTCGAGCGGACGGTCGCGCCGGCGCATGAGCGCCCTGAGCAGCGGCAGGTCCTCGACCGGATAGAGGAACGCGTCCCACTCGACGAGCTTCCGTTGCTGCCAGAGCAGCCGGTCGAGCTCCGCGGCATTCCACCGGCCGAGCCGGCTCCAGAGGACGAGGTGCTGCGGCGGCGCGACGACGGAGATCGGGTCGAGCTGGAGCAGCCCGAGCCGGCGAACGGTCGAGAGCACGCCTCGGGCGCCGCCGTCGAGCCACTGCGCGCGGATGGCGATGCGGCGCGCTTCCTCGATCGTGACGGGCACGCCGCCCGCGGCCTCGCTGAGCCGGAGCCTCACGGGTGCCGCACCTCCTCGAGGCCGAGCACGCGCGCGAGCCGTGCGGCCGCGCGCTCGAGCTTCCCGGCGACGTTCCCGCGCACGCCCGGCTCGGGATGGAAGCGCCGGACGTGCAGCACGCCCTCGGCGCGATCCGCCTTCAGGTCGGCCCGGCCCACGATGCGGTCTCCGGCGAGCAGGGGCAGAACGTAGTAGCCGTAGACGCGCTCCGGCTCGCGCTTGTAGACCTCGATCACGTGGCGGAAGCCGAACAGCCGCTCGAGCAGCGCGCGATCCCAGAGCAGGTTGTCGAAGGGGCAGAGGAGCACGGGCGGAGCCGGGTCACCGTCGAGCTCGGTCTCGGCGTCGAGGTAGAAGGGCGGCCCGCCGTCGTCGGGGTGCACCTCGCGCAGGAGCCCGTCGTCGACGAGCGCGAGAACGTGGTGATGGAGACGTGCGCGGCCGCCCTTGAGGCGCCAGTGCTCGCGGATCGCGGGTTCGGTGAGCGCGCCGCGGGCGCGGACCGCGCGGAGCGCGAGCTCGCGCAGCGTCTCGTCCTCGTCCGGGGTCGGCGCGTCGAGGAACGCGGGCGGGATCACGCGCTCGGCGAGGTCGTACCGACGCTGGAACGACTCGCGGCCGGCGATCGCGAGCACGCCGCGGTCCCACAACGCCTCCAGCACCGCCTTGGCCGGAGTCCGGCTCCACATGTCCGAGCCCGTCCGGGTGCCGCCGAAGTCGCGCGAGGCGAGCGGCCCCTCGGCCCGGATCCGCTCCAGCACGGGTTCGACGAGCTCGGCGTGGTCGCGGAGCGCCCGGTCGTGGACGCCCCAGTGCCCCTTCCCTTCCATCACGAGCCGGCAGTGCGGCCAGAGCTCGACGGGGAGCAGGCAGGCCTCGTGCGCCCAGTACTCGAAGATGCGGCCCGACGCCAGCAGGTCCTGCAGCTCCGGCTCGCCGTAGGCACCGATGCGGCTCGAGAGCGTGAGGCGGTGCGCCCGGTCGACCGTCGAGATCGAGTCCAGCTGGACCGCCCCGAGCCGGCGGATCGCTTGCTCCACGTCGCCGGGCCGGGCGCGGCGGAAGCGGGGCGTGTACCCCTGCGCCGAGACCGCGACCCGGCGGATCGCGATGAGCCTGACTGCCACGGTCGTCACGGTTCCTCTCCTAGCAGGTTGCTGCGCCGCCACGTCGCCCGACTCGATAGCCTCTCGCCCGTGCCGCGCCCGAGACGGAAGAATCCGTGGACCACGACCGGAGAGGTCATGATCTGGGTCCTCTTCGCGGCGCTTCTCTTCCCGGCGGGGTTCGCCGGCTGGGCGATCGGCCACTACACCTCGCTCGGAGGAAAGCCCTCGGCGACGATCGTGCACACGGTCACGTCCGGCACGACGGCGTCGGCGACGACGTCGGCCGCGACGACGACGTCGGCCGGGACGACCACCTCGGGCGGCGGCGGAGGAGGAAGCGGGAATGCGGCCGCCGGGAAAGCGGTCTTCGCCGCGAACGGCTGCGCCTCGTGCCACACCTTCAAGCCTGCGGGCGCGACAGGCACCATCGGTCCCAACCTGGACACGGCCCCAACCACCGACGCGAAGGCGGACGGCAACATGGCGCTCGCGGCGTTCGTCAAGGAGTCGATCGTCAATCCGGACGCCTACATCGCGAAGGGGTTCCACAAGGGACTCATGCCGACGACCTTCGGCAGCTCGCTCTCGAAATCGGACCTGAACAACCTCGTCGCCTTCATCGTCTCCGGCGCGAGCTCCTCGTAGCAGCGCCTCCGTTACGACGCGTCGGCCGAGGCGATCACTTCGCCGAGACTGCGCTCGGTCCCGTCCGCGAGCAGCGGCGTGATGTGCTCCCGCATCCACGGCCCGCCGACCTCGCGGGCGATGCGGTCGGCATCCTCCGCGCTCGCGAACTCGAGAATCAGGATCAGATGCCTGTCGTCGACCTTCGCGACACGGCCTGACGCCCCTCCCGCGTCGACGACCAGGTTCACGCCGCTCTGCAGTGTCTTCAGGGTCGCCTCGGGCACGGGGTCCCGCAGCCGGAGGTGGTTGACGACGACGTGCACGACTGCCGACCCTACCCCGTTGCGCCAATCCGGTCCGGCCTGCCTTCCGTAGTACCTGGTCTCAACTCCAACCACAGGGGAAGGAAGGAGGAGTCGTGAAGAAGCTCCTCGCCGCGATCGTCGTGGTCGCGGCTCTTTTCGCAGTGGTCGTGGAGGGCGCCTCGGCCGGCAGCGGCAACCCGAGCGGTACGGGCCAGCCGAGCCAGTCGTGCCAGGCGGAGCCGACAGGGCCGCCCGGCATCACCAGCACCACGAACGGGTTCGCGACCAGGGCGGTGAACGTGTACGCCGGCAGCGCACCGCAGAACTCGAACAACCCGAAGTCGGTGTCGCAGTACGACGTCGCCTGCTACCAGGTCTCGAGCCACACCTAGGAGCAGCTCGTCCGGCGATGATCCGGCCCGCCGAGGCGGGCCGGATCGACCTTTACGCGCGCGTGCCGCTGAGGACGTCGACGACGCGCTCCTCCGCGCCTTCGGCGTAGCCCGAGCCGAGCTTGTCCTCGAGGATCTTGCGCAGCTCGCCGGTCTCCGCCAGCTCCTGCGTGATGTCGGCGCCGCCGACGAGCTCTCCCTTGACGAACACCTGCGGGATGGTCGGCCAGCCCGACAGCTCCGACAGCTCCTGCCGGATCGACGGGTCCGGGAGGATGTCGACCGCCGTCACCGGCGCGCCCGCCGCCCGCAGCGCCTCGAGCGCGCGGCCGGAGTTGCCGCACATCACGAACTGCGGCGTGCCCTTCATGAACAGCGCGACCGGCTCGTTCTCGATCACGTCCTTGATGCGCTGGGAAACCTCGCTCACGTCGTTCCTTTCGTCTTGATCCGCAACTCGTGGATGGTGCCGTCGCGCAGCGGCTCGGAAAGCGCGTCGTTGACGAGCCGGTGCTGCTCGAGCAGCGGCAGGCCGTCGAAGCTCGGGCTCTGCACGGTCACCTGGAAGTGGTCGCCGCCGCCGGTCCGGTCCTCGACCCGCACCTCCGGCGCGTCCGGGAACGCGTCGCGAAGCAGCGATTCGAGGCGGGCGACGGCCATGCCAGGAGAGTAGCCACGGCCTAGACGGTTACCGCGCGCTCGAGCGCGTCCATCCGGTCGAGCCACGGCTTCGCGCCGAGCCGCTCGAAGATCTCGCGCGCCTCGGCGAGCAGCGGGGCCGGATCGTCTACTTCTCGACCGTGCCGCCGTAGATGCCGATCAGGCGGCGGCAGGTGTCGAAGTAGCGGGAGAGCAGCTCGCGCACGTCCTCCGGGTCCCGCGACTCGGACAGCGGCGTGAAGCCGACGAGGTCGGCGAAGAGGACTGAGACGAGCCGGCGCTCGGCGCCCTTCTCGGTCGCGGCCGGTGCTGCATCTGCGGTCAGCGCGCTGCCGCACTCGCCGCAGAAGCGGACGTCGGGCTCGTTCGCGGCGCCGCAGCTCGGGCAACTGCGGGCGAGCGGCGACCCGCAGCCGCCGCAGAACTTGCGGCCGGCCGCGTTCTCGAACCCGCAGTGCGGGCAGCTGATCACGCTCGGACGCTAACGTCGGTGCGCGAGGAAGTCGAGCAGGTCGGAGCGGGTCAGCACGCCGACCGGCATTCCCTCGCGAGCGACGACGACCGCGTTCGGGCCGCCCGCCAGCGTCGCGAACACCTCGTCGAGCGTCGCCGACGCCTCGACCGCCGCGAGCGGCGGCTGCATGGCCGCGGCGACGTCCTCGTGGACCGCGTCCGGGTTGGAGAAGACGCGCTCGAGCAGCGCGCGGTCCTGGAGCGAGCCGATCACGTCGGCGAGCGACTCACACCGGCCGTCTCGCACGACCGGCAGTTGCGAGATCCCGTACCGCTGCATCGTGTCGATGCCCTCGCCGATCTTCGCATGCGCGCTGATCGTCACGAGCTCGGGCAGCTCCCCGCCGTGCTTCGCATGGAGCAGCTCGTCCACGGTCGGCGGCGCGGTCTGCCGCTCGACGAAGCCGTGCTCGAGCATCCAGTTGTCGTCGTAGAACTTCGACATGTAGGAGCGGCCGGAGTCGGGGACGATCGCGAGCACGTCGGCGCCGGCCGGGAAGCGCTCGGCGACGCGCATCGCGGCCCACAGCGTCGACCCGGCAGAGCCGCCGGCGAGGATGCCCTCCTCCTCCGCCAGCCGCCGCGCCGTGAGGAACGAATCGCGATCGGAGACCCGGATCCACTCGTCGACGACGGTGAGGTCGATCGTGTCGGGCCACGTGTCCTTGCCGATCCCCTCCACGAGGTACGGGTGGAGCTCGGACTCGTCCTGCGCGGTGTAGATCGAGCCCTCGGGGTCGACGCCGACGATCTTGATCTCCGGCTTGTGCTCGTGGAACCAGCGGCCCACGCCGGAGATCGTCCCCCCGGTGCCGACGGAGATCACGATTGCGGCGAGCTCGCCGCCGGTCTGCTCCCAGATCTCCGGCGCCGTGACGTCGTAGTGCGCCTGCGGGTTCGCCGTGTTCGAGTACTGGTCGGGCTTGAAGCCGCCCGGGATCTCCTCGGCGATGCGCGACGACACGGAGTAGTAGGACTCCGGCGACTCGTGGTCGACGGCCGTCGGCGTGATCACGACCTCTGCGCCGTAGGCCCGCAGCATCGAGATCTTCTCCTGGCTCATCTTGTCGGGCATGACGAAGACGCAGCGGTAACCCTTGCCCGCGGCGGCGATGGCGAGGCCGACGCCGGTGTTGCCGGAGGTCGGCTCGACGATCGTCCCGCCAGGCTTGAGCTTCCCCTCGCGCTCCGCCTGCTCGATCATCGCGAGGCCGATCCGGTCCTTGACCGAACCGCCGGGGTTCAGGTACTCGAGCTTCGCGAGGATGCGGGCGTGGCCCGGCGGCGAGAGCCTGTCCAGCCGTACGATCGGAGTGCCACCGACTAGGTCGAGGACTGTCGGGTATTCGCGGGCCATCGACGACGGAAGCGTATGCCATGCAGACCGGGACGCCGGGTACGAGCCCGTCTACGCGGGCGGGCTCGACGAGGCGCGTATGCTCGAGGACCACCTCGAGCAGCTCTTCCGTCAACCAGGCGGGGCTAGGCCCAATCTTCAACCGCTACGCCCGCCCCGGCGGGCTCCGACCCGTCCGCGGGCGCGAGCTCCTCGCGCCGGATCAGCACCAGTCCGGCCACGAGCGCGGCGACGCTGATCCCGACGAGGACCCAGAACGCCAGCGCCGTCCCCGACGTGAACGCCTGCGGGTAGTAGCTCTGGCCGTGCAGCCCGATCAGGTGGTTGAAGCGGCTCACGGAGACGGAGGCGCAGACGGCGATGCCGACCGCTCCTCCGATCTGCTGCGTCGTGTTGATGAGCCCGGAGGCGAGGCCTGCCTCGTCGTAGCTGACTCCGGCGAGCGCGGCGATCGAGACCGGGATGAAGGTGAACGGCAGCCCGAAGCCGATCAGGAGGTAGCCCGGGAGCAGCTCGCTCGCAAAGGAGCCGTGCGGCGAGATCTGCGTGTAGTAGACGGCCCCGGCGGTCATCGCGAGGAAGCCGGCGGCGAGCACCGGCTTCACTCCGAGCCGCGTCGTCAGGGCCTGGGCGAGGCCCGCCCACAGCACCGCGCTCCCGGCCGTGACCACGAACGTCACGCCGGTCTTGATCGCGCTGTACCCGAGCACCTGCTGGACGTACAGCGTCAGGAGGAAGAAGTTCGCGAACGTGATGGCGCCGAGCAGGAGCCCGCAGACGTTGGCTCCGGCGACCGTCTTGATCCGGAAGATGCTGAACGGCATGAGCGGGTCCCTGGCGCGCGCCTCGACGACCGCGAAGGCGAGCAGCAGCCCGACGGCGATCGCGAGACGGCTCAGCGTCCAGCTCGAGCTCCAGCCGTGATCGGGTGCCTTCGAGACCGCGAAGACGAGCAGCGCGAGCCCGGCGGTCACGGTGACCGCGCCCGCGATGTCCAGCGCCTTCTGCACGTCCGCCCGGCTCTCGCGGACGACGCGCGGCGTGAGCATGAGGGCCAGGGCCCCGACCGGGACGTTGACGAAGAAGATCCAGCGCCAGCTGAGGTACGTCGTCAGGACTCCGCCCGCGAGCACGCCGACCGCGGCGCCGCCGCCGCCGAGCGCTCCCCAGATGCCGAGGGCCTTGTTCCGCTCCGCGCCCTCGTCGAACGTCGTCATCACGATCGAGAGGGCGGACGGCGTGATCACCGCCGCGCCGAGACCCTGCACCGCGCGCGATGCGATCAGGACGCTCTCCGACCACGCGAGGCCGCAGAAGAGCGAGGCGGCCGTGAAGATGACGACGCCGATCATGAAGATCCGCCGGCGCCCGTAGAGGTCAGCCAGGCGTCCGGCGAGCAGGAGGAAGCCGCCGTAGGTGATCGCGTAGGCCGTGATCACCCACTGCAGGTTGTCCTGCGAGAAATGGAGCGACGTGCCGATCGACGGCAGGGCGACGTTGACGATCGAGACGTCCAGGATCGTCATGAAGAAGGCGGCGCATACGACCGTCAGCGCCTTCCAGCGGAGCGGATCGGGGTGGGTGGCCATCGCCCTACCCTGGCAGATCCGACCCCCGCTGCTCAAGGGCTCAGTGCCGGAAGTGGCGGCGGCCCGTGAAGACCATCGCGGCGCCGGCCTGCGCGACCGCGGCGGTCACGTCCTCGTCGCGGCGCGAGCCGCCCGGCTGGACGATCGCCGTCACTCCCGCGTCGAGCGCGAGCCGGGGGCCGTCGGCGAAGGGGAAGAACGCGTCGGAGGCGAGCGAGGAGCCGCGAGGGTCGTGGCCGAACTCGGCCGCCTTCTCGACCGCGATCCGCACGGCGTCGACCCGGCTCATCTGGCCGGCGCCGATCCCGATGGTCGCGAGATCCTTGGCGAGCACGATCGCATTCGAGGCGACGTGCTTGCACACGCGCCACGCGAAGACGAGGTCACCCCACTGCGCCTCGGCCACCTCGCCGGCCACGACCTGCCAGCCGTCGCGGCCGTCGATCTCGGAGTCGGAGTCCTGGACGAGCATCCCGCCGATGACGCGCTTGTAGTGGCGCTCGCCGGGGACGCCGGCGCGGCGCTCCCCGTCGAGCAGGATGCGCGTGTTCTTCTTGCGCCGGAGCGCGTCGAGCGCGTCCTCGGTGTAGCCCGGCGCGAACAGCACCTCGACGAACTGCTCCGCGAGCTTCTCGGCGAGCGGCGCCTCGACTTCGCGGTTGAGGACGACGACGCCGCCGTAGGCCGACGTCGGGTCCGACGCGAGCGCCTTGTCGTAGGCCTCCTCGACCGTGGCGCCGACGGCCACGCCGCAGGGGTTCGCGTGCTTGACGATGACGCAGACCGGCACCTCGAACTCGCGCGCGAGCGAGCGGGCGCCCGAGAAGTCGTTGAGGTTGTTGAACGAGAGCTCCTTCCCGTGCAGCTGCTCCACGCGCGAGAGGAGATGGCGCCGGACGCCGCGCTCGGCGTAGTAGGCGGCACGCTGGTGCGGGTTCTCTCCGTACGAGAGGTCGAGCACCTTCTCGAGCGAGATCACGATCGCGTCGGGGAACGCCTCGCGGGCGTTGAACCAGGTCGCGATGGTCGCCTCGTAGGCGGCCGTGTGCGCGAACGCCTCCGCGGCGAGACGGCGCCGCGTCTCGAGGGAGAGCTCGCCGTCTGCGCGCAGCTCCTCGAGGATCGGGCCGTACTGCTCGGGCTCGCAGACCGGCGCGCAGTGGGCGAAGTTCTTCGCCGCGCCGCGCAGCATCGACGGGCCGCCGATGTCGATCATCTCGACCGCCTCGGCCTCGGTCACTCCGGCCCGGCCGGCGACCTCCTCGAACGGGTAGAGGTTGACGCAGACGAGGTCGAACGTCTCGATCCCGTGCTCCTCGAGTGTCGCCAGGTCGTCCGCCACGTCGCGGCGGGCGAGGATCCCGGCGTGGACGCGCGGGTGGAGCGTCTTGACGCGGCCGCCGAGCATCTCGGGCGAGGCGGTGACCGTCTCGACGTGCTCCACGGGAAGGCCGATCGCCTCGAGAGCGGCGGCCGTGTTGCCGCTGGCCACGAGCCGCCAGCCGAGCGAGACGAGCCCACGCGCGAACGCGTCCAGGCCGGACTTGTCCCAGGTCGAGATCAGCGCGCGCCTGGTGCCACCGGACGCGGGCCGCTCCCGGCCGGCAGAGCCGGCCTCCGCGCCCCGCTCTGCCCGCTGGCGGCGCGGTCCATCGCTCGCTCGGCGCGGCCGTACCTCTTGTACTGTCCCCGCCTCGCTCGCTCGACCCGCTTGCCACCGAGCAGCCGGTGGCCCCAGGAGTTCCCTCACCACCTCGGGCAGCAGCCGGTGCTCGGCCGACTGGACGCGCGCGCGGAGCGTGTCGACCGTGTCGTCGGGGAGGACGGGGACGCGCTCGACGGCGATCACCGGACCGGTGTCGATGCCCTCGTCGACGTAGTGGACGGTCGCGGCGGTCTCGTCTACTCCGGCGGCGAGGACGTCCTCGATCGGATGCGCGCCGGGGAAGTCCGGCAGGGGAGCCGAGTGCGTGTTCACGATCCGGCCGGCGTAGTAGTCGAAGAACGGCTTGCGGAACAGGTGCATGTAGCCGGCGCACACGACGAGCTCGACGCCGCGCGACCGAAGCCACTCGGCGAGTGCCGCGTCGCGGTCATCGCGGCTCTCGTACTCGGCGGCGTCGAAGACCGCCGTCTCGATGCCCGCCTTCTCCGCTCGTTCGAGCGCGCGGACACCGGGCTTGTTCGACGCGACACAGGCGATCGGCAGGCCTGCGTCGATGAGCGCCTGGAGGTTCGTTCCCTCGCCGCTGACGAGGACGCCGATCACGTGATCCGGCCGATCGCGCACTCGCCCGGCCTCGCCTCCCGCACGACCGCGCACCAGCCGATCCCGAGGTTGAAGACGCGGCGCAGCTCTTCCTCCTCGACGTGGCGTCCGAGCCAGCGGAACACGAGCGGCCGCTCCCATGCGTCCCAGTCGATCTCCGCATGCCGGCCGGCCGGGAGGACGCGCTCGAGGTTGCCGAGGATCCCGCCGCCCGTGACGTGGGCGAACGCGAGGGCCCGGCCGCCGCGCAGCCTGCGGGCGACGTCGAGGTAGAGCCGGGTCGGCGCGAGCAGGTCGTCGCCGTCGTAGTCCTCCTCCTCGAGCACGCGCCTCACGAGCGTGAAGCCGTTCGCGTGCACTCCGGCGGAAGGGAACCCGAGCACGACGTCGCCTGCCTCGATCGCGGAGCCGTCGATCAGCCGCTCGCGGTCGACGACGCCGACGCACGTGGCCGCGAAGTCGAGCTCGTCCTCGCGGTAGACGTCGGGCATCTCCGCCGTCTCGCCGCCGATGAGCGCGACGCCGGCGGCGCGGCAGACCTCTGCGGCGCCTTCCACGAGCTCCGCGACCTCCTCCAGCTCGATGCGCGCCGAGGCGACGTAGTCGAGCAGGACGAGGGGATCGGCACCGCAGGTGATGACGTCGTTGATGCAGTGCGCGGCCATGTCGGCACCGCAGTTGCGAAGCAGGCCGCGCGGCCGGGCGACCATCGGCTTCGTGCCGATCGAGTCGGTGGACGCGGCGAGCAGGCGGTGGTCGTCGAGCGGATGGAGGGCGGCGAACGCGCCGAACCCCGTGGCGCCCGTCGACTCGGCCGCGGCGCGCAGGCGATCGACGATCGCCCCGGCTGTCGCGAGCGAGACGCCCGCGGCGTCGTACGTACGCCCTTCCTCGCTCACGGACCGAGTCTAAGCGGGGCGCTAGACGAACAGCTCGCCGAAGAGCTCCGGCCGGCCCTGGGGGCCGCCGCGGACGAAGCGGACCACCGTGTTCCCGATCTCGACGTCGCCGCCGTCGCGCTCGACGTCGAGGATCACAGCGAGCGCCTTCGCCTTTCCGGCCGGGTCGTCGGCCTTGAGGTGGAGCTCAGACAGCTGCAGCTCGTCGCCCTGCGCGAGGAGGTCCTCGATCCACTCGCGCGGCGGATGGAGCTCGAGCCGGTAGCCCGCGTTCGTGGAGACGAACGTGCGCCGGCCGCCGTGCTCCTGCACGCGCAGGTCGTTCCGCTCGGCGCGTTCGAGCGCTGCGTCGAACTCGTCGTCGTCGAGCACGAGCCCGAGATGGTCGACCCGCGGCGTCGGCCACTGCCCGGGCTGGACGACGACGTTGACCGCGCCCTTCTCGAGCTCGGTCAGCCGCAGCTTGAACCCCATCGCGTCGAGCTCGGCCCACGAGACGCCCGGCTCGTAGGAGGTGAGGTCCTCGCCGATCCGCCCGTGGCGCGCGACGAGGTCGAACGCGAGCTTGCCGACGTAGCGCGCCTCGACCTCGCGAACGCGGCTCGTGACGAGGTGGTAGTGGAACAGCTGCACCGCAGGGACTATGCCCGCGCGGGCTCGAACCTGAGCTTCGCGGCCTCGGCCGGCACCTCGGTCGGGTACTGACCGGTGAGGCACGCGCGGCACAGCGCCGACTCCGGCCGACGCGTCGCCTCGACGAGCCCGTCGTGGGAGAGATAGGCGAGCGAGGTCGCGCCGACGTGCTCGCGCACCTCCTCGACGCTGCGCGTGGACGCGATCATCTCGGACGGGTCGGCGAGGTCGATCCCGTAGAAGCACTGGCCGATCACCGGCGGCGACGAGATGCGCAGGTGCACCTCGGCCGCGCCCGCCTCGAACAGCATCCGCACGATCTCGCGCGTCGTGTTGCCGCGGACGATCGAGTCGTCCACCGCGACGACCCGCTTGCCCGCCACCTCCGCGACGGGGTGGTACTTGAGCTTTACTCCCTGCCGGCGCAGCTCCTGGTCGGGCTGGATGAAGGTGCGCTGGACGTAGCGGTTCTTGATCAGCCCCTCGCTGAACGGCAGCCCGAGCGCGCGCGCGAAGCCGATCGCGGCCGGCGTGCCCGAGTCGGGGATCGGGAGCACGAGATCGGCCTCGACCGGCGCCTCCTGCGCGAGCCGCTCGCCCATCCGCACCCGCGCGTTGTGCACCTCGATCCCCTCGAGCCGCGAGTCCGGGCGAGCAAGGTAGAAGAACTCCCAGATGCAGAGCGCTCCGCGGTCTGCCGGGTCGAGCGCCCGCATGAAGTGCAAGCCCTCGTCGTCGGCGATGACGAGCTCGCCGGGCGCGACCTCCCGCACGAGCTCGGCGCCGACGAGATCCAATGCGCACGTCTCGGAGGCCAAGACCCAGTCCTCCTGGATCCGCCCGATCACGAGTGGCCGGAAGCCGTGCGCGTCGCGGAAGCCGATCAGCCTTCCCTCCGAGAGGGCGACGATGGAATACGCACCTTCGAGCCGCCGCATCGCGTTCGCGACGGCTTGCTCGAGCGGCGCCGTGTCGTTCGCGATCAGCGCCGCGACCAGCTCGCTGTCGGACGTCGTTGCGAGCGGGACGCCGGCCTCGCGCAGCTCCTCCCGCAGCTGCCCGACGTTGACGAGGTTGCCGTTGTGGCCGAGCGCGACGGTGCGGGCGCGTCCGTGCTGGACGAGCGGCTGTGCGTTCGCCCATTGCGACGAGCCGGTCGTCGAGTACCGGTTGTGGCCGATCGCGACCTGCCCGTGCAGGCCGCCGAGCTTCTGCTCGTCGAAGACCTGCGACACGAGCCCGAGGTCGCGCAGCGCGGTCAGCCGGCCGTGCTCGGAGACCGCGATGCCCGCGGACTCCTGCCCGCGATGCTGCAGCGCGAAGAGGCCGAAATAGGCGAGCCGCGCGACGTCGCGGCCGGGAGCATGGACGCCGAACACGCCGCACATCGCCTACCGCACCTGTCCGATCCGGACGAAGCCACGCGTGCCGAGCCGCCGCACGCGGCCCGGGCTGCAGGCCAGGATCGCCGCGCCGCGCCGCGCGTCGTAGCCGGCCGGGATCTCGACGTCCGCCTCCAGCCCGTCGCTCCAGGCGGCGGCCTCCGCGAGCGCGCCCTCGATGCCGCTGCTGCCGACGTCGTGGCAGAGGCTGAGGTGTGGTGCCGCCTTCCAGAGGAAGCGGATCAGCGCCGTCTCGGCCGCGAGCGAGCCGGGAGACGACGCGAGGAGCACGGCGTCGCCGCTCCGCCACCGGCTCGGCACCTTGCGCACGTCCGCCACGATGCCGACGCAGCCGACGACCGGTGTGGGCGGGATCGAGGCGCCGTCGGCGTCGTTGTAGAGCGACACGTTCCCGGAGACGACCGGGATCCCGAGCGCCTCCGCCGCGAGCGCGATCCCCTCGATCGCCTGCGCGAGCTCGTGCGCGATCGCCGGCTTCTCAGGATTGCCGAAGTTGAGGCAGTCGGTGAGGCCGATCGGCTCGCCCCCGGCGCACGCGACGTTGCGGGCCGCGCCGAGCGTCGCCTGGATCCCCGCGCGGAAGCCGTCGGTCTCGCCGGGCGCCGGGCCCTGCAGCGCGACCGCGAGCCCGCGCAGCGAGGGCCGCAGGCGCAGAACGGCCGCGTCGAGCCCCGGACGGCGCACCGTGCGCGAGCCGACGAGGTGGTCGTACTGCTCGATCACCTCGCGGACGTCGTAGTCGGGCCGCGCGGGCCGGCGAACCGGCCGCGGCTCGGCCTGCTGCTCGACTTCGTAGCGGGGGCACTCGTCGGTGAGCAGCGCGGCCGGGATCTCGCCGACCACGTCGCCGTTGTGGAACGCCCGCAGCAATCCCGAATCGCTCACCTCGCCGATCGGCGTGCACGGGAGCTCCCAGCGTGCGCAGACCTCGCGCACCGCCTCCAGCATCTCCGGCCGCACGACGGCCACCATCCGCTCCTGGGACTCAGAGATCATGATCTCCCACGGCTCCATGCCCTCCTCCCGCAGAGGGACCCGGTCGAGGTGGACGTCGATGCCGGCGCCCTCCGACGCCATCTCGGAGAGCGACGACGCCAGCCCGGCCGCGCCGCAGTCCTGCAGCGACTCGACGAGGCCCGACTCGACGAGCTCGAGCGAGACCTCGATCAGCTTCTTGCCGGTGAACGGGTCACCGACCTGGACGGACGGCCGCTTGTCGGCGTCGCCCTCGCTCAGCTCCGCGCTCGCGAGCACCGACGCGCCGCCGATGCCGTCGCGGCCGGTCGTCGCGCCGTAGAGGACGACGAGCCGTCCCGGCCCGCTCGCCTTCGCGGAGCGCAGACGGCCGCCGTCGAGCAGCCCCACGCACATCGCGTTGACGAGGCAGTTCGAGGCGTACGCGGGATCGAAGACCGTCTGCCCGCCGACCGTCGGCACCCCGACGCAGTTGCCGTAGTGACCGATCCCGGCGACCGCCTGGCGGAAGTGGAAGTCCGGCGCGCCGAACCAGAGCCCGTCGAGCAACGCCACCGGCCTCGCGCCCATCGCGATCACGTCGCGCAGGATTCCCCCGATGCCGGTCGCCGCCCCCTGGAACGGCTCGACCGCGGAGGGGTGGTTGTGCGACTCGACCTTGAACGCGACCGCCGTCCCGTCCCCGAGGTCGAGCACGCCGGCGTTCTCGCCCGGGCCCTGCAGGACACGCTCGCCCGCCGACGGCAGCCGCTTCAGGAGCGGCGCCGAGTGCTTGTAGCCGCAGTGCTCCGACCAGAGCAGCGAGAAGACCGCAAGCTCGAAGTGGTTGGGGTCGCGGCCGAGCAGTTCCCGGATACGGTCCGCCTCCCAGTCGGTGAGACCGAGCGCGCGGTGCAGCGGCTGATGGGCGGCCAGCTCCGTCAGGTGATTCAGTGTAACCGCGGTCTCGGCGGAATCTCACACAGCCGGGTCGCGTTCCGTTTCACTATGTGGATGCGCCGGCCGATCGTCATCCTCACCGTGCTCGCGCTGATCTGGGGCGCCTCGTTCATGTTGATCAAGATCGCCGACCGCGAGCTTACGCCGGCGACGCTGATCCTCGGCCGGCTCGCATCGGCCACCTTGCTGCTGGCCGTGATCGCGGCCGTGCGCCTCGGCCCGCGCGAGACGGTCGCCGCGATGCGCCACGCGTGGCGCTGGCTCGTCGTCGTGGGGATCGTGAACACGGCGCTCCCGTTCTGGCTCCTCTCCTGGGGCGAGAAGCGGATCGACTCGGGGCTCGCCTCGATCATCCAGGGAGCGGTGCCGATCTTCAACGCGCTGCTCGCGTTCGCGTTCTTCCGCGAGTCGCGCGTCACCGGCCTCCGCCTCGTCGGCCTGGCGATCGGCTTCGTCGGGGTCGCGCTGCTCGTCGGCGCGCAGCCGCACGGGAAGCTGCTGGCTGCGCTCGCGGTCGTCGCGATGGCCCTCTGTTACGCGATCGGGACGCTGATCGCGGGCCGTCACCTCCGCCGGACCCCGCCGCTCGTCGTCGCGCTCGCCTCGACCACCGTCTCGACGATCGCGGTCCTGCCGGCCGGGGTCGTCCAGGCTCCTTCACGCGTCTGGCACGGGGAGACGATCGCGGCGATCCTCGTGCTCGGCTTCGTCGGCACCGCGGTCGCATACCTTCTCTTCTTCGCGCTCATCCAGCGGGCCGGCGCGAACTACGCGACGCTCGTGACGTACCTCGTGCCGCCGATCGCGCTGGCGTACGGCGCGATCTTCCTCGACGAGCATTTCGGCCCGACCGCGTTCGCGGCACTGGCGCTCGTGCTGCTCGGAGTCGCCCTCGCCACCGGATCGGTTCGACTAGCCTCGCTCCGTGCCCGTCGCACTGAGGCGCGCGAAGCCGCCTGACGCGGACTTTCTGCTCGAGCTCCTTCTGGACGACGAGATCCGGCCGTTCCTCGGGCGCCGCTCCGCGACCGGTCGCGAAGAGGTGCTCGAGGAGATCGAGCGCTCGCTCGCCGAGCCTGGTAGCTTCGGCCGCTTCGTGGTCGAGGCCGACGGCGCGCCGGCCGGGATGCTCGGCTTCCACATGGTGAACGAGCGGAGTCGGATCGCCCGGCTCGAGCGGCTCGCGGTCCATCCGCGCTTTCGCGGCCGACGGCTCGCCGACGATGCGGCTCGGCTCTTCCAGCGACTCCTGCTCGGCGAGCTCGGCTTCCACCGGCTGGAGCTGGAGATCTACGCGTTCAACGAGCGCGCGTGCGCCCATGCCGAGCGGGCCGGCTTCGTGCGCGAGGGCCGGAAGCGGCGGGCGTATCTCTACGACGGCGAGTGGGTGGACACCGTTCTCTACGCGCTGCTGCCGGAGGATCTTTAGATCAGAATCCCCACATGACCCTGGTCGTACGACTCGAGGGCCGCGACGGGGAGCACGCGCTGCCCGTGGTTCCGGATCAGACGGAGCACGAGGAGCTGACCCGCTTCCTCGACCGGCACGGGCCCTACGCCCAGCCCTGGATCCGGCTCGGCTCCGGGGAGTACGTTCGCTACGACCACATCGTCTCGATCCGCATCGACGGCTAGCGCGCGGAAGATCGCGGCGCCGGCGCGCGTCGGGTGAGACGAAGGGGTCGCGGACGAAGGGAGCACGATGGACGACTTGAGGACACGTGCACAGCTCGTCGCCTTCGACGGCGCGGGCACGGTGGGCACGGTCGTCACGCGGGCCGAGGTCGCCGACGCGGCCGCCGGGCCCGACTTCCCGGCCACCCTCGAGCTCGAGCTCGACCGGGCGGAGTCGCGCGCGAGCCTCGCGGTCGACTGGGATCGCGAGACACTCGAGCGGCTGCTGTCGTCGACGCAGGACGACGAGATCGGGCTCTGGTTCGACGAGCGCGAGCTCGCGCAGGCGTTCGACGAGGTCGAAGGGCACGGATTGCGGCAGCGCGCTGCGGCGATCGCGGTCGCGGCCACCGCGGCGGGCGCGACCGCGACGCCCGCGCTCGCGAGGATGGTGCCCGGCAACGAGGGCGGCGGCGGCGGGACGCCGGCCGTCGCAGCGGTCGCTCAGCCGGCCGGAGCCGAGCGAGGGCTGCAGCAGGACGCTCAGGTGGCCGTGACGCCCACTCGCGGCATCGGCACCACCGTGACGGCGACCGGCGGCGGCAGCACGCTGTCGACCGGCGAGCTCGCGGCGGCGGTCGCGGGCGGAGCGCTTCTCATCTCGGCTGCAGGATTCAGCGCGGCGCGCAGGCGCACGCCGCCCGCCCAGCCGGCCTGAGGGGATCTGAACTGCGGAGCGCCTCCTCCTGGGCGCTCCGCAGTTTCAGTCCAGTCCGCCGACGTCGAGCACGACCGTCTTGAGGTCGGTCATGTCGAGCATCGTGTAGCGGCCGCCGATCCTGCCCCAGCCGGTCTGCGTCCCCGACGCGCCGCCGAACGGCTCATGGGCCTCCCAGTAGTCGGTCGAGTCGTTGACGACCACGTTGCCGACGCGGAGGTTGTCGAGATAGCGGAAAGCGCGCGAGAGGCTGGAGGTGTAGACCGCCGCCTGGAGGCCGAGGTGCGAGTCGTTCGCCGCCGCGAGCGCCTCCTCGTCCGAGCCGACGCGGATCAGGGGGACGATCGGCCCGAATGTCTCCTCGCGGTTGATCAGCGTGTCGAGGCCGACACCGGTGACGACCGTCGGCTCGTAGTAGAGCTCCGTCGGCCGGCCGCTCGCGCGCGAGCCGCCGAGCACGACCTCGGCGCCCTTGCCGACCGCGTCCTCGAGGTGGAGGTCCATCTTCGCGGCGGTCGGCTCGTTGTTCATCGGGCCGACCTTCGTCGCCGCTTCGAACGGATCGCCGAGCGGCCACTGGCCCGCGACCTTGACGACCTCGTCGAGGAACGCGTCGTGGACTCGCTCGTCGACGAGCACGCGCTCGGTCGCGCAGCAGACCTGGCCCGCGCAGAAGAAGCCGCCGAAGACGGCGCCGAGTGCGGCGCGCGGGAGGTCGGCGTCCTCGCAGACGATGACCGGCCCGTTGCCGCTCGCCTCGATCAGCGAGCGCTTGAGGCCGGCCGCGCGGACGATCTTCTCCGCGGTCGTGTGCGAGCCGATGAAGCCGATCCCGTCGACGCCGGGATGCGTGACGAGCCGCTCGCCGACGTCGCCGCCGCCGTAGATGACGTTGACGACGCCGTCGGGCAGGCCGGCGTCGGCCATGATCTGCATGAAGTTCGCCATCGCGAGCGGCGTCCACTCGGACGGCTTGATCACGATCGTGTTCCCGGCCGCGATGCCCGGCGCGATCAGCTCGACCGGGATCAAGGTGGGGAAGTTCCAGGGCGTGATCGCCGCGTAGACGCCGTTGGGCTTGCGGAAGGTGAGGATCCGCTTCGCCGGATCCTGCGACGGGATGACCGCCGTCTCCATCCGCTTCACGTCCTCGGCGGCGATGCGGAAGTTCTCGGCCGTCTCGTCGATGTCGGCCAGGGCCTCGCTCGCGTACGGCTTGCCCTGCTCGAGCGTCAGCTCGTGCGCGAAGCCCTCGCGCCGCTCGCTGATCAGGTCCGCGATCGCATGGCAGATCTCCGCCCGCTCCCAGGCCGAGCGCGCCGCCCAGGCCGGCTGCGCGCGGCGCGCGGCCGCGACTGCCGCGTCGACGTCCGCCGGGCTCGCGTCGGGCGCGTCGGCGAGCGTCTCGCCGGTGACGGGGGAGACGATCGTGCGGGCGCTGTCGCCGGTCGCGGCGACCCACGTCCCGCCGACGAAGTTCTCGAGGGTGCGGACCGCGAGAGCCATGCCGCGGCGATTCTACGACTATGCGGCGGTGGAGACGCGCTCGTCTGCGATCGGGAGGTCGAACGCGAACGTGCTGCCGAACTGCGGGGCCGACTCGACCCAGATCCGGCCGTGCATCGAGGAGACGAGCTGGCGGCAGATGTAGAGGCCGAGGCCGCTTCCCCCGACGCCGTACCGGTGGTCGGGATCGAGGCGATAGAACTTCTCGAAGACGTGTTCCTGCTCGGCGCGCGGGATGCCGGGGCCGCGGTCGCGAACCGAGAAGCGGACGCTGCCCTTCTCGCGCTGAACCTCGATGTCGACCCGGCTGCCGGCCGGCGAGTACTTGACGGCGTTGTCGATCAGGTTGGCGAGAACCTGATGCGTGCGCGCCTCGTCACCGAGCACGCGCGGCAGATCGTCCGACGTCGAGACGCGGATCATCGCCTTCATCGCCGCCTTGTGCCTCGCCTCGTCCACTGCGGCGCGCGCGACGTCCGCGGCGTCGAACGGCTCGTATTCGACGCGCAGCGATCCCGCGTCGAGCTGCCCGGCGAGGAGGATGTCCTCGACGAGGCTCGCGAGCCGCTTCGACTGCGCGGCGATCATCCCGAGCAGCTTCGTGCGCGTCTCCTCCGGCAGCTCGCCGCCGCGCCGCGTCAGGGTGAGCGCGGCCCCGTGGAGCGCCGCGAGCGGCGTGCGGAGCTCATGCGAGACCGTGGCGACGAACTCCGCCCGGATCGCCTCCAGCCGCTGCTCGCTCGTCGCGTCGCGGAAGGCGTAGACGGTGCCGTCGCTGAACTCCACGCCGGCGATCGAGAGCCAGAGCTGGCGGCCGCCGATCTCGAACGGGATCGTCTCCGGGCGCGACCGCTCGTCACGGTCTCCGGTGGGGATCCGGCCTGCGATCGAGCGCCACGCCGGCAGCGCTGCCTCGGCGGGTCGGCCGCACACCTGCTCGGCCGTGAGGCCCGTGACCGTCTCGGCCGCCGCGTTCCAGAGACGGACGATGCCGCTCGAATCGACGAGGAAGACTCCGTCGCCGAGATGCGAGAGCACCCGGGCTGCGCGCTCGCGCTCACGCTTCGCCAGGCGGGAGCGTCCGAGCAGGGGTGCGAGCGCGTACGCGGCGACGGCGACGGCCGCCAGCGCGCCGAGACCGGCGAGGAGGAGCCGCCAGCGTGTGGCGGCGGCGCCGCCGAGGATCTCGGAGGCGGGAGCCAGTACGACGAGCTTCGTCGCCGGCACGTCACGGGTCAACGCGGTCGAGACGGCGACGTAGCGCTCGCCGCCGGACACGATCTGCGTCGGCCGGTCGGGCGGGATCCGGGCCTGCAGCGGGCGGCGCAGCCCCGAGGGGAGCAGCAGCGATCGACCGTCGACGAAGGCGAGGCTGCGGCCTCGCGACAGTGACGCGGCGTGCTCGAGGCGGGCAAGCAGCTGCCGGTCGAACGGCACGCGGACGGTCACGGCCCCGACCCGGCGCTTGCCGACCACGATCCGGACGCTTCGGCTCGGGACGCCCTTGGCCACGACCGGCGGGCCGAGGACGAACTGGGCGCGCGGAGGCGCGAGGCGCGCGAGTTGGCGCCGGTCCCGGTGCTCGAACGCGTGCTGGACGCGACGCGATGACGCGAGCAGCCGAGCCTGCACGCCGGCGCCTGCGAGGACGCGGCGGTAGTCGCCCGCCGCCTCCCGCAGCGCTTGCTGCATCGCCGTCTCGGCCTGTGAGCGCGCTCGCGCCGACTCCCAGTCCGCGAAGGCCCAGGCCCCTGTCGCGAGCGGCAGGACCAGGAAGACGAGCGCCGCGCCGACTGTGAGCCGCCTGCTCAATGCTTGGCGTGTCCGGGGGGCGTGCCGCCCTGGCCCGGCGGCGTCCCGCCGTGGCCGGGCGGGACGACGGGCGGCGCCGACTGTGCGGGAGGTGCCGGCGGCGCGAGTGCCGCGCTGGGCAGCGGAGGCGGAGGAGGCGGCGTCGGCTTGCCGTGGTCGGGCGGCGGGCCCGGGTGGCTCGGCTGCGGCTTTGGCTTCGGCTTCCGGCGGGCCAGCAGCCGGGAGTGCGAGTGGGCCGGCGGGCCGTGGCCCTTCCGGGCAGCGGCGATGGGCGGAGGGGGCGGAGGCGGCGGAGGCGGCGGAGGAGGCGGAGGTGGAGGAGGAGGAGGAGTGACGGGCGTAGTCGGGGGTGGCGTCGGCGCGACCGGCTTCGAGGTCGGCTTGTGCTTAGGCTTCCGCGTCGAGCCGGTCGAGGTGTGGTGCGCCGGAGCGGGCGGCCGCAGAGCCTGGCGTTGCGGCGCGAAGACGACGTCCTGCACCGGGGCCTGCACCGGCGTGGCCGCGATCGCCGGCTGCGGGTGGACGACGGGCCGCGGTGCACGCGGCGCGGGCAGGACGAGTGCCCCGACATGTCCCCGACTCACCGGCGCGGTTCCCGGCAGCAGCCGCTGGGCGGGAGGCTGCAGGATCACCAGCGAGACGACGACCGATGCGACGACGGCCGCCAGTGCCGGTACCAGTGGCCGGATCCGAGCGATTGTGCGTTTCATTCCTTCGCCTGCCGGTGGCAGACAACCCTCCCTCAAAGACGCTTACCTCTCCATCGGCCGAACGAGGCCGCGGCTTGAGCGATCGCCACGTACGATCCTGCCATGGCGACCTTCCTGCACACAATGGTGCGGATCACGGATCCGGAGAAGAGCCGCGCCTTCTACGAGGCGCTGGGCTTCCGCTTCGAACGCGACATGGACATCGTCCGCAACGGCGAGCGTGAGGCCACGAACTACTTCTTCGGCATCGGCGACCAGGAGTCGGTGCTCGAGCTCACCTTCAACCACGACGGCCGCGCGTACGACCTCGGCACGGGCTACGGCCACATCGCGGTCGGCGTCGACGACCTCGAGCGGACGCTGGCGCAGCTGAAGGAGCAGGGCATCGAGCCGGAGCGCGAGCCGTACCGGGTTCGGGAAGGCGGCTCGCTCCTCTGCTTCGTCCAGGACCCCGACGGCTACCGCATCGAGCTGATCGACCGCAGCCGGAAGTAGGGACGACTCGGCCACGGGATGACCCGCGTCCTCTTCGTGTGCGTCGGCAACCGCGGACGCTCGGTGATGGCCGAGCACCTCTTCCGGCGGAGCGCGGGAGACCGCCACCAGGCGCGCAGCGCCGGCAGCGATCCGGGGCCCGCCGCTCACCCGCAGGTCCTCGAGGCGCTTCGCGAGATCGGCATCGACGCGAGCGGGCATGTCCCCCACAAGCTGGACGCCGCCGATCTCGCCTGGGCCGACGTCGCGGTCTCGACCTGCAGCGAGGAGGTCTGTCCCGTCACGCCCGGCGTGCGCAGGATCAGCTGGGAGTTCCCCGACCCGAAGGGCCTCCCGCTCGGGCAGGTCCGCACGATTCGAGACGACATCGAGCGACGCGTGGAGCAGCTTCTCCACGATCTCGACGAGGAAGTTGCCGTCGTCTGAGGCGGCTTTCAGCCGGCAGGCATCTCGGCGACGAGGGCGCGGGCCATGCGCTCGAGCGCGGCCTCGGTGTCTGCGTCTTCGGCCGATCGCCAGCCGTGGAGGAGCTCGGTGAACTGCTCGCGGCAGGCGGAGATCAGCCGGTCGAGCGCCGCGCGTCCCGCAGGAGTCGTGCGCAGCCTCGGCTCCGTCCCGTCGCCGTCGCGCTCGAGGTAGCCGCGCCGCACGAGCGCATCGGCACGAGGGCCGAGCACGTCGGGCGCGAGGCCGCACTCCTCCGCGAGGACCGGCAGAGACGTGGGCCCGCGCTCCGAGAGCCGCGCGAGCAGCCATGACTCGTCGGGCTCGATCTCGACTCCCGAGCGCTCGATCACCTCCCGGTAGACGCGGTTCCTTTCCTCGTGACCCGCGAGGGACGCGACGACTCGCTCGAGCTCGCGCTGCGAGTCGTCGTCGCGCTGGGGCGGGATGCCCTCCGCGATCGTCTCCGAGGGAGCCGTCTGGCGGAGCGGGATCTCGCGCAGGAGCCACGTGAGCAGGAAGGCGAAGAAGGCGAAGCCGGCCGCGGCGAGGAAGACCGGCTTCAGCGCGTCCGCGACGCTCACGATGTACGGGTGGTGGATCGCCGGCGGCAGTTGCTTCACGATCGCCGGGTTCGCCACCGTCGGGACGTGGGCGCCTCCGGGCAGCCGCTGCAGGAGCTGGTGGCTCAGCTCGTTCGCGAAGATCGCGCCGAACGCGGCGACGCCGATCGAGCCTCCGATCTGGCGGAAGAGCGTCGAGCCGGACGTCGCGACGCCGAGGAGCCGGTACGGGACCGCGTTCTGGACCGCGAGCACGAGCACCTGCATCACCATCCCGAGGCCGAGCCCCAGGACGAGCATGTACAGCGCCGCCTGCCACATCGGCGTGGTGACGGTGAGCCGCGAGAGCAGAAGGACGCCGACCGTCATGATCGCGGTGCCGGCGATCGGGAACGGCTTGTAGCGGCCGAAGCGCGAGATGAGGTTGCCGCTCAGGATCGAGGTGATCAGCAGCCCGAGCATCATCGGCGTCAGCAGCAGGCCCGACGTCGTCGCGCTGTATCCCTTGACGACCTGGAAGTAGAACGGCAGGAAGGTGACGGCGCCGAAGAGCGCGAGGCCGACGATGAAGCCGACCGCGCTCGTCGCGTCGAAGATCCGGTTGCGGAACAGCTCGAGGGGGAGGATCGGCTCGGCCGCCCGCCGCTCCACGAACGGGAACAGCACGAGCAGCGCGACGCCCACGACGAGCGTGACCACCATCTGCGGCGAGGTCCACCCGTACGTCGTTCCGCCGAGGCTCGTGTACAGGACGACCGCCGACAGGCCGCCCGCGAGCACGGCGGCCCCGAGGTAGTCGATCTTGTGCTGCACCTTCTCGGCGCGGGAGTGGAAGGCCGAGGCGATCACGCCGAGCGCGAGGGCGCCGATCGGCAGGTTGACGTAGAAGATCCAGCGCCACGAGAGGTTGTCGACGAAGAAGCCGCCGATCAGCGGCCCGATCACCGTGGAGATCCCGAACACGCCGCCGAAGTAGCCCTGGTAGCGGCCCCGCTCGCGCGGCGGGATGATGTCGCCGACCACGGCGATCGTCGTCACGATCAGCCCTCCCGCGCCGAGCCCCTGCAGCGCACGGAACGCGATCAGCTGCCCCATGTCCTGGCTGATCCCGCACAGTGCCGAGCCGATGAGGAAGATCACGATCGCGATCTGCAGGACGCTCTTGCGACCGTAGAGGTCGCCGAGCTTCCCGTACAGCGGCCCCGACACGGTCGAGGCGAGCAGGTACGCGGTGACGACCCAGGAGAGGTGCTGAAGGCCGCCGAGGTCGCCGACGATCGTCGGCAGCGCGGTCGAGACGATGGTCTGGTCGAGCGAGGCGAGCAGCAGGACGAGCAGGAGGGCGGCGAAGATCAGCCGCACGCGCTGCAGCTGCGGAGCCTCCGCTGTGGTCGCGTCGCTCATCCGGCTCGGCTGAACCTAGCGGTCGGAGCGAACGCGGCGCCCGCGCGGGGCGCCGCGTGCTCCGGCCGGCTCAACTACCCGGCAACGCTGCGTGCCAGGTGCCGACGTCCTTGAAGCCCTCGCCGCCGGCGTCGCCGCGCCTGCGGTCGAGGTAGAACGTGTACAGCGGCGCGCCGCGGAACGTCACCTGCCGTCCCTTCGCGCCGGGGCGGGCGATCGTGCCGAGGTGCGAGGCTCCGGCCGGGATCGTCCCCTTGGGCACGAGCAGCGGGTGCCAGAACGAAAGGCACGCACTGTCTGTGCAGATGAACCGGCCCTTCCGCTCGGCGCTGAGCGAGTAGAGGGTCAGCCCGCTCCTCGTGGCGAGGACGCGCTTGTTCAGGGCGGCGCTCTTCGTCGTGATGACGACGTGCTTGCGCGTCGCGGCGAGCGCGCTGCCGGCGGCGACGGCCACGAGCAGGCCGGTCACGGCGACGGCGGTTGCGATGCGTACGTGCGACTGCATGGAGCTCTCCTTGGTGGGAGGTGTTGTCCGCAGTAGCTACGGCTGGCGGACGGCGCCGGTTTGGCGGGCTCAGAGCTCGGCCGGCTCGGGCACGGCGTGGAGGTGCCGGATCGGCGACGGGAGCAGGAAGGCCATCCCGAGCAGCGCGCCGCCGGCGCCGATCCAGATCGTCGAATGGACGCCGATGGTCGTGCCGAGCACTCCTGCGAGCGCCGTGCCGAGCGGCCGCACGCCGTAGTTGACGACCATGAAGGCGCCCGAGACGCGGGAGCGAACCGTCGGCGGGACGAGCGCGGCCTGGATCACGCCGGCGAGGCTGTCGAGCAGCATCAGCCCGATCCCCGAGACGAACTCCGCGATGAAGAGGAGCGCGACGACGAACCAGTGCGGGCCGCGCGCCAGCGGCACGAGCAGCAGCGGCGCGGGGAAGAGGAAGCAGCCGATCAGGAATCCCGGCCCCACGCCGATGGCCCGCGCGACCGGTCCGGTCAGCGCCGCGGCGAAGAGCGTCCCCACGGCCGCGACCCCGATCACGATCCCGATCGTGGCGGGCCTGACGTCCAGGTAGCGCGTCGCGTAGAGCAGGAACATCGCCCAATAGATGAAGTTGAAGAGGTTGATCGTCGCGACGCCGAGCAGCTCGGCGCGCATGATCGGGTTCCTCCGGATCCAGCGCAGCCCGGTCATGAGGCCGCCCGACTCCCGGTCTGCGCCGGGTGCATCCGGGGCGTCGATCCGCCGCAGGAAGAGCGCCGACCAGAAGAAGGACCCGGCGTCGAGCGCCAGCGCGAACGGCCCGTGCACGAGCTGGACGAGGATGCCCCCGAGGCTCGTCCCGGCCAGGAACGAGAACCCGCGGCTGCCGTTGAGGAGCGTGTTCGCGTCGACGTAGTCCTCGCGCGCCACGATCGTCTGGAAGAAGCCGCCGTAGCTGACGTAGAAGAAGACGCTGGCGCAGCCGAGCAGGAACGAGACGCCGTAGAGCTGGCCCCAGCTCAGGCCGCCGAAGGCGAAGGCGATCGGGATCGTCGCCGTGAGGATCCCGCGCGCGACGTCGGCCGCGAGCATGATCTCGCGGCGGCGGCCGCTCCGGTCGACCCAGACCCCGGCGTGGAGCGAGAAGAGAAGATTCGGCAGCAGGTACGCCGTCGTCAGCGCTCCCATCTGTCCCGGCGTGGCGTGGAGGGCCAGGACGGCGGTCAGCGGCAACGCGATCGTGGCGATCTGGTCGCCGAGCATCGACACGGACTGCCCGAAGAAGTAGCGGCGGAAGTTCGCGTTCCTGCGGAGGAGCGACGGGACGTGGAGCCGCTTCACGGGCCGGAATCTACGTCGAGGGGACGTGCTCGAGCGCGGGCGCGGGCTGAGCGAGGAACGCGCGCAGGAGCTCGCCAGGGCCGCGGGCTAGGATCGCGACCATGCCGGTGATCGCGCTCGCACTCGTCCTATCCGCCGCCTTCGGCGCGGGCGACCAGTACCTCGGCAGCCTCACCGGCTCCGGACACCTCTGGGCAGAGGGCTGGTCGACCGACCTCAGCCTCCTCTCGGCGCCGTGGCTCGTCCTGCCGTTCGTCGCCGGCGCCACGCAACGCGACCCGCGCCGTGCCGCGCTGCTCGGCCTCGCCTGCACGTATGCGGCCCTCGTCGGCTACGGGCTGATGACGATCAGCCCGGTGGAGCACGCGCACATCACGGTCGCGACCGTGCGCGGCTTCCTCTACAGCGAGCGCACCGTCTTCGTCGGCGGGATCGTGACCGGGCCGCTGTTCGGGTGGTTCGGCCAGCAGTGGCGGACGCGCCGCGCGATCGCGGGCGCGCTGGTCACCGCGGGCGCGCTCTGCCTGGAGCCGCTCGCGCGCAGGGTCTCGATCAACCCGATCCGCGACCGCGACGTCTGGCTCGCAGAGGTGGCCGCCGGCCTCGTGCTCGCCGCGGCCGTCCTCGTCCGTCGCGCACGCGAGGGGTAGCTTCCACCGCGTTCGGGCAGGAGGAAACGGTGTCGTCGGGGGCTTTCAGCGATGAGCGCGTCCGCCGTCTCCAGTCGGTAACCGACGCGGCGCTCGCGCACCTGCAGCTGGACGAGCTGCTGCAGGCGCTGCTCGACCGCACCCGCCAGATCCTCGAGGTCGATACCTGCGCGATCCTCCTGCTCGACGAGGACACGAACGAGCTCGTCGCGCGGGCGGCGCTCGGGATCGAGGAGGAGGTCGAGCTGGGTGTCCGCGTCCCGGTCGGCGGCGGCTTCGCGGGACGGATCGCAGCCCAGAAGAAGCCGGTCGTCCTCGACGAGGTCGACCACGCCCACGTCCTCAACCCGATCCTGCTGGAGAAGGGCATCAAGTCGATGCTCGGCGTGCCGCTGATCGTGGAGGGAGCCGCGAGCGGGGTGCTCCACGTCGGCTCCCTCGTGCCGCGCAAGTTCCGCCACGACGAGGTCGAGCTGCTCCAGCTGGTTGCCGACCGGGCCGCGCTCGCGATCGAGCACGCCCGCGCCTACGAGGCGGAGCGGGCGGCGCGCGAGCAGATCGAGCACGTGCAGGCCGTGACCGACGCGGCGCTCGCCCACCTCGAGGTCGACGAGCTGCTCTCGGTCCTCCTCCCGCGGATCCGCGACATCCTCCGCACCGACACGTGCGCGGTGCTGCTGCTCGACGAGGAGACCGACGAGCTCGTCGCGCGCGCCGCGCTCGGGATCGAGGAGGAGATCGGCGTCCGCATCCCGCTCGGCGCCGGCTTCGCCGGCAAGGTCGCGGCGGAGGGGAGGCCGCTCGTGATCGACGTCGACGAGTACCCCGTCTACAACCCCATCCTTCGCCAGAAGAAGCTCCGGTCGATGATCGGCGTGCCGCTGCTCGTGCGGGGAGAGTCCCTCGGCGTGCTCCACGTCGGGACCCTCGTGCCGCGCGACTTCAGGCGCGGGGAGGTCGAGCTGCTCCAGCTCGTCGCCGAGCGGGTGGCCATCGCGATCGAGCGCGCGCGGTTGCACGAGGATCTGATCCAGCTCGACCAGCTGAAGCTCAACTTCGTCGCCATCGCGTCGCACGAGCTGCGCACCCCGGCCACGTCCGTCTACGGCGTGCTCAAGACGCTCGCCGAGCGCGGGCCCCAGCTCAGCGAGGAGCTGAAGCAGGACCTGCTCCAGGTCGGCGTCGAGCAGGGCGAGCGGCTGCGCCGCCTGCTCGAGGAGCTGCTCGACCTGTCGCGCCTCGACGCGCGCGCCATCACCGTCGAGCCACGGCCCGTCGTGCTGAAGTCCGTCCTCGCCGACGTCGTCGAGGGTGCGATTCCGGCGAGTGACGCCGTCGAGCTCGACATTCCCGACGACCTGGCCGCCGTCGTCGACCCGCTCGTGCTCGAGCGCGTCGTCTCGAACCTCGTCGCCAACGCGATCCGGTACGGCGCCGCGCCGATCCGGATCGAGGCGCAACAGCGCGACCGGCATCTGCGGATCGCGATCGAGGACGACGGCCCCGGGATCCCGGAGGAGCTCGAGAGCCGGATCTTCGACCGCTTCGCCCGGGGCCGCGGCGAGACCGGCCATGGCCTCGGCCTGGCGATCGCCCGCGCCTACGCGCAGGCGCACGGCGGCGATCTCGTCTACGACCCTCGCGCCCGTGGGGCTCGCTTCGAGCTGCTGATCCCGCAGGAGCGGAACGGGATCAGCAAACCCGTCTGAGCCGGCCCGTCCCGACGTCGTAGAGGAAGCCGCCCGCCTCGACGCCGTCGAGATGCGGGGAGGAGCGGATCTCGTCGACGTCCCGCCGCAGCGTCTCCTCGCGGCCGGCGCCGACGGCGAACGAGAGGCCGCTCGGGTCGGGATCCCCTGCCGCGGCCATCGCTTGCCGCAGGTCGGTCTCGCTGTCGACGCTCATCCTGCAGTCGGTGTGCGCGACCACCATCACGCGCGTCACGTCGAGGAGCCTGTGCGCGAGGGCCAGCGTGGCCAGCACGCCGGCGTCGACCCGCGCGCCGGCGTTGCGGAGGATCTTCGCGTCGCCGGGGGAGAGGCCGAGCATCGCGAGCGGCTCGATCCGGGTGTCCATGCAGGTCAGGACGGCGAGCCCCTTCGCCGCCCGTCCGCTCAGGCCGGCGAGCGCGAACTCCCGCGCATACTCCTCGTTCGCCGCGAGGACGTCGTCGAACCCGTCTCCCCCCACGACGGGGGACGCTACCCGGAGAGCGCCTGCTGCAACTTCGCGAGCGTCGCCGGTCCGACGACGCCGTCGGCCGCGAGCCCGTTGGCCTTCTGGAACTCGGCGACCGCCGCCTGCGTCGAGGGGCCGTAGCTGCCGTCGGCCTTGCCCGGGTTGTAGCCGAGTGCCGTGAGCGACTCCTGGAGGTTCGTGACCTCGGACCCGGTTGCGCCCGGGCTCAGCGTCTGGCTCGGCGCCGTCGCCGTAGGCGTCGTGTTCGTGGTGGCGGTGGCAGTGGTCTTCGGCGCGGGCGGGACGGTCGGGGTCGTCACTGGCGGCGCCGCCGACTTGCTGCTGCTGAACACGCCCGCCGCAGCGAGGATCGCGATCAGGAGGACGATGAGTGACCCGGCGATGATGGCCACCTGGATCATGGTCAGGGTCCGGCCTGCGACGACGATCTCGCGCCGGCCGGTGTGGCGCGGCTCCTCGTCCTCCGGCAGGACCCAGACCTCGTCCTCGCCCTCGTAGGCGCCGCGGGCGACGTCGCCCTGGCTGTCGGTCGGCGCCTCGGGCTCGTCGAACCAGTCGTCGTAGCCCGGGTCGCGCTGGTCGCGACCCTCCATGGCCGAGGACGGTACCGCCTCGCGGCACGTGCCGACAAGGGAGCCGCTCACCACTTGACAGGAGCGTCCTTATTTTGCAACATCTATGTTCGATGAGCGAAGCAAAGAAGCTCGACGAGGGGCTGCGCCGCGCGACGATCGACGTCCTCCGGGAGCGGAGCTTCTCGGGCCTCACGCTCGAGCGGGTGGCCGAGGTCTCGGGCCGCGCGCGGTCGACGCTCTGGCGGCAGGGCCACTCGCGCGAGACGCTGGTGGGCGCGCTCGTGGGCGAGCTCGCCGAGGACTTCCGCGAGACGATGTACCCGATCCTCACGGCCGAGGGAACCGGCCTCGAGCGGCTGACCCGCGGGCTCGAAGCCCTCTGCGACCTGATCGACCGGCACCTGCCGCTGATGCTCGCCACCGACGAGGCGTTCCATCAGGATGCCACGCCGGAGACGCCGTCCTACCTCCACCCGTTCATCCAGTTCCTGCGCGAGGGCGCTCGCGACGGCTCGCTGCCCGAGACCGACGACGTCGTCCGCACCGCAGACATCGCGTTCAACATGACCGCGTGGCCGTACGTCCACCTGCGTGGACGCCACGAGTGGCCGGCGGAGGAGGCGAGGTCGAGCGTCGTGGGCGTCGTCCTGCGCGGCATCGCCGACCGACGAAAGGAGACCGGATGACCAGCATGTCCCTGCCGTACGTCGAGCCGCTCGTTCCCCGCGAGCCGGCGGAGCGCCAGATCCCCGAGCCGCCGCGGCGCGGCGAGCCGGGCGGGCCGCCGTGCGGGATCTGCACGGGCCAGGCCACGCCGCCGGTGTGGTCGGACGACAGGTGGACGCTGCATCCCCCGGTGCAGGGGAGCCTGCCCGGGACGGTGTGGCTCGCGAGCCGCGTCCACGCCGACTCCTTCTCCGACCTGCCCGAGGAGCTGGCGGCCGACTTCGGCCGCGTCGCGGCGCGGGTCGAGCGGGCGATCCTCTCGCTCGGCGAGGTCGCGCGCGTCCACCTCTACCGCTGGGGCGACGGTGGCGCGCACTTCCACGTCTGGTTCCTGCCGAGGCCGCTCGGCATGCTCGAGGCCTCGGGGATGGCGCTGCCGGTCTGGGAGGACGTGCTCCCGAACGTGACGGACGAGGAGCTCACCACGGCCGCCGAGCGCGTCGCGGCGGCGATGTGAGCGGGGAGCGCGGGGTCGCCCTCGTCGCGGGCGCGACCCGCGGCGCCGGTCGCGCGATCGCGGTCGAACTGGGCCGCGCCGGTTTCCACGTCTACGCGACCGGCCGCAGCAGCCGCACGTCCGGGCCGTCGGAGCTCGGCCGGCGCGAGACGATCGAGGAGACCGGGGAGCTCGTCGCAGCCGCGGGCGGGGAGGGATCGGCGCTCGTCGTCGACCACGAGGATCCGGCGGCGGTCGCCGAGCTGGTCGCCACCATCGAGCGCGAGCAGGGCCGGCTCGACGTGCTCGTCAACGACATCTTCGGCGGCGACAGGTACATGGAATGGGACAGGCCGCTCTGGGAGCACGACTGGGCCGGCGGCCTGCGCATGCTGCAGATGGGCGTGCACACGCACCTCATCACCTCCCACGCCGCGATTCCGCTCATGTTGCGAGGCTCGGGCGGGCTCGTCGTGGAGATGACCGACGGCACCTCCGAGGCGAACGCCGAGTTCCGGCGCAACGTCGGCTTCTACTACGACCTCGTGAAGGCGAACGTCGAGCGAATCGTCAAGGGGCTCGCCGCCGAGCTCGAGAACGAGCCGATCACCGCGGTCGGCGTCACGCCCGGCTGGCTCCGCTCGGAGAAGATGCTGGAGAACTTCGGCGTCACCGAGGCGAACTGGCGGGATGCCGTGGCGAAGCGACCCGGCTTCGGGATCTCCGAGTCGCCGGCCTACGTCGCGCGGGGCGTCGCCGCCCTCGCGCAGGACCCCGACGCCCGCCGCTGGGCGGGCACGATCGTCAGCGCCCGCGGGCTCGCCGACGCGTACGGCGTCACCGACGTCGACGGCAGCCGCCCGGACTGCTGGGGCTATATCGCCGCCTACGGCTGGGAGCATCCGGAGGACGGCACTGGCATCGACGAGTTCCGTTGACGGCACTCCTCGTCGTCCTCGCGCTCGGTTTCGCCTGGAGCATCGGCGCCCACTACACCGGCGCCGTGATGGGGATGCCGCACGCCCTGCGCGCCATCGGCGCATGGCAGGCACTCGTCCTCATGGCTCCGCTCGCCTTCCTCGGCGCGACGTTCGCGAGCCACGAGGTGGAGAAGCGGGTCGGCTCGGGGCTCACGTCGGTGCCGCTCTCGGTGGAGCGACAGGTGGTCGTGATCGGGGTCGCCTTCGCGGTCACGACGTTCTTCAACCGCTTCCGCATGCCGACCTCGACGATCCAGATCCTCGTCTTCTCGATCGTCGGCGTGAGCCTCGCCACCGGCGTCGGGGTGCAGTGGAGCGCGATCGGACACCTCGTGATCGTGTGGGCGGCGGCGCCGATCGCGGCGATCTTCCTCGGCCTCCTCCTCACGCTCGGCCTCGACCGCCTGCACCTCGGCGGGCGGATCGGGACGGTGCTCGTGGCCATGGGCGCGATCGCCGCCTTCGCCATGGGCGCGAACGACGTCTCGAACGCGAGCGGGGCACTCGTCGGCACCGGCACGTTCAGCCCGCTCGCGGCGGGAGCGCTCGGCGGCGCGGCGATCGCCGTCGGCGTCCTCACGTGGGGGAAGCCGCTCCTGCGCCGCGTCGCCTTCGACATCGTGGACGTCGACCGGGCGATGGCGACGGCGGCGCAGCTCGTGCAGGCCGCGGTCGTGCTCGCCGCGGTCGCCTTCGGCTTCTTCACGTCGATGAACCAGGCGCTCGTCGGGGCGATGGCCGGCGCCGGCTTCGCCCGCGGCCGCGAGACGGTTCACCTCTCGACGCTGTTCCTGATCCTGCAGGGCTGGGTGCTCGGCCCGGCCCTGTCGATCGCGGCCGGCTTCGTCTTCGGCCTGCTCGCCCGCTAGCCCCGGCTGATTCGGCACGAAGACGGCACGAAGCCGCGACACCTCCCGCGTTAGCGTCTTCGTCGTGGCGAAGGCGGCGACACCCTGGGGGCCGGCGGATCTCGTCGAGGAGCTGATCCTGAAGCAGCGCGCGGGCACGAAGCAGTTCTCCTCGAGAGTGCAGCTGCTCGAGACGGCGAAGGGCGAGCGCCTCGTCCGCTTCTCCTACGCGGGCGCAGGTGGTGGCGTGCGAGGGCCGGTGACGCTCCGGGAGAAGGACATCGGCGCGCTGAAGACCGCGCTGGCGCGGCATCCGGCGCTCGCGGAGGTGCTCGGAATCTAGATCGCCGCGAGCGTGTGCTCGCGCGCCGCGTCGACGAGCGAAGCGAGCAGGAGCGCTCCGTCGTCCGAGCCGAGCAGCGGGTCGACGGCGTGCTCGGGGTGCGGCATCAGCCCCATCACGTTCCCGGCCTCGTTGCAGACGCCGGCGATGCCGTCGACCGAGCCGTTCGGGTTGTCGACGTAGCGCAACACGACCTGCCCCGGGTCGAGATCCGGCGGCGGCAGGTAGCGGCCGTCGCCGTGCTTGACGGGCAGAACGAGCCGCTGTTCCGCCGTGCACCGCTTCGTGAAGGGCAGGTCGTCGCGCTCGACGACGACCGGCACGTCCCGGCACACGAAGCGGAGCGACTCGTTCCGGAGCAATGCGCCCGGCAGCAACCCGGCTTCGCAGAGGATCTGGAAGCCGTTGCAGATACCGAGCACGAGGCCGCCGGCCTCCGCGAACTCTCGCACGGCGCCGGTCGCCGGCGAGAAGCGCGCGATGGCGCCGCAGCGGAGGTAGTCACCGTACGAGAAGCCGCCGGGCAGCACGACCGCGTCGAGATCGGGCAGCTCGGCTTCGTCGTGCCAGATCGGAACCGCCTCGGCGTCGAGCGCGCCCAGCGCCCAGAGCGCGTCCCGGTCGTCCTGCGAGCCCGGGTAGGTCACGACCCCGATCCGCGGCTGCGGCCTACCCAACGATCTCCACCTCGTACGACTCGATCAGCGGGTTCGCGAGGAGGCGCTCGCACATCCGCTCCACCTCGGCCTTCGCCGACGCCGCGTCGGCGGCCTCGAGCTCGAGGTCGATCACCTTGCCGACCCTCGCATCGCTCACCTCGAAGCCGAGGTGGCCGAGCGCCGAGCCGACGGCCTCTCCCTGCGGATCGAGGATCCCCGGCTTGGGCCGGACGAGGACGGTGGCTCTCACTTCGGGGCCCCCGACGAATGCGCAGCATTCGGTGGGGTGATCAACCCAGCACCACGGTGGGGTCGTCGAGATAGGAGGGGAACGGGATCGTGGTCAGCCGTTCGAACGCCTCGTGGTACTTCGCGCGCGTGACCTGCACCACGTCGTCGGGCAGCTCCGGCCCCGGCTCGGTCTTGTCCCAGCCGGTCGTCTCGCAGTAGTCCCGGACGAACTGCTTGTCGAAGCTGTCCTGGGCGCGCCCGGGCTCGTACGTGTCGCCGGGCCAGAAGCGCGACGAGTCGGGCGTCAGCGCCTCGTCGCCGAGGACGAGGTTGCCGTCGGGGTCGAGCCCGAGCTCGAACTTCGTGTCGGCGATGATGATCCCCGCCCGCAGCGCGTGCTCGGCGGCCGTGGTGTAGAGCCGGATCGAGACCGCCTCCACCTCGCGCAGCCGCTCCTCGCCGACGAGCTCGGCCGCCTGCTCGCGCGTGATGTTCTCGTCGTGCCCCTCCTGCGCCTTCGTCGCGGGGGTGAAGATCGGCTCCGGCAGCTTGTCCGACTCCTGCAGCCCTTCGGGCAGCCGGTGCCCGCAGACCTCGCCGCTCGCCCGGTAGTCCTTCCAGCCCGAGCCCGCGAGATAGCCGCGGACGACGCACTCGATCGGAAGCATCTCGAGCCGGCGGCACTCCATCGACCGGCCGTCGTCGCGGATCGCGAGCATGTGGTTCGGGACGATCGGTCCGAGCAGCGTGAACCAGTAGCCGGAGAGGCCGGTCAGCACGCGTCCCTTGTCGGGGATCTCGGTCGGCAGGACGACGTCGAACGTCGAGATCCGGTCGGACGCGACGAGCAGCAGGGTCTCGTCGTCGACGGCGTAGATCTCGCGCACCTTTCCGGATGCGACGTGCTGGAGCTCAGACATGGGCGGGTTCCCCCTTCAGGGCTTCGAGGCGGGCGAAGACGGTGTCGACGTGGCGGGTATAGGCGGTGAGGTCGAAGGTCGAGTCGAGGTCGACGTGCGAGGCGATCTCGTCGTCGGCGCGGCAGAGCTCGCGGAAGTCGAGCTCCTCTTCCCACGCGCGCATCGACGCGCGCTGGACGAGTCGGTACGCCTCGTCGCGCGAGAGGCCGGACTCGACGAGGGCACTGAGGACGCGCTGGCTGAAGAAGAGGAAGTGGCTCGCCTCGAGGTTCCGCCGCATCCGCTCGGGCCGCACGACGAGGCCCTCCACGAGCCAGGCGAAGCGGTCGAGCATGTAGTCGAGCGCGAGGAACGAGTCGGGGATGGCGACCCGCTCGGCAGACGAGTGCGAGATGTCGCGCTCGTGCCAGAGGGCGACGTTCTCCAGCCCGACGAGCGCGTAGCCGCGGACGACGCGTGCGAGCCCGCAGATCCGCTCGGCGACGACCGGGTTCCGCTTGTGCGGCATCGCCGAGGACCCCTTCTGGCCGCGGCCGAACGGCTCCTGCGCCTCGCCGACCTCCGTGCGGGCGAGGTGCCGGATCTCGAGCGCGAACGCGTCGAGTGATGAGGCGACGACGGCGAGCGCGGCGAGCAGCTCCGCGTGCCTGTCGCGTTGGAGGATCTGGGTCGAGGTGGGCGCCGGCTCGAGGCCGAGCCGCTCGCAGGCGAGCCGCTCGAGCTCGGGATCCGTGGCGGCGTACGTGCCGATGGCGCCCGACAGCTTCCCGACGCGCATGCCCTCGAGCGCGCGCGCCACGCGCTCGCGGCCGCGGGCCAGCTCGAACGCCCAGCCTGCGAGCTTCAGCCCGAACGTCGTCGGCTCGGCGTGGACGCCGTGCGTGCGGCCGATCTGCAGCGTCTCGCGGTGCTCCTCGGCGCGCGCCACCACCGCGGCGAACGCCCGGTCGACCCCTGCCACGATGAGCGCACCGGCCTCGCGCAGCTGCAACGAGAGCGCGGTGTCGACGACGTCGGAGGACGTGAGGCCGTAGTGGAACCAGCGGCCCTCCTCGCCGAGCTGCTCCGTGACGGCGTCCACGAAGGCCGCGGTGTCGTGGTGCAGCGTCGCCTCGATCTCGGCCACCCGCTCGGCGCTCGGCGGGGTCGCCTCGGCGATCCGGGCGGCCGCTTCGCCGGGCACGACTCCCAGCTCGGCCCAGGCCGCGGTGGCGGCCTGCTCGACCTCCAGCCACGCCGCGAGCTTCCCCTCGTCCGACCAGATCCTGGCCATGGCCGGGCGCGAGTAGCGGGCAATCACGTGCTCCAGTCTAGAGCGCCCGCCCGTCGGCGCCTCCTCCCTCGAACGGGGGACGGCGACCCGGCCGAGACCACGCTACTCTGGCGCGGAATTTATCCCGCGAAATATGTAGGAAGGTACTTTTGAAGAGGTATTTCTTTCCCATAGCCGCCGCCGTCTCGGTCGCTCTCGGCGCAGCCGGCGGCGCCATGGCCGGAGCGAAGCCCGCCACACCGGCCAAGTCGCATCTCGCCCCCGTCCATGCGCACAGCCTCGTCCCCCGCTTCGCGCCGGAGCCGAGCGCCTGGCTGAAGACGCTGCGCAAGTTCCCGCGCAACCCCAAGTTCCCGCGCAACCCCAAGCCGCCGCACCGGCAGCGGATGCATGTCCACCCGGCGACGCGGACGCATGCGACCACGCTCTCGATCTACGAGCGGACGACGAAGCCGTGGATGCTCCGAGCGCAGGGCTGCTCGGCCGCGCGCCGCCACGAGACGGGCATCGTCGTGCTCGACTTCGGCAAGCCCACCTTCAAGCACCACGGCTACGGCACGATCCTCTTCTCCGGCCGCTTCGCCGACAACCACAAGATCACGGTCGCGATGACCGGTTACGCGCACGGCTACGTCGCCTGCCTGCCGGACGGATCCGACGCGACGATCGAGCTGGCACGCGGCACGAGCAACTACCACCCCGCGGTGCCGAGCGCCTATACGGCCGGCGTCCGCTGGGCGCGCGCGACGAACAAGTTCGCGAGCATCCTGCGGCGCGACGGGCTCGACGCACACGTCACGGCGGCCGCGGCCGACGACGCCGAGCCCGCGTGGGATCCCGCGTTCCGAAAGACGCGTGACTTCTTCCACGGCTTCCGTGCCGCCACCCACGGCCACACGCTGTTCGACTACGGCTCGCTCGACGGCGGCGTCGGCGCCGTCTGGACGGCGCGGCAGGCGTGGTACGTCTCCGGCGCAATCCGTCACACGAAGGCACTCCCGGAGATCTACAACTCGGCGATGGCCCGGCAGTGGGCGGAGTTGGCCGCAATCGCCCGCAGCCGGTATCACCGCAGCGTGCGCTTCGCCGGCGTTATGACCCAGGGCACGGCGAGCTGCAACTGCGGGCTGAGGCCGCACGAGGCGCATCGCGTCCTCGCGCACGCGCTCGACGTGCAGGGCGTCGGCCACGTCGTCCTTCCGGACGGCGGCACGAACATCGTCGGGTGATCGACTCGACTACGCCCGCAGGATCCGCAGCGCGAGCGCGGCGGCGTTGCGGGCGTTGTCGACGCCGACCGCGGCGACCGGGACGCCGGGCGGCATCTGCGCGATCGACAGCAGGGCGTCGAGCCCGTCGAGCACGCTGAGGCTCGAGCGGAGCGGGACGCCGATCACCGGGAGGTCGGTCTGCGCCGCCACTGCTCCCGGGAGCGCGGCGGCGAGGCCGGCACCACAGATCAGAACCCGGAGCCCGCGCTCGCGTGCGGTGCGCGCGTACTCCGCCACGGCGTCCGGGTTGCGGTGCGCCGAGCGCACCTCGAACTCGTAGCCGACGCCCGCCTCCTCGAGCGCGGTCACCGTCCCCTGCATGCGCTCGCGATCGGACTCGGAGCCGACGAGGATGCCGACGAGCGGACCGTCAGCCATCGGCGATGTCGGAGCGGTACTGCATGCCGGCGAAATCTATGCGGCTCGCCGCGTCGTACGCAGCAGTTCGCGCCGCCTCCACGGTCTCGCCCGTGCCGACGACGTTGAGGATCCGTCCTCCGTTCGTGACGAGCTGACCGTCGCGAAGCGCCGTGCCCGCGTGCCAGACGAGCGCGCCGGTCGCCTCCGCGTCCTCGACGCCCTCGATCGGCGTGCCGCTGTCACCGCGCTCGGGGTACTCGCCGCCGGCGAGCACCACCGTGACCGCGGCGCGATCGGCGACCTGCGGCGCGTGGGAAAGGTCGCCTGCGAGCAGCGGCAGGAGGTCGCCGTCGAGCCGGGGGAGGAGAGACTGCGTCTCGGGGTCGCCGAAGCGGCAGTTGAACTCGATCACGCGGATGCCGGTCTCGGTCGCCATCAGCCCGGCGTAGAGGAGGCCCTGGAACGGCGCTCCTCGCCGCGCCAGCTCCTCGAGCACCGGCAGGTGCACCGTCTCGAGGATCCCCTGCGCCGCCTCGTCAGGGACGTCGGGCAACGGCGAGAAGGAGCCCATCCCGCCCGTGTTCGGGCCGGTGTCCCCGTCGCCGATCCGCTTGAAGTCGCGTGCGGGCGGGAGCGGGACGGCCGTGTCGCCCGAGGCCACGGCGAAGACCGTCAGCTCCGGGCCCTCGAGCAACTCCTCGACGTGGAAGGGCTGGTCGAGCGCCTGGGCAGCGTGGAGCGCCGCGTCGAGCTCGTCCTGCGCCCGGCAGACCCAGACGCCCTTCCCGGCCGCGAGCCCGTCGACCTTGACGACGCAGGGCGGGCGTGCGACGGGCAGCGTCGCGGCGGTCGCGACGCCGGCGGCGTCGAGCACCTCCTTCGCGAACGACTTCGACCCCTCGATCCGCGCGGCCGCGGCGCTCGGGCCGAAGACCGCGATGCCGCGCAGCCGAAGCTCGTCGGCCAGCCCGGCGACGAGGGGTGCCTCGGGACCGACGACGACGAGGTCGATCCGGAGCTCACGCGCCAGCGAGACGAGCGCGGCATGGTCGTCCGCACGCACGGGGTGGCAGTCGGCGAGCGCCGCGATCCCGGGGTTGCCCGGCGCCGCGTGCAGCTCGTCGACGCTGCCGCCGCGGTCCAGCGACCAGGCGAGAGCGTGCTCCCGACCCCCCGACCCGACGACCAGTGCCCGCACGCGTCGATCGTATGCGGTTTGAAAGCGCCCGGCCGCGCGCAGGATTCTCCCCCATGTACGACCCGGGAGTCGACAGGCACGAGTGGGAGAGCGAATGGCAGGCGCTCGAGGACGGCCTGCGCGACGAGCCCGCCGGTGCGCTTCCCGAGTTCGACCGGCTCGTGGGCCGGATGCTCGAGGAGAGCGGCTACGACCTGACGGATCCGGTCGCCGCCGAGGGGCAGGAGCGCGAGGTCGTGGCCGAGTACCTCGCCGCGCACGAGCTGGTCGACGCGGCGGAGCGCGACTCCGACGAGCTGTCGCCCGGCGACGTCGCGGCGGCGGTCAACGGGCTCCGCGCGGTGTTCGACCACATCGTCACCGCGCGCGCGGCCGTGGACGCCGACGTACAGACGGCGGACGCAGAGACCGAAGAAGCCTGACCGCACGGTCTACGCTGGCAGGGATGGACGCGCCGCCCTACTCGGCCGCAGCGGTCGACGTCCTCCGGCTCCCGGCCGGCGCGACCGAGCGCGACCGCGTCGCCGTCGAGGAGCCACTCGAGATCCGCATCGGCGGACGGCCCGTGGCCGTGACGATGCGCACGCCGGGGCATGACGAGGAGCTCGCGCTCGGCTTCTGCATCTCGGAGGGGCTGCGGCCGAGCGAGGCGCGGCTACCCGAGGATCTCGCTGCGAACACCGTCGATGTCGACGCGCCCGAGTTCGATCCGGAGCGGCTGCAGCGCAGCTTCTACACGTCGTCCTCCTGCGGCGTCTGCGGCAAGGGGGCGCTCGAGGCGGTGGCGGTGGAGGCGCCGCGCGTCGAGTCGGAGCTGCGCCTTCCGCTCGCGCTCGTGGCGTCGCTCCCGGACCGGTTGCGCGAGGCGCAGGCTGCGTTCGAGGTCACCGGCGCGCTGCACGCGACGGGCCTCTTCTCGGCCGCCGGCGAGCCGCTGTGCGTGCGGGAGGACGTCGGCCGGCACAACGCGCTGGACAAGGTCGTCGGCTGGGCCTTCCGCAATGGACTGCTGCCGCTCGCCGCGCAGGTCCTGTGCGTGAGCGGCCGGCTCTCGTTCGAGCTGGTGCAGAAGGCCGCCGTCGCCGGGTGCCCGGTCCTCGTCGCGGTCGGCGCGCCGTCGAGCCTCGCAGTCGAGCTCGCCGCCGACCGCGGTGTCACCCTCTGCGGCTTCGTCCGTGGCGGCTCGGCGAACGTCTACACGGAGCCGTGGCGGATCCTGGCCTGACGGGGATCCTCCTCGTCGGCGGCGCCAGCACGCGGTTCGGCTCGCCGAAGGCGTTCGCGGAGCTCGCGGGGGAAACGCTGGCGGAGCGCGCCTGGCGGCTGCTCGGGGAGGCCTGCGCGGAGCGAGTCGCGGTCGGCCGGCTCGAGGGCCTGCCGTTCCCGTCGCTCTCCGACCCGGGGACGGGGCCGGTCGCGGCGATCGCCGAAGGACTGCGCAGCGCGACCCACGAGATCGCCGTCGTCGTCCCCGTGGACATGCCCCTGCTCACGTCCGAGGCCCTTGCCCTGCTCGCGGGCGCGTGCCGGGACGCCGCAGTGGCGCAGGTCGGCCCTCTCCCTTGCGCCCTCGCGCGCCGCACGCTGCCGGCGTTCGAGAGCGGCGAGGGCCGCCTCGGCTCGGTGCTCGAGGACCTGGACACGGCGCGGATCGAGCTCGACGCGCGGCTGCTCGTCAACGTGAACGCGCGCGCCGACCTCGATACGCTCGCGCTGTGAACCAGGCATTTCGCGTCGACGGGGACGCCTACGACGACTTCATGGGCCGCTACGCGATCGAGCTGGCGCCGCTCTTCGCGGACTTCGCCGGCGTCGAGGCCGGCGAGCGCGTGCTCGACGTCGGCGCCGGCACCGGAGCGCTCACCGCCGAGGCGATCACGCGAGGCGCCGTGGTCGCGGCCGCGGATCCGTCGCCAGAGTTCGTCGCGGAGCTGCGCGCCCGTTTTCCGGGCCTCGAGGTCGAGCAGGCGCCCGCCGAGTCGCTGCCGTGGGCGGCGGGTGTGTTCGATGTCGCGCTCGCGCAGCTCGTGATCGCGTTCGTCTCCGACGGGCCGGCCGCGGTCGCCGAGTTGGCTCGCGTCGCGCGGCGCGTCGCGGTCTGCATGTGGGGGATCGAGGAGGTGGACATGTTCGCGGCCATCGGAAGGACCGCCGTCGCGATCGGCGCGCCGGAGCTGGCCGAGCCGAATCGGTACCGGACGGCGCAGGAGATCCACGACCTGCTCGCGCCGCACGGCGACGTCGAGTCCGCGGAGCTGGACGTGCAGGCCGGCTACGAGGACTTCGAGGCGTTCTGGCGCACGCTCGGTCGCGGCGCCGGGCCGGCCGGGCAGTGGTTCGCGGCGCTCGACGCCGAGACGCGCGGACGGGCGCACGACGAGCTGTTCCGCCAGGTCGGCAGTCCCGACGGCCCCTTCGAGCTCAGGGCACGGGCGTACGCGTCGGCGGTGACTCCGGCATGAGCATGAGGGGGACGATCTTCGGCGGGTCGAGCGACGCCTACGACCGCTTCATGGGCCGCTACTCGAGGCAGCTCGCTGTGGGATTCGCGGACTTCGCCGGCGTCCGCGCGCCCCATCGGGCGCTCGACGTCGGGGCCGGCACCGGCGCGCTGGCCGAAGAGCTCACCAGGCGGCTCGGCGAGGAGAACATCGCCGCCGCCGAGCCCTCGGCCGACTATGCCGCGACGCTGCGCACGCGGTTCCCGGGAGCCGACGTGCGCGAGGCGGCCGCGGAGGAACTGCCGTGGGAGGACGCCAGCTTCGACGCGGCGCTTGCGCAGCTCATCGTCGTCTTCCTCAACGACCCCCGGCTCGGGGCGTGCGAGCTCGCCCGCGTGACCCGGTCGGGCGGCGTCGTCGCGATGTGCATGTGGGAGGTCCAGGGCGTGGACATGCTCAACGCGCTCAACGAGGTCCGGAGTCGCCTCAAGCCGGGCGACTTCGGCCCCCAGACCGAGTATCGCGACGAGGCGGCGCTGCGGAAGCTGTTCGAGGACGCCGGCCTGCACGACGTCGAGACGACCCGGCTCGAGGTCTCGGTCGAGTACGAGACGGTCGACGAGTTGTGGGAGCCGGCGATCCACGTCGGGGGCCCCGGCGGCCCGGCCGTGAACGCCTTCACCCCGGAAGAGCTGGCGGAAGGGAGGGTGATCTTCGAGGAGGCGCTCGGGAATCCGACCGGCCGCTACTCGCTGCACGGTCGTGCGGCTGCCGTACGCGGGATCAGCGGCTGAGCACGGCGGCGCGCTCGGCGCCGGTGCCGACGAGCGTCACCTCGACGTCGAGCTCCCGCTCCACGAACTCGACGTAGGCGCGGGCCGCCTCGGGCAGCTCGCCCACCGTGGAGCAGGTGTCGAGCGGCTCGTTCCAGCCCTCGAGCACCTCGAAGACCGGCTGGGCCGCGTGGAAGTCGCTCTGGTGCGCGGGGAAGTCGCGGGTCTCGCCGCCGTCGCGGGTGCGGTAGCGGACGCAGACCGGCAGCTCGCCGAAGTGGGAGAGGACGTCGAGCTTCGTCAGCGCGAGCTGGTCGATCCCGTTGACGCGCACCGCATAGCGGAGCGCGACGAGGTCGAGCCAGCCGCAGCGCCGCTCGCGGCCCGTCACGGTGCCGTACTCGCCGCCGAGCTCCCGGATTCTCGCCTGCTCGGCGCCCGGGATCTCCGACGGGAACGGCCCCTCGCCGACGCGGGTCACGTAGGCCTTGGCGACGCCGACGACGCGATCGATCCGCTTCGGCCCGATCCCCGTCCCCGTCGCCGCGCTCGCCGCGACCGGGTTCGACGAGGTGACGAACGGATACGTGCCGTGGTCGAGGTCGAGCAGCGTCGCCTGGGCGCCCTCGAAGAGCACGCGCTTCCCGTCGCGCAGGGCGGTGTCCACGTAGAGCGAGGTGTCGGCGACGTACGGCCTGAGGCGCCGGGCGTAGCCCTCGTAGTGCGCGGCGACCGTCTCGAGGTCGAACGGCTCGGTTTCGTAGACGCGCTCGAGCCAGAGGTTCTTCTCCGCAAGCGCGACCTCGATCTTCTGGCGGAGGATCTTGGGATCGAGGATGTCCTGGACGCGGATCCCGAGCCGCATCGCCTTGTCGGCGTAGCACGGTCCGATGCCACGCTTCGTCGTCCCGATCGCGAGCCGGCCGAGCCGCCGCTCGCTCGCCTGGTCGATCGCGACGTGCCACGGCATGATCAGGTGCGCGTTGCCGGAGACGTAGACCTCGTCGGTGGAGTGCCCCCGTCCCTCGAACTCGTCGAGCTCCGCGATCAGCACCTCGGGGTCGACGACGCAGCCGTTGCCGATCACGCACGGCGTGCCACGGACGATGCCGCTCGGGAGGGCGCGGATCTTGTACGTCTCGTCGCCGACGACGATCGTGTGGCCGGCGTTCGGACCTCCCTGGTAGCGGCAGACGACGTCGGAGTTCTGGGCGAGCAGGTCGACGATCTTGCCCTTCCCCTCGTCGCCCCACTGCGCGCCCACGATGACGGTGGAAGGCACAGAGGTGAAGTCTAGGCGGCGTCGCGCTCGCGGTAATCGGCGCGGGCGTCGACGTGGACCTCGCGCGTCAGCCGCCGGAGCCGGCTCGCGGTCGGCGCGCCGACGCGGCTCGCGAGCTCTCGCCACTCGTGGTTCGTCGTCACGATCACGAGGCGCCGCTGCTGCTCGCGCTGGTTGACGAGGTTGTAGATGCGGTCGCGGGCCCAGCTCGTCCAGTCCTCCGCGCCGAGGTCGTCGAGGACGACGACGTCGTAGCCGGTCGGGTTCGGCGGCGGCTCGCCGTTGCCGAAGCTCTCACGCAGCGCGTTGAGCCAGCCGGGCACGTTGAGGAAGAGCGCCGTCTTCCGCTGCTCGCACCAGATCACCTCGCGCAGGATCGCCACCGCGAGATGCGTCTTGCCGGCGCCGGGGTTACCCCGGAGCAGGAGCCCCTGGCGCAGGTCGGTGCCGGCCCGGAACTCCTTCGCCCACTGCCGGCAGACGGCGAGGGCGTTCCTCGTGTCGGGCACCGGCTCGAAGTTCTCGAACGTGCAGTCGTCGTATGCGGACGGAACCTGCACCCGCGCCCAGCGCGTCTCGGCCCGGCGCTGCTCGTCGACGACCGCCTCGGCGGCGCGGCAGAGCTCGCAGTAGCGCTCGGCGGGGAACGTCCGTCCGAGCACGACGACCTCCTCGGTCTCGAACTCGCGCCCGCAGCCGAGGCAGCGCGCCGCGAGCGGGCCGCTACTGCTGCTGGAGGCTGGCGAACTTGGCATAGCGGCTGATGAAGGCGACGTCGAAGGAGCCGACCGGGCCGTTGCGGTGCTTCGCGACGATCACCTCGGCGACGCCCTTCTTCGTGTCGTCGGCGTCGTCGCGGTCGTAGTACTCCTCGCGGTAGAGGAACATGACGAGGTCGGCGTCCTGCTCGATCGAGCCGGACTCGCGCAGGTCGGAGAGCATCGGGCGCTTGTCGTGGCGCTGCTCGGGCGAGCGGTTGAGCTGGGAGAGTGCGACGACGGGGAGGTCGAGGTCCTTGGCGATCTCCTTCAGGCCGCGGGAGATCGACGACACCTCCTGCAGGCGGCTCTCCTCGCTGCGGCCGGTCGTCATCAGCTGGAGGTAGTCGACGACGACGAGGCCGAGGTTCGGCTCGCGCCGCTTCAGGGTCTGCGCGCGGGCGCGGAGCTCGAGCAGGCTGAGGGCCGGCGTGTCGTCGACATAGAGCGGCGCGGCCTCGAGCTGCCCGCACGCCTGGGCGACGCGCGGCCAGTCGTCGCGTGTGAGCTTGCCGGTGCGGATGTGGCCGGCGTCGACCTTGCCGCGCGAGCAGATCAGCCGCTGCGCGACCTCCTGCTTCGACATCTCGAGGCTGAAGAACGCGCACGGCGTCTGCTGCTCGACTGCGACGTGGTTCGCGATCTCGAGCGCGAAGGCGCTCTTACCCATCGACGGGCGGGCGGCGATGATCACGAGGTTGGAGGGCTGGAAGCCGCCGGTGATCTTGTCGAGGTCCTTGAAGCCGCTGGCGAGGCCGGTCACCTCGGCGCCCGACTCGTAGAGGTTCGTGATCGTCTGGAACGCCTCGAGGAGCGCGTCCCTGAAGAGGACGAGCTCGCCGTCGGCGCGGCGCTCGCCGAGCTCGAAGACGAGCTGCTCGGCGCGCGCGACGAGCTCGGTCGGCTCGCCCTCGCGCTCCCAGCCGAGCTGCGCGATCTCTCCGCCGGCCCGGATCAGGCCGCGGAGCGTCGCGGTCTCGCGGACGATCTCCGCGTAGTGGCGGGCGTTCGCGGTCGCAGGCACGAGGCGCGCGAGCTCGTGCAGGCGGACGCGGCCGCCGATCTCCTCGAGCTCGCCGCGCTGCTCGAGCTCGTTCGTGAGCGTGATCGCGTCGACCGGCTCGTTCTTGCCGTAGAGCTGGAGCGCCGCGCGGTAGATCTTCGCGTGCGACTCGCGGTAGAAGTCGCTCGCGTCGAGGATCTCG
>DASSZE010000074.1:0-4124 GCA_035713675.1 Gaiellaceae bacterium | reverse complement strand
GTCCATGCGGCTCCAGCTGAACGGCCGCGCGGCGGCAAGCTGCCGGTAGAGCTCGTCGAGCTCGCGGCGGGCGGCTGCGAGCTCGGGATCGGGAGGCGTGTTCACGGAGCCAACTCTACGAGTGCCAGCTGCCGGAAGTCGGCGAGGCCGGAGACTCCGACGCCCACGAGCCGGAGCGCCCCAGGGCGGTCGCGGAGGCCGCGGTCGAGGAGACTGCAGGCGAGGTCGCCGATCGTCTCCGGCGCGTCGATCCCGGTGGAGAGCGACGTCGAGCGGCTGCGGATCGAGAAGTCGGCGTAGCGGAGCTTCGTCGTCACCGTCCGTGCGACCTGGCCGCGGCGCTGGAGGGCGGCCGCCACCTCGCCGGCCATCCCGCGCAGCTCGTCGTGCAGGCGCTCGCGGTCGGCGATGTCGCGCTCGAACGTGTTCTCGACGCTGATCGAGATGCGCTCGGTGTCGAGCTCGAGCCCACGCGGGTCGATGCCCCGGGCACGGTCGCGCAACATCGTCCCCACAGTGCCCGGTAGGAGCCGGCGGAGCTGTTCGTCCCCGAGAGCGGCGAGATCGCCCACGGTCTCGACGCCGGAGCTGCGCAGGCGCTCCTCGGCCTTCGGCCCGACGCCCGGCAGCCGGCGCACCGCGAGGGGCGCGAGGAACGCGGCCTCGCGACCGGCCGGGATCACGACGAGGCCGCCCGGCTTGCGGGCGTCGCTCGCGACCTTGGCGACGACCTTGCACGGCGCGACGCCGAGCGAGCACGTGAGGCTCGTCGCGGCGCGCACCGCGGTCTGCACGGCCTCGCCGACGACGCGGGCCCCGAGGAAGTCCGTCGCTACCTCCCCGATGTCGAGGTAGCCCTCGTCGAGGCCGGTCTGCTCGACCGTGGGGGCGATGCCGCGCACCGTCTCCCACACGCCGCGGGAGTGCTCGCGGTAGAGCGCGTGCCGCGGCCGGATGAAGACGGCGTGCGGGCAGCGGCGCAGCGCCTCGGCGCAGCTCATCGCGGAGTGGATCCCGAAGCGCCGCGCGACGTAGTTCGCCGTCGCGACGACGCCGCGGCCGCGCGGGTCGCCGCCGACGACGAGCGGCTGCGTCCGGAGCTCGGGGTTCTCGAGCTCCTCGACGGCCGCGTAGAACGCGTCGAGGTCGAGGTGCGCGACGATCACGCGAACAAATGTACGGGCCGCCGCCGACGGCAGCGGCCCGTCGCATCAGGGTGTCGTCGGCGCCGCGCTCGGCAGCTCCGCCCCGCTCGGCTCGAGCGTGTCGTGCAGGTGCTTCTCGACGTTGCGGTCGGGCCGCGCGATGAACAGGTAGAGGGCGCCGACGACGGCGATGATGAAGATGATGAAGAGCGTGATCCAGTCGATGTTGAAGAACGCACGGGCGCTCGTGAGCCCGGACGGATAGACGACGTTCACGAACATCGCCGCGAGATAGACGCCGGCGATGATCAACACCGGCCAGGCCCACTTCCCGAGCCGGAACGCGCCTTCGGGCTTCCAGCCTCGGGCGCGCGCGATGATCGCGCCGACCACCGTCAGGAGGAACGAGAGGTAGATCCCGCTGACGCCGAACGAGACGAGGGCGACGAGCGCATTCACGTGCGCCGGGTAGGTCACGAACCAGATGTGGTAGTTGCTGCCCGGATTGATGTACACGAGCAGCGCAAAGAGCACGGTGATGACGGCTCCCATGAGCAGCGCGTTGGCCGGCGTCTTGAAGCGCTGGTTCACGCGTGAGATCCAGCTGGAGCCCGGCAGCGCGCCGTCGCGTGCGTAGGAGAAGGCGAGCCGGCTGCCCGCGCCCTGGATCGACGAGCCGCAGGAGAAGAAGGCGAAGATGATCACGAGGAGCAGGATGTCCTGCAGCCAGCTCGGAAGCTGGGCGAGGATTCCCGGAATGCCGCCCGCGATGGTCGTGGCGACCGGGTTGTGCTTGGTCGTCGCGAGGAGCAAGGCGGCCGTGAGGATGAGCGACGCGATCCCGCCCCAGATCAGCGCATGGCGCATGGCGCGCGGGATCTGCCGCCCCGCGTCCTTCGTCTCCTCGGCGATGTCGCCGCACGACTCGAAGCCGTAGAAGATGTAGACCGGCGCGAGCACCGCGACGAGGGCGGCGGCAAGCCAGCTCCCGTGGAAGTTGAAGCCGAAGCCATTGGTCGCGTGATGCTGCGCGCCCTGAGTCGAGAAGAGGAAGCCGAAACTGTGGTGGAAGCCGTGGATCGCCAGGATCAGCGCGATCCCGAGCGTTCCGACGATCTCGACGTAGACCCCGAACTTCGCGACGTCGGCCATGATCCGGGCCCCGGTGATGTTCACAGTGGACTGGACGGCGAGCAGGATGAGGGTGATGAGGAGGATCGTCCCGTGGCCCGCCGGGTCGAGGTTCCAGCCGAACCAGTTGTGGGTCAGCGCCGTGACGTAGCCGACGACTCCCGTGTCGACGGCTGCGACCGTGATGAGCAGGGCGAAGCCGTAGAACCAGCCCACGAACCAGCCGAAGCGAGGGCCGACCGAGAACTTGCTGTACTGGAAGAGGGCACCCGCGACGGGGTAGTGGCTCGCGAGCTCACCGAAGACGAGGGCGACGAAGAGCATCCCGATCAGCGGGATGAAGGTCAGCCAGATGTACGCCGGCCCGCCGATCCCGAAGCCGAAGACGAAGAGCGAGTAGATCCCGACCATCGGCGACAGGTACGTGAAGCCCACCGCGAAGTTCGAGAAGAAGCCGAGGACGCGATTGAGCTGCGGCTTGTAGCCCAGGCTCTCGAGCCGCGCATCCTCGCTCGTACCTACGTCCACCGCACCCACCGCGTCGCCCTGCATCGATCCCTCCTGCTCGCCCTGGACCCCGCTCGGGCGACTCTCTCTGGTTCGCCACGCTGCTGTCAATGGCCGACCGGCGCCGATGCCCCGGTTAGGCTCCGGGCGTGGCCGTCCTGACCTCGCAGCTCGACCGCGAAGCCGAGGACTTTGCGCGACGCCGCGAGCGCATGGAGGGGCTCGTCGCCGAGCTGCGCGAGCGCACGGCCGCGGTCGCGCGTGGCGGCGGCGAGAAGGCGATGGAGCGGCACCGCTCGCGCGGAAAGCTGCCGGCACGGGAGCGGATCGACCGCCTCGTCGACCCCGGCACGGCCTTTCTCGAGCTGAACGCGCTGGCCGCGTGGGAGATGTACGACGGAGACGCGCCGAGCGCCGGCATCGTGACCGGGATCGGGGTCGTCGAGGGCCGCGAGTGCGTGATCGTCGCCAACGACGCGACCGTGAAGGGCGGCTCGTACTTCCCGCTCACGGTGAAGAAGCACCTGCGCGCGCAGGAGGTCGCCGAGCAGAACCGGCTCCCGTGCCTCTACCTCGTCGACTCCGGCGGCGCCTTCCTACCCCTTCAGGCCGAGGTCTTTCCCGACCGTGACCATTTCGGCCGGATCTTCTACAACCAGGCGCAGATGTCCGCGCAGGGCATCCCGCAGATCGCGGTCGTGATGGGATCGTGTACCGCCGGCGGCGCCTACGTCCCCGCGATGTCGGACGAGACGGTGATCGTCCGCGGCACCGGGACGATCTTCATCGGCGGGCCGCCGCTCGTGAAAGCCGCGACCGGGCAGGAGGTGACGGCCGAGGAGCTCGGCGGCGCCGACGTCCACGCACGCCGCTCGGGCGTGGCCGACCACTACGCAACCTCCGACGAGCACGCGCTCGCCGTCGCACGCGGAATCGTGCGTAACCTCGACGCGCCCGCCGCGACCCGGGACGCCGCCGAGCCGGAGCCGCCGGCGCTCGATCCCTCCGACCTCTACGGGCTCATCCCGGAGGACTTCCGCCATCAGGTCGACCCGCGGGAGCTGATCGCGCGCCTCGTCGACGGCTCGCGGTTCCAGGAGTTCAAGCAGCTCTACGGCGAGACGCTCGTCACCGGCTTCGCGCGGATCGAGGGGTTCCACGTCGGGATCCTCGCGAACAACGGCGTCCTCTTCGCCGAGTCGGCGCAGAAGGGCGCGCACTTCATCGAGCTCTGCTGCAAGCGGCGGATCCCGCTCGTCTTCCTCCAGAACATCACCGGCTTCATGGTCGGGCCCGAGTACGAGGCCGGCGGCATCGCGCGCGACGGGGCGAAGCTCGTCA
>DASSZE010000073.1:0-18007 GCA_035713675.1 Gaiellaceae bacterium | reverse complement strand
GCCGCTGCTGTTCCTCGCTGTGACGGTGACGCGGAGCGTCGAACCTACGTCGCTTGCTGTCAGCAAATAGGTCTTCGACGTGGCGCCACCGATCGCGGTACAAGAGCTGCCGCTCGCATTGCAGCGCTGCCACTGATAGGCGTAGCTCGTCGGTTTGCGCGACCAACTGCCGGTGCTCGCCGTCAGTGTTTGCCCTTGCACCGCCGTCCCGGAGATCGTCGGCGGGGACGTGTTGACGGGCGGGCCACTCGCGGCCAGGGCGGAGGGCAGCGTCCCGACGAGTCCGCCAACGGCTAGCGCCGCCGCCGCGACGTAGGCAACGTTCCTCGGTTTCACAGTCCTCGTGCTGACGGACCGGCCACAGCTCTCCCTACTCCCCCCGGTGCGACTGTACGCCATCGGAGGCCCGAAGTGAATAGCCCGGTGGCGATTTCGGCCGCTTGCAGGGCGTTTTGCCGGCCGAACCAACCCTTCCGGGCGATGCAACCCACCCTTCCGGTTGAAGCGCCCGGGTCCTGGATGACGCAAGTAATGGAGACAGAACAGCGCCGATCGGTCGGAGGGGGTGCCTGTTTGAGACCAATGGGGTCCAACAACCACATACTCGTCTTGGACCACGAACCGGTCTGGCTGAAGGCGCTGAAGAGCACGCTCGAGGGAGCGGGGCTCGCAGTCACCACGGCCGCCTCTGCCACCGAGGCGTTGAAGCTCCTTCGCGACCGAAGGTTTGCCGTCGCGATGGTCGGCATCGACAGAGACGGCTTCGACTGGGAGCGTTTTCTCGAGCGGGCGAAAGCACGGGCGTCGGCCTGCAAGCTGATCGTCGTCTCACATCAGGATTCACCGGCGACGGTGGGGCGGGCGCTCGAGCTCGGTGCAGACTCCTACGTCGTGAAGCGTGTGGAGCCGGAAGACCTCGTGTTCGCCGTGCGGCAGTCGCTTTCGCCGGCTGTCTACCAGGTGTCGAGCCAGCCCGCCCGCCGGCGCCAGCGGGCGCCGCAGCAGGCGCTGACCTCGCGGGAGCAGGAGATCCTCGGTCTGCTCGCCGAGGGCTGTTCGAACGCCGAGATCGCGGAGCGGCTCTCGATCAAGGAGGCGACGGTGAAGGGGCATCTCTGGCGGCTCTACCGGAAGATCGGAGTCGGCAGCCGGACGGCCGCGGTGTCGTGGGCATCCGCCTCTCGCTCTTCCGGGCCGTCCTAGCGGCCGAGGCCGCCGTATTCGAAACAGCCTGCATCCGGCGCCTTGCGGCCGCCGCCGTTCCCGCCGCGCGGGACACGGGTCCCGACGAGGTCGCGGGAGTAGCCGAGCCAGACGCCGCGGCCGATCGCGGGGCTCGACGGTCGCAGGCGGAAGTTGCCGGCACGTGAGTTGCGGAAGCGTGGGTCGGCGACGACCGAGCCCGGGCCGAGCCGCACTCCTGCGACGCCGCCCCAGAAGACGTCATGGCCCTCGTCGAAGGGCGCGTCGGCGTGGAGCGCGTCGCCGGCGGCGACTACCACGTCGTTACGAAGGCGGAGGATCGCGGGGCCGCAGCCGGCGTAGCAGACGATTCCTTCGCTGTTCTTGCCGGTCAGCACGGCGGTCGTGTTGTAGACGCGCGTGTCACGCACAGGCCCGAACGCGTCGTGCGCGCCGCGGGTGACGAGGAACGTCGCGTTCGGGGCACGCGAGACGAAGAGGTTGTAGGCGTACGTGTTGCCCGCGCTCTGCGGATTTCCGAGCTCGGTAAAGGCGTGGTCTGCAATGGCGATGTTCCGCACGATCAGGTTGTCGCGGCCGCCGTAGACCTCCACGGCTGAGCCGTCGCGCCCGTAGTCGTAGGAGAAGGCGTCGGAGCCGTCGATGCGGTTTCGCGCGACGAGTGTCCGCTCGCCGCGCAGGAGGATGCCGAACGCGCCGGAGTCGTCGTTGTGCGGCGTGGGGGTGAGCACGGACATGCGGTTGTTGTCGATCAGTTGGTTGTCGAGGATCCTGTCCTCGCGGCTGGTCGGGGTGACCTCGATTCCGGCCGCCGCGCCGCTGATCAGGGTGTGGTCGACGCGGACGAAGCTGCCGACGAGTGAGACGCCGGCCCAGGTGCAGTTGTGCACGGCGATTCCGGTGAGCCGGATGAACGAGCCGGTGACCCGGACACAGGTGTTACCGCCGTGGATCAGGGGCCGTCCGCCACTGCCGTAGGTCCCCACGACGACTCCGCGGGATGCCGTTCCGCCGGAGGCGAGATCGAGCTCCGCCTGCCAGGAGCTTCCGCGGCGGAGGAGCAGGCGGTCGCCGCCCCTCAGCCGGACGCGCGCCGCGCGGGTGAGCGAGCGCCAGGCGTGCGCCGGGCTCCGGCCAGAAGCGGAGTCGTCGCCTCTGCGCGAGTCGACGTAGTAGGTCTTTCCTCCGCCGGCGATCGGCGCTAGCGGCGCCGCGGGCGCGGGAGCCACCACGAGCAGCGCGAGGACCGCCGTCGGGAGCCACCGGTACACTGATCGTGCCGAGACGAGGGACGGGATGAGCGAAAAGCGCCTCGGGGCGCGGTCTGATTTCGACGAGTGGGCGAGCGCGGTCGTGACGTCCGTGAAGAAGCATAGGCGGCGGCACGGCGCGTCCCCCTCGGAGGAGTCTGGCCGAGACGTCTTCGGCCTCCGTAGGTGGGCTTCGCGGATGCGGGCCAAGATCGCCGGCTGATTCTCTCAGAGCCCGGCGGAGAGCTCCGCTGCGATAGCCCTCACCGACTCTCCGGCGGGTAGGTGCGTCGGTACGACGAGACGTCCGACTGCAGTTGCCTGAGCAAAGGCCTCGTGCAGGAGTGACTCCTCAGCCGTCCGGACGGCGGAGAGGCGCTCGTGCCATTGCGCGTCCTCGACCGCGTCGAGCGCGCGGCGCTGCTCACTCAGAACGCTGCCTGCGATCGCCACGAGTTCGTCGCGCGAGAGCACCTCGGCGGTCAGGCGCGGCACCTCGCGCCGCTCGAGAACCAAGATGCGGGCGAGCGGCAGCGGATCGTGGTGCACAGTGCCGAGTGCTTCGACCGGGACGCGGACGGGCGGTGCAACCGACCCGCCGCTCGCTCTTCGCACGAGAGCGAGCGCATGCAGGAGTCCGCGCGTCCGTATCGGCAAGCCCGCGTGCGCGCCGGGAGCCGTCTGGGCGACGTCCGGGTAGAGCCGGAGGCGCCGAGGGAATGCGCGGCACCCGTTCGCACCGACGAGAACGTGATCGTCCCCGAGCACCGCGGTCCCTGCGGCTGCCGCCCTGGCGATCAGTGAACTCTTGCCGCTGCGCGAACGGCCGACCAGGAGCAGTGCGCCGCCTTCCGAAACGAGGGCCGCCGCCGGCAGGAGGACGTGGCCCGCGGCGGGGGCCGACAGAGCCAGGAGCGGCTCGACGACGTAGCCCTGGAGGAGCGAGAGCCCGAAGCTCCTGGGTGCACCACGGAGGTCGATCGTGGCACGGAGACGGCCGTCCCCGATCTCGTCGAGTGTGATCCGCCAGCGAAGGCTGCGGTAGCGGCCGTCGAAGCGGCGCCCGCCCGAGGACGTCCTGCCGAACGAGACGGCGACCTGCGCCTCCCGCTCGGGGTCGCCGAGCGCAGCGCGGTACTCGGCGCGGAAGTGGGCGACTGCGCGGGCGTCTCCACGCACGTCGAGGCGAAGACCCTCGAGGAAGGCGAAGCTCTCGCGCCGTGCCGCGACCACTAGAGCAGCGGCCGGAACGCGTCGACGATGCGCCTTGGATCCGTCGGGAAGGGCGTCCGCGCCTCGATCACGCGCACGGAACCCAGTACGGACGCGAGGTGCCGTTCCTCGCGCTCCTCGATCAGTCCAGCGACGACCGGACCGGAGTCGCCCTCGCGCACGTAGCGGGCGCGATCGAGGAGGGTGAGGTAGTCGCGGCGTTCGTAGGTCGCCGAGCGGGCGAGCCGCCTCGCCGCCCACACCGCATCTCGAAGCTCGGCGCGCGGTGGGCCCCCGGAGCTCGTTGTCAGCAGGACGAGTGCGCTGAGCGGCGCGCGACCCGTCGGCGGTGGCTGCCCATACGCGGCGCTCAGCTGAGAGGGCGAGAGCGAGGCACGCTGTGCGAGAGCCACAAGATCGGCGACGGCCGCCTGAGTCGCCGCCACGATGCCACCCCGCCGGGCCAGTCCGGCCGTGACGCGTGCCCCGGCCTCACCCGCCGCTGCCGCCGCGAACTGGAGTCGTGCGGCGCGCGGCAGTGTCGAGCTGAGTGTCGGCGCGTATTGCAGCAGCCAGCGCCGGACGCCGATCGAGATCGGAAAGCACGCGAGCGAGCCGTCGCCGAAAACGAGCGTCCACTTGTCGGACAGAAAGGACGCGCCGCCTTCGACGAGGGCGAGTGCCGTCTCCGTCTTCCCCGCCTCCGACCAGCCTGCGACGACGATTCCGTTTCCGTCGGCCACGACCGCGCTTCCGTGCACCGCAACTGCGCCGTGTCCGGTTGCGGCGATCTGCAGCGCGGGCCTGACGAAGCGGCCGAAGACCCTCCCCAGCGGGAACCCTTGCTCGGCCGCGAACGCAAACGGGCCATCGAGTGCGGGCGGGGCAACCGCGCACCAGCGGCCGTTTGCACGGACGTACGCCCCGCGCTCGTCGATAGCCGTGCTGAGCCCGTCGCCCGCAGGGTTCTGGAGCTCCGCGTCGCGAGGCCGTTCCGTCAGCTCGCTGATCAGGACGTCGGCCGGCCCACCGGCACCTGCGGCGGGCCGCCACGGGTCGAGTGCTGTCTCGAGGAAGCGCGCGGCACGGTCGTCGGCGGCGGCGGACTCGAGGCGGAGCGCCCGGGCGATCTCGTACTGCACCTGCAGCCACTGTAGAAGACCGCAGTCCCCGCAGGCAACGAAAGCGTCCTCGGCGGGCGATTGGGTGGACCAAAAGTATGGGTTTGCCGTCCGGCCTAGACGATCGAGCTATTTCGGAAGCATTCCGGCGGGGTCTAGCTTGTGGATCTCGCAACGTTGCGCCCCTGCGGTGGCGCATCGAATTCGCAGAGGCGGCGGTGGGCGAGCACCGTCGGCGGGGGAGATAGGGGATGTAATGGCCCTGCTCGAAAAGCGTCCCGGCGCGACGCGCAACGTTCCGTCGCCGAAGGTCAGCATCGTGATTCCGGCTTTGAACGAGGCCGAGAACCTGCCTCACGTGCTTGCGACGTTGCCGGTCGACACCTACGAACTCGTTCTCGTCGACGGGCATTCGGTCGACGGAACGTCGACGGTGGCCCGCGAGCACTATCCGAGTGTCAGGATCGTCGGTCAACCGGGCCGCGGCAAGGGCGACGCCCTCCGTGCCGGTTTCGCGGCCTGCTCCGGCGACGTGATCGTGATGATGGATGCCGACGGCTCGACGGACGGCGGCGAGATCGAGCGCTTCGTCGCCGCGCTGGTCGACGGCGCGGACTACGCCAAGGGCTCGCGGTTCATGGACGGAGGTGGCAGCGAGGACATCACGTTCCTGCGCCGCGCCGGGAACCGGCTGCTCTGCGGGGTGGTCAATCTGCTCTTCACCACCTCCTACACGGACCTCTGCTACGGCTACAACGCTTTCTGGCGCAACTCCCTGCCGGCGATCATGCCCGACTGCCGCGGGTTCGAGGTCGAGACTCTGCTGAACGTTCGTGCCGCCAAGGCTGGGCTTCGCGTGGTCGAGGTGCCGAGCGTCGAGCATCCGCGAATCCACGGCGAGTCGAAGCTCCACCCGGTGCGCGACGGTCTACGCGTCCTGCGCACGATCCTGCGCGAGTGGGGGCGACGGCCGGGGATCGAGTTCGGTGAGGCGGTCGAGATGGCGGGCGCGGAGGTCGAGATGGTCGGCGCGGATCTCCGTGGCGCATGAGGGCGAAGAGTGGCAATGACAGATCCTCGTCTCGGGCTGCTGTAGCCGTCGCGCCGGCCCGGCAGCCCACGGAAGGGCAGGCACCGTCCCGCGACGCGGCCAAGGGCGCCGGCCTCGAACGAGGACGTCGGCACAGGACTCCGACCATCACGGTGATCCTGGCCGACTCCAGACCGATGTACCGGCTGGGGCTTCGCACGGTCCTGCGCGACCACGAGGAGTTCGAGATCCACGAGGCCGGCGATCTCACGACACTGATCGCGCTCGCCGCGCGCGCCCGACCGCCGGCGGCGGCACTCATCGACCTCGACCTGCCGCCCGCGGGTGGAGCGGCGGCCGTGACGCGCGTTCGCGACTCAGGCGCCGCACCTCTCGTCTGGTGCAGCGGCTCTCGCTTGACGCCGGACGTCGTGTACGAGCTCGTCCGCTGCGGCGCGGTGGGGATCTTGCGCAGGGAGATCCCGGCACGAGGCGTTGTCCGCGCGCTGCGTGCCGCCGGGAAGGGTGAGGCACCGCTACCGCGAGACCTGGTCACCGAACTGCTGGGGCGGATCCACTCCCTCAACGGCCCGCTCGAGACGCGACCGCCGCTCACGACGCTCTCCGGTCGCGAGCGCGAGGTGCTGGCGCTGGTGGCCCAAGGCCACAGCAACAAGACGATCGCGCGGACGCTCTTCATCTCGGAGTTCACCGCGAAGCGCCACGTGCAGAACGTGCTCAACAAACTCGGGCTGCACAGTCGCCAGGACGCCGCCATGCGCTTCCGTGAAGAGACGGGGGCCGGCCCGCTCGGGGCGTTGCCGCGCGCGCCGGAGCGCCCATGACCGCCGTCGCGGGGGCCGAGGCGATGAGGCAGCCCGTGGCGGCGGGCAGTGCATCCGCTGCAACGCCGACCGTCTCGGTGGTCATCTGCACCTGGACCGGTGCCCGGTGGGACGAGCTGTGCGCGGCGATCGAGAGTGTGCGGCTGCAGTCGCATCCTCCGCTCGAGACGATCGTCGTGGTCGACCACGACTCCGAGGTCCTCGGCCGGGCGAGGGCCGAGCTCCCCGACGTCGTCGTCGCTCCGAACATGGAGCCGCGGGGTCTGTCGGGTGCACGTAACACCGGGCTCGGGCTTGCGTGCGGCGACGTCGTGGCCTTTCTCGACGACGATGCGGTCGCGGCGCCGGACTGGCTGCGACTGCTTGCGCAAGAGTACGACGACGAGCGCGTGCTCGGCGTCGGCGGGTCGATCGTGCCGGTCTGGGAGGTGCGGCCCGGCTGGTTCCCCGCCGAGTTCGGCTGGGTCGTCGGCTGCACGTATCGCGGCCTGCCGTCCGAGCGCGCCGCTGTCCGCAACCTGATCGGGGCGAGCATGTCCTTTCGCCGAGAGCTCTTCGCGGAGCTCGGTGGCTTCCGCAGCGGCATAGGCCGGGTCGGCACTCGCCCGGTGGGCTGCGAGGAGACGGACTTCTGCCTCCGTGCCGGGCGGGCTCACCCGGGTGGCCTCTTCGTCTACCAGCCGCTCGCGCTCGTTCACCATCGAGTCCCCGCGCGCCGGGCTCGCTGGGGCTACTTCCTCGCCCGCTGCTATGGCGAGGGTCTTTCGAAGGCGCTTGTCGTGCGGGCGGCCGGCGTCCGCCGTGGCCTCGCCGCCGAGCGGTCGTACACGGCGCGAGCCCTCACGAGCGGCTTCTCTTCGGCTCTGGTGGCGTCGCTGACGTTCCGTGACCGTTCGGGGCTCCTGCGCGCCGCCGCGATCCTGACCGGGCTCGCCGCAGCGGCGGCCGGCTTCTGCCTGGGCCAGTTCCGGGGCTCCCTGGGATCGGCGGCGTGAACGACATCTCCGTGGTCGTCCCCGCGCGGAATGCGGAGGCGATGCTCGACGAGTGCCTCGCCTCGATCGAGCGGCAAGACCCCCAGGAGATCATCGTTGTCGACGGGGAGTCGACCGACGGAACGCGCGAGATCGCACGCCGTCGCGGCGCGACCGTCCTTTCTGACGGCGGTCGAGGACTACCGGCCGCGCGCATGCTCGGTGCCCGCGCCGCTACCACCCGGTTCGTCGCACTCGTGGACGCGGACGTCGTCCTGCCTGCGGGCTCGCTGGAGCGCCTGCGACACGAGCTGGTCGCGGGAGGCTACGACGCGATTCAGGCCGGACTCGAGAGCGTGTCGGGGCCGGGCTACTGGGGGCAGGCCCTCGCCCACCATCATCGCTCGGGCCGGAGCAAGCGCTGGTTCGGCCTCGTCGCCACTGTGCTCGAGCGTGACACGCTCCTCTCGTTCGGGTTCGACCCGCGGTTCTCGTCGGGTGAAGACATCGAGCTGCGCTGGCGCCTTCGCAACGCGGGGGCGAAGGCCGTCGTTTCCGAGTCGACAGTCGTCGAGCACCGCTTCGGAGACACCTTCCCCTTCGCGAAGGGGCAGTGGCTCGCGGACGGCGAGGGTCTCGGGCGCATGATCCGCAAGCACGGGTTCCGCGGGCTTCCGTTGCTGGGATTGCCGCTCGCCGCGGGTCTGCGGGGTCTGGTGCTCAGCGCGTTTCGACTCGAACCGCGCTGGATCCCGTACTACGTCTGCTTCACGGTCTTCAACTATGCCGGCATGGTTCGCCGGCTGGCGGTCCGCTGAAATGGCGACCCCGCTCGTGGTCGACGCCCGCGAGGCTCATGCGAAGCGGCCGCTGAGCGTCACGTGGAACGCGCTTGCGGTCATGGCCGGCAAGACGCTGACCATGGGCTTCGGCTTCCTCTTCTGGCTCGTCGCTGCGCACGCATACTCGCGCACCGAGGTAGGCATCGCGGCGGCGGCCGTCGCAGCGATGATGCTCTGCACGCAGCTGGCGATCGGCGGAGTCGGTTCCGCGGTGATCACGTGCTACGCCGAGTTCCGCGGCCGCCCGGCGGCGCTGCTCGACACCTCCGGGACGGTGGTCATCGGCTCGGCGCTTCTCGCCGCGGCGGTCTTCCTCGTCGTTGCCGCCTTGGGCCTGCGTCATCTCGATGCGGTCTCCTCGGATCCGTTCTATGCGCTCGCGTTCGCCGCGATGACCGTTTTCGGAACACTTGCGATCCTGCTCGACCAGCTCTCGATCGCTCTGGGTCGTGGTGACCAGGTGCTCGTACGAGGGGTCGTCTTCGGCGCGGCGACCGTGGTGGGGATCGCGGTGCTCCCGTTCCTGCTTCACGATCGGGGCTCGGCGGCGATCTTCGTGCCGTGGGTGGCGGCCGGTGCGATCAACGTCGCCCTCGGCGTCGTCCAGCTCCGCGGCATGCTCCCCGACTACCGCTTTCGGCTCGGCGTCGAGCGCTCGACGTTTCGGTTGCTGCTGCGGCACGGCACGCCGAACTACGCGTTGACGCTCGCCGAGCGCGCCCCCGGCCTGATCCTCCCGATCGTCGTCACGCAGGTGCTGTCGCCGGCGGACAACGCCACCTGGTACGCGGTCTGGATGATGGCGTGGGTCGTCTACACGATGCCCATCTCGGCCGGACTCACCCTGTTCGCCGAGGGCTCGAATCGTCCGGCGCAGCTTCCCGAGGCGACGCGCGCCGCCGTCCGTGTCGCGCTGCTCGTCGGGATCGCGTTGTCGCTTGTGGTCGGCGTGTTCGCCCATCTGGTCCTCTCGCTCCTCGGCTCGGCGTACGGGGCGACCGGCGCTTCGCCGCTGCGGATCCTGCTGCTGGCCTTCGTGCCGATCACCTTCGTGCAGGCGTACTTCGCGGGGAGTCGTGCGCGCCGTCGGCTCGGGGAGGCGGTCGCCACCGGCTGGATCTCGGCTGCAGTCTCGGTCGCCGTTGCCGCGGCGGGCGCCGTCGTCGCCGGCCTCGAGGGGATGGCGTACGGATGGCTCGCGGTGCAGACGGCGACCGGGGTATGGGCGGTCGCCCGCACCGCGACCTTCACGCGGGGCCCTCTCGACGGCTTGCGAGACGCGGTCGAGTCGATCGTCGAGGGCGCCGGTTTCGTCGCGGTGCGCGCGAGTGACGCAGGCCGCTGGGCGGTGCGCGCCGTGGGTGGTCGGGCCACCGCCGTCGCCATCGCCGGCTCGGCCGCCGCGCTCCTTCTCTGGGCGCTCTCGCTGCCCCACGTCGCGCTCGAGCGGATGAACGGCCTCGGCCTCGTCTCCGTGCTTCACGCTCCCTTCTACATCGGTGTTGCCGTTCTCACGGTGACCTTCCTCGCCGCGCTCCTGGGCCAGCAGGTGCAGGAGCGGGTGCTGATCGGCCTCGTGGCCGTGCTCATCCTGATGCTGTTCGGGCTCACTCCGATTCTGGAGACGGTGCCCCGCTTCGCCGTCACCTGGCGGCACGTCGGGATCACGCAATCGATCCTCGACACCGGCCAGATCAACCCGCGCATCGACGCGTATTTCAACTGGCCCGGCTTCTTCGTGCTCGTCGCCGCGCTGGCAAGGGCGGCCGGTTTCCACGGCGCGTTGCCGTTGGCCGCCTGGTCGCCGATCTACTTCAACCTCGCCTACCTGGCGCCACTTCTCGTCATCGCGCGATCGCTCACGGCGAGCCGCCGACTCGTCTGGTTGAGCATCTGGATCTTCTACCTCGGCAACTGGATCGGCCAGGACTACTTCTCGCCGCAGGGGTTCTCGTACTTCCTCTACCTCGTCGTCGCCGCGGTCCTTCTGCGCTACTTCGTCCAGCAGCCGGAGCAGCCGAGGCCGTGGAGGCCGTTCATCCTCCGGTCGTCCAGGAGGGCGCAGGACCCCGAGGCCGACACCGCGGCTGTCGACCCGGCGCCCGCGCGTCCGACGCCGTCGCGGTGGGCCCTTCTCGGCTGCATCGTCGTGTTCTTCGCCGCGGTCGTCCCGATGCACCAGCTCACCCCGGTCGCGACGCTCTTCGCGACGATCGCGATCGTTCTCGTAGCGGCACGCTCCCTTGCCTGGCTGCCGGCGCTCATGGCGGCCATGCTCGGTGCCTGGTATGCGACCGGCGCGAAGACGTTCCTCAACGGCCACATCTCGCAGATGCTCGGCCAGGCGGGCCAGCTCGGCGCGGTCTTCAGCCAGAACGTCGCGAATCGTGTGGGCGGCGACTTCGACCACCGCATCGTCGCCGATCTCGCAATCGTGGCCGGAGCGGCGATGTGGACTCTGGCCTTCTTCGGCGCGATGCGCCTCCTGCGGCGCGATGACCGGTACCGCGTGGGCGTCGCACTCGCGATCGCACCGCTGCCACTTCTGCCGCTGCAGACGTACGGAGGCGAGATGCTGCTTCGGGTCGAGCTCTTCGCGCTGCCGTTCACGGCCTTCTTCGCTGCGGCAGCGCTCGTCGGCGACGACGACGAGATCCGGATCGATGCGCGCCGGTCGGCCACCATCGCCGGCATCCTGCTCGCGTTCGCGGGCCTCTTCTTCTTCGCGCGCTACGGCAACGAGCGGATCGACTACTTCACTCGAGCCGAGACCACGGCGGCTGCCCGCCTGTACACGCTCGCGAAGCCGGGGTCGACGCTCATCGCCGGCACCGGGAATCTGCCGTGGAAGTACACCCAGTACGAGGATCACCACTACCGGCTCGTGATCGACATGCCCCACTGGTCGGCGACTGCTCCGGCGAGTGCGAATCCCGGTCCGCTCCTGCACGACGTGCGCGACGCGTTGGACTCCGGCGGTGGGCGCGGGTACCTGATCATCGAGCGCAGCGAGGAGTGGCAGGTGGATCAGCTCGGGTACGGGCGGCCAGGGTCCCTGACGCGCTTCACGGACGCCGTTGCTGCCTCGCCTCTGTTCACCGTCGTGTACCGAAACCCGGACGCCACGATCTTCACGCTCTCGGCGGCCGGGAGTGACGCCGCGCACACGGCCCAACGGGTGACGTATCCGGTGCCGCACGAACCGGTGCGCCGCCGTGCCTGGGCTGCAGGGGTGGTCCAGCTGCCTTCTGACGCGCCGGCGAAACACACGAAGCGGAGACACAGATGACGGCGCACGGAGCCGCCCTCGAGCTCGCCGGCCGCCGCACGGTCCTCCGCCGGGCCGTCGCCCCCGGGTTGGCGGTCCTCGCCTGCCTTCTCGTCGCAGTCCACGCCCCTGCCGCCGTCCGCGCGCCGGTCGTGATCCTCTGCCTCCTCCTCGTTCCGGGCGCAGCGCTGGTGGGTCTTCTCAACGTGGACTCGTTCGCGCTCGAGCTCTCGCTCGCGATCGCGCTGAGCGTGGCGGTCTCGGGGCTGACGGCCGTCTTGCTCGTGTACACGCACCTCTGGTCACCGACGGCCGTTGTCCTCATCGTCGCCGCGGTCAGCCTCGCAGGAGGGCTACGGGACGTCGGGGTCGCCGCTCTCGCGGGCCAGGGGGCCACATGGTGCGTCGGGCGCCTGCGGACCTCGGTTGCCGCAGCGCGGCCGCGGGCCGCGGCGAGTCTGGTCGCCGCGTCGGTGGCGATTGGCGCACTTGCGCACCGCGCCGTGCTGGGCCTGCGCGTCGTGATCGTGGCGGCTGCGAGATCGGCGCGACGGGCCGTGGTGGGTTTGTCGGCCGTGGTGGTGGCGGGTGCAGGGCTCGCGCGGCAGGCTGGGGTGGGTCTGCGTGCTGCGATCGTGGCGCTTACGAGCTTGGGGCGGCGCGCGGTGGTCGGTTCGTTCGCCGTGTCGGTGGCGGTTGCGGCGTTTGCGCGGCGGGCCGGTGCGGGTCTCTTGACCCGGCTGGTGGCCGTGGTTCCGGCGCTTGCGCGGCGGGCCGAGCCGGCGCGGCGCATCCGAGCCGCGTCCGGCGCGCTCGGGGAGCCACTCGGAGCGGCCGGACGGCGCCGGCCGAACGCTGCTGCCGCGCGCCGAACGAGGGTTGCACGTCACGCGCGCCCCCAACAAGGCGCGGCGCCGGCGGCACCCGAGCAGTCCCTGCAGGCCTTCCTGCTCGACGAGTTGCGACGACACTCGCGCTCGGACGGCAGCCGTCGACGGCGTCCGGCCCGGTCTCTCGCCGAGCTCGAGCCGCATGAGCTCGCCGACCTGCTCTCGTGGTCTTCCCTGCAACGCTTCGTCTCGTACCGGGCCGTCCAGCAGATCAACCCTGAGCTCTGGTTCGTGGACGATCTCGAGCGGAGGCTCGCGCGGCGGACGTCCGCTTCCGGCCGGGCGCTGGCCGGGTCGGCGGCGAGCCGCGTGCCGCGCGGCGTCTGGATCACGGGCGTGTCGGAGCGGACGAGCGTTCCGGTGGCGTGGCGTGTCCTGAAGGAGAATGGAAGGCGCAAGGAGTGGCGCACGCGGCTTGCTCTCGAGGCGATCGACTCGCTGTACGGGATGGACGACGGGGGCGGCAGCGGGCCGGTCGTGACGGCCGGCACCTCGTTCGGTTCGCTCTCCGGCTTCCGGAGCGGTCTCGAAGAGCGTGGCCTGCCATACCTGCTCCGAGTCGACGCAGTCACCGCCGCCCGTGAGCTGGCTCCCGACGAACCAGCCCACTCCGCCGCCGAGGCGCGCGACGTCGTGCGGCGACGGCTCGGCGGCCCTGCGGCCACCACTCTGGACTCGAACTCGGGCGGCGAGGAGAAGTCGAAACTCGTGCTCGCACGGCGTGTCGAGCGGCTCGTGATCGTTGAGGTTGCATCGACGGGGGACGCGAGCGTCTTCTGGCTCTCGAACATTCCCGCGGGTGCCGATCGCGATCGGCTCACTTCCCTCGTCCGGCTCGCCCGCCACCACAATGCCGAGCGCTCCAGCGTCCACGATCTGCTCCGCGGCGCGCCCGGGGCGCAGCCTGTGCGCGGCGCAGACGAGCTCCAGCAAAGGCTCGCGGTTGTCGCGCTGGCGCAGGGTCTCCGCACGATCGGCATTTCCGCCGGACCGAAGGAAGGGGCTGTCGAGGCATGAGGGTGCTGATCCTCTCGGACATCCACCTCGGCGCCGCCACCGGGTCCGCGACGAGCGACGCATGGGTCTCGTTCCTCGACTGGGTTGGCGAGCGGTCGGACGACGACGCGGTGCCGTGGCGGCTCGTCGTGCTCGGCGACTTCCTCGATCTCCTGCACGCGCCCGCCGACGTGCGCGACCCGCTCGCCGCGCTCGACGCCGTCGCGGCTCGGCACCGGTCGGCGTTCGCCGCCCTCGGAACCGCTGTCGAGCGTGGAGTCCAGATCGATCTCGTTCCCGGGAACCACGACAGCGAACTGCTCGACACCGACGTGCAGGAACACCTGCGCGCTCTGGTCGCCGAGGCTGCCGGCGCGAGCCCCACGCCGCTGCTGGCCAGATTCCGCATCCAGCGGTGGTTCCTGCTCGTGCCGGGTTTCCTCTACGCGGAGCACGGCAGCCAGTACCACGCTTTGAACGCAGTGGCCGATCCGCTCGCTCCTTCAGGGCGCTGGAGCCGCCGGCTGCCCCCGGGCGCTGCACTCGATCTCCTCCGTGCCGACGGGGAGCGCGGCAGGCGAACGCACGCGCTCCGGCGTCTCCTGTCGGCGCTGGCGCGCCGCGGGTCGGCCGACGCTTCGATTGGCGCGTCACTCGAAGCCCACGCGTCGGCATCCGGGATCAGCCCTCGCGCTGTCGGCGCGGTCCATGCGCTCGGCGAGAACTCCTGGGCAGCGTTGGTTCGAAACGCGCACGCGGCCGCGCTCGGCCGCAACAGCTTCGTCGAGTCGCGGCAGCAGCAGGCGGCCCTCGCCATCCACCGGATCCTCACCGGCGAGAGGCAACCGGTTCCGGTCTACGTCTTCGGACACACACACCGCGCGGCGCACTCCGCGCTCGACGCCGGCGGCACGCGGTTGCTCTGTTTCAACAGTGGGGCGTGGGCGAACGCCGGCTATGACTTCGTCGAGCTGTCCCGCTGGGCGGGTGGCGTCACGGCCCGCCTCTGTCGCTGGGATCCTCTCGTGCGGTCGGCGATCGCGCTGAGCGGCCCGCTCTCGTCCTCGACCTTCGCCGCTCAGGTGCCGGAGCTGACGAGGCGCCGGTGGAGCGTGGGAAGCGGATCTGCCGTGCCGGTGGCGAGATCGTGAGAGTGCGCCCAGGCTGCCGCGGCGGTGCGGTTCGTCACTCCGAGCTTCGCGTAGATGTGGGAAAGGTGGAGCTTGACCGTTGCCTCGCTCACCCAGAGCACGCGGGCCACCTCGGCGTTCGAGCGGCCCGCGGCAACCAGAGCGAGGACCTCGAGTTCGCGGTCTGTCAGGCTCTGCTCCCGGCCACGCCCGGTGGAGCGACGGTTGGGCGCCGTGAAGAGGTAGATCGTCCGCTCGAACGCCTGGCGCACTGCGGAGCGCACGTCCTCCTCGGACAGGGTCTTCAGGATGTAGGCAGCAGCACCCGCCTCGAGCACCCGGCGGATCCGAACGGGGTCGCGCCGGCTCGAGCAGACGAGCACCACAGTCTCCTTCGCGGCGGCACGCGCGGCGCGCACGTACTCGGCTTCCTCGGAGCCGTCGGCGTATTCCAGCGCGAGGATGAACAGCGGCGGGCGTTCGCGCGCGAGGACGTCGAGCGCAGCGGCCGGGTCGTCGAGCTTCGCCGCGACCTCGATGTCCAGCTGTCCGAGGACGCGCTCGAGTGCGTCCAGCCAAACGGGCTGCTGGTCGAGAAGAAGTGCCCGGCTGTGCCGCAGAATCGCCAACCTTTGCTGTCGAAACCTTTGTGGAAACCCTTGGGGAGAGAATGTAACCATGATGAGAATCCCGCACAAGCTCGCTGACGCGGCCGCGTCGCGGCTCGCCGTGCGCCGCCGGGTGTCTGTGGCCGCCGTCGGCGCCGCCGCGCTCGTCCTGTCAGCCCTTGCCGCCGCGCCGCCGTGGGGCCCGTCCGCCCTGGCTGCCTCACCGCCGGCGGTGACCGTGCGGTTGACCGACCGCGGCTGCACCGCCCCGAAGACCGTGCACCCACCTACGGTTCTCATCCGCGTGGTCAACCGGGGACGATTCGTGCACACGTTCACGATCGCGGGGCATCGTTCGAGCCCGCGTCCGGGGACTACAGCTGTGCTCCGCGTGCGCTTCCGTCGCCCGGGTCTCTACCCCTACACGTGCACGCGCCGAGGGCGTCCCAGCCTGCGCGGCAGACTCAATGTCGTCGTCGTCCCGACGGCGGCGAAGCCGTGCGGCGTCGCGCCGGCGGGCCCCGTGGTCTACAGGCACGTCGTCTGGATCGTGATGGAGAACAAGTCCTGGACGGACGTGATGGGTCGGTCGGATCCTGCGCCGTACATCCACCGGCTCGCGGGGCTTTGCGGCGTCGCGGCGGCCTTCTACGGCGAGGCGCATCCCAGCCTGCCGAACTACCTCGCGATGACCTCGGGCGGGACGCAGGGGGTGACCGACGACTCCGGTCCGCGCTCGCACCAGCTCTCGGTCGACAATCTCTTCCAGCAAGTCCACAGCTGGCGGGCGCTCGAGGAGTCGATGCCGACGGGGTGCAGCACGTCTGACACCGGGGACTACGCCGTGCGCCACAACCCGGCTGTCTACTACACGGGGCTCCAGTCGTCCTGCGCCTCACGCGACGTCCCGCTCGGAACGACACCGAACCTCTCCGCGAAGTTCACGTTCATCACTCCGAACGGGTGCCACGACATGCACTCCTCACCGTGCGCGAGCACGACGCCGGATCAGGTGAAGGTGGGTGACAGCTGGCTCGGTTCCTTCATGCGGAAGGTGTTCGCGACGCCTCAATACCGCAGCGGTACCACGGCGGTCTTCATCACGTGGGACGAGGGCAGCCACGGCGACCCGGCGACGCAGAGGATCCCTACTCTCGTCGTCGCGCCGTCGGTCCGCCCCGGCACCAGCGCCCCCACGCGCCTCGACCACTATGCGCTCCTGCGCACGACCGAGGAGCTGCTCGGAATCCACACGTTCCTCGGGGCAGCCGCCTCGGCCCCATCGATGCGCACTGCGTTCCACTTCTAGGCGAGCCTGTCGGCCGGGCGCTCCCGGCCGACAGGGGATGCTCCACGAAGCCGCAGCCGGTGCACCGGATCCAGCGGGCCGCGCCTGTACGGAGTACGGCCGCCGCGCCGCAGACACGACATGGGAAGTAGACGCAACAGTCGGAACCGCCAGGCCAGTGGCGGGCGGCGGGCCAGGACGAAGACGGCCGGTTCACGGAAGAAGACGGAGCGCGGGCGAAGCGTGGACGACCGACCGAGCGTCGCAGTTGACGAGCCTCTCCGCAATAACCAAAAGGTGGTTAGACCGCGGACTCGGCGGGCACCGTCTGCGATGCTTCGGGCAGATGCGGCTGCTCCGTCTGATCGCCTTGGCCGCCGTACTCGGGTCGCTGGGGCTCGTCCCGTCGGGGGTCGGAGCCGGAGCGAGCACGGGCGTCGTGCGCGACTCTGCAAGGGTCGCACGGCCGTGTGTCGGTGCGACGCCGCCGGCGCGCTATCGGCACGTGATCTGGATCGTCTTCGAGAACCAGGGCTACGACCAGGTGATCGGCAGCGGAAGCCTTCCCTATACGAACCGGCTCGCTGCCTCCTGCGGGCTGGCCACGCGCTACTACGGCGTCGGCGACCCGTCCCTCCCGAACTACATCGCGATGACCTCGGGCGGGACGTGGGGCGTGACCGGCGACTCCTCGCCGCCGCTCCACGTGCCCAGCATCTTCTCGCAGGTGAAGGCGCGGCATCTGCAGTGGCGCAGCTACTCGGAGAGCATGCCGGCCCACTGCTACCTCTCGGATCATCCGAGCAGCAACCCCGTCTACACCGCCCATCACGAACCGGTCATCTACTACGCCGGCATCCGAAGGGACTGCGCCCGCTGGGATGTGCCTCTCGGGACGGTGAGAAGTGGTGCGCTCGCCCACGCCCTGGCGACCGACAAGCTGCCTGCGTTTGCGATCATCGGCCCGAACGACGACGGCGGTACCACGAAGCCCGGTTGCTCGCGACCGTGTGGAGACGTAGACCCCCCGCTCAGCGACTCCTTCCTACGGGCGTGGATGGCAAAGATTCTCGGCTCGAGGGCGTACGCGTCCGGGAAGACCGCCGTCTTCGTCACCTGGGACGAGGACGCAACCTTCGAGAACAGGCTCTGTCCGGCCCTCAACTGCGACCACCTCGCCACGCTCGTCGTGAGTCCGTCCGTGCGGCCGGGGACGCGCTCCGCCTCTCTCTTCTCGCACTACTCGCTGCTGCGCTCGACCGAGGACCTGCTCGGGCTGCGCGGGCATCTGGGCAAGGCCGCCTCTGCCGCATCGATGGCGCCCGCGTTCCGCCTCCTGCGTGGACGCCG
>DASSZE010000072.1:0-14749 GCA_035713675.1 Gaiellaceae bacterium | reverse complement strand
AGGATATCGTCCAGGAAACGCTGCTTGCCGCCTGGCGCGGGCTCAACGGTTTCGAGTAGCGGGCGTCGCTGCGCTCCTGGCTCTACCGGATCGCAACCAACCGGAGTCTCAACGCGATTCGCGAACGCGGGCGCCGCCCCGCAACGGAGGACACCATGAGACCGTCAAGAACCCGCCGCGCCGTCGAGCCCAGCTGGCTCGAGCCCTACCCGGACAGCGCGCTTCCGGATCCCGCTCCCGGACCTGAAGCACGCTACGAGCAGCGCGAAGCGATCCAGCTCTCGTTCATCGTCGCGCTGCAGCAGCTCCCCGCGAACCAGCGCGCAGCGCTCGTGCTGCGCGACGTGCTCGGCTTCCATACCGACGAAGCCGCCTCGATCCTCGAGACGACGCCGCAGTCGGTCAAAGCCGCGCTCCAACGCGCACGCGCAACACTCGACTCGTACACCGTCGAACGTCAGCAGGCGCCGCTTCCCGACTCGCCAACCGAACGGAACCTTCTCGCCACGTTCAGCGACGCCGTCGAAGCCGGCGACACGGCCCGCCTCCTGACTCTGCTCAGCTCCGACGCTCGTGTGACCATGCCGCCGCAACCGGGCGAGCTCATCGGACACGAAGCGATCGGCGTGTACCTCGACCACGGCGCCGAGGCCCGCGGCGCCCCGCTACAGGTACGCCCGACCCGCGCCAACGGCCAGCCGGCCTTCGGCTGCTACCTGCGCTCGCACGCCTGGGGCATGATGGTGCTCACCTTGAGCGGCAGCAAGGTCGACGAGATCACCTTCTTCGCCGACCCCGCGCTGCCCGGGCGCTTCGGTCTTCCCGAACACATCTAGCCCGACCAAGGCGCGGCTGTACCGTCGTCCGCGTGGAACGGCTGATCCTCGCCCGTCATGCGGAAAGCGACTACAGCGCGCGCGGTCTACTCAATGGCGATCCGAGCCGTTGTTGCCGGCTCACGGCGGCCGGTCGTGTCCAAGCGCAGCGGCTCGGCACGCTCCTGCGCGGTGAGCGGATCGACCTCTGTGTGACAAGTGCGTTCCAACGCACCAAGGAGACGGCCGAGATCGCGCTCGCGCAGGGAATCCCCCGACTGGTCGTCCCCGAGCTGAACGATCATCCCGCCGGCGCGTTCGAGGGGAAGGCGATCGTTGACTATCTCGCTTGGGCGCATGCGTCGCCCTCGGGCGAGCCGATACCCGGCACCGTCGAGTCACGCCTCGACGTACTCCGCCGGTTCACCCGTGGCTATCGGATGCTGCTGGCACGCCCTGAACCGACGATTGTCGCGATCCTCCACTCTCTGCCAATCAGCTACCTGCGGTCGGGGCCCCTCCAGCGCCTGCCTCTCCTCGACTACGCCACCCCAGCAATCGTCGCCGCCTCCGATGTGCTTACAGGGGTCGAACGGCTCGAGCGGTGGGCCGAGAACCCAAGCTGGTGAGATCTCCGATCGGCTCTGGGCTAGCGAACGACGCAGGCGCTGAGACGGTCGAAAACCGTTTCTCGTGTTCCTGGAGAAACGCGTTAGCGCCGTCAAGAAGAAATAGACAACGAACCTGTGGGAGCGGCACGCGCCGCTCCCACAGGTACATCTGGGCGTTGACTCCGGCCGGAATCCGTCTTCCTCGGATTTGCGAAAGACCGTTTGACGAAGCAAATCGGAAGCGGAGAACGCCGATGCCAGCGGACCTTCCAGCTCTGCCGACAGTGGTTCAGTGGCGCCTAGAGCAGCTCCTTCAAGCCGGCCTCCCGCGTCGAGGCGCCGAGCGAATAGCTCGAGACGAGCGCTACGACCTCCACGAGCTGATCCACCTACTCGAGCACGGATGTGCGCCCGCTCTCGCAGTTCGGATCCTGAGGCCGATCGAGCCGGACAAAGCGGCATGACTTCCCCTTCCTCCATGGCGACGCGGCGGTGACCATTCGACGCCGGATACCTGGACAGGGCGGCTGACGCCCCTCGTTCCGGGACAGGCAACGGACACCGCCGAGCGCATGCGCACAGGCTCCTCCAGCGGTGGCCGCTGTCGAATCTAGGCGGCGTCGCCGCGGTGAGACCCAGCAGCGAGGAACGCGGTGCCAACGCACAACTCTGACCAGGAGACGTCGATCAAGTGTTCCTCCATGGCTTCGCGAATCACTTCCCATGGACGGCGTGCGACCCACTCGTCGATCGATGCGAAGGACCGCGCGATCGTGCTTCCGAGTTGCGTCATCCATCGGGGCGTGTTGGTGGGAACCTTGAGATCGAGCACGGCCCAGCGCCCGCCTTCGGAGAGGGCGGCGGCGCCGTGGGCGATCACCTCTGCGCACTCCGGCACCTGCGACAGGGCGTAGGTGGACAGGATCGCGTCGACTCCGTCCGGAAAGTCGTAGGTGGCCACGTCGGCCTGGACGAGGCTGACGTTGCGCCAGTGATTCGTCGCAAGCCGCTCCTCGGCACGGGCGAGCATCGCGTCGGTCAGATCAACGCCGACGATCCGCCCCTCGGGGCCGATTGCTTCCTCGATCAGCGCGAAGTTCAGACCGGTGCCGCACCCGACCTCGACGACAGTGGCACCGCGGCGGAGGCCCAGGGCTTGTAGGGCCGAGCGGCGTTGCGGCCATTGGGGGTAGCCGGGTGCGGGATAGAGCCGGGAGGTGACGTCGTAGTGCTTCGCCTTCTTGCGATAGACCGCGATCAGGTGCTCGTGCGTCCCGTCGATCTGATTCACGGCGTGGACTCCGCCCCAGCCTTGATCAACCTCATCTCGAGGTCGCTCACGCGCTGAATCCTGCTCTTGAGAAAGCCCGGTAGCGCACGCATCGGGCCACCGAGGTCGACCTCGATCCACATCGTTGCCTCGGTCCCCTTGTCTGCAGCGGGCTCGAACTCCATACCCCAGCGCGCGGTAGAAGTGCCCAGCGGCCCGGCGAACGCCATTTGCCGCGGCGCCTCGACGGTGGTCACGTCCTGACTTCGGCGCCGGCTCGTACCGAGAATCCCCTTCGCCCGCTGATCGAGGCGCGCGCCGGCCTGCAGCGGCCCACCGCCGCGGACGCGGCATTCGATGACCGTCGGCGCCCACTCCTGCCAGCGACTCACATCACACATGTACGCCCAGACGTCCGGGACATCGCTCGCGATGGTTATGCGGCTCTCGGTTCTGAACGACATCACGCGTACTTACGGTCGCACACCGCAACTGGATGTCGTGCGTTCACGGGCAGTTGATGCGAAAGGTGTCGCGCACCCTCCCGTCCACGGTCTCGTAGCGGAAACGTGCCTCGCGCGCGTTGACGTCCACGCGGAGGGCGCCGAAGTGGCCCTCGACGATGCGCGCCGATGGGATCGTCAGCTTGCGGGCGTCGTAGGCCAGCGTTGCTCCGCCGGTTCCAACCGCCACGTACGTGACGCCGTGGTGCGGACGGCTCCGGGCATACGCGTGCAGGTGCCCGAGGAATACCACCTGGACGCCGTCTTTCTGGACGAGGGGCACGATGTTGCGGCGGAGCCCGGGGCTCAGGGGCCTCCCGGGCGGCTCCCACGGAGGGTGGTGCCAGGCGGCGAAACGGAGGCACGAAGGCCGTGCGAGGGCCTTTCGCGCGAAGCGCAACTGCGGCGACCCGCGGGCGACGGACGTGTCGGAGTCCAGCACCACGAATGCGGCGTTCCCCCAGGTGAAGCGATACCAACGCTCGTTGCCTAGAGAGTGGAACGCTGCGAGCTCGGGCCCTCCGCTGTATGCCTTCACATCGTGGTTGCCCAGAGCCGGGAACCAGGCCGACTCGCGCATTACGGCCGCGTATGGCCCGAAGATGTCGCGATCGAGGAGGGCCGCCGAGCCGAGGGGGTAGGCGTTGTCGCCGACGGTGAGTACGAAGTCGGGGTGCCATGACCGGATCAGCGAGGCGACGGCGGTCTCGTCGCTCGTTCCGCTCCCGAAGTCGCCCACGACCGCGAACGTGAACCGTGAAGCGCGGGCGGGCGCCGTCCGGAAGCTGCCGATGGCGAGCGCGCCGGCGGTCCCTTCGACGGTGTAGTGGTAGCGCTTTCCGGGCGTCAACCGGCTAAGTCGGGCCACGTGATCGATGCCAGTGCCCGCGCGGATGCGGGTGCCGTCTCCCAGGACCACGGAGTCGTGGTCTCGTTCTGAGGTACGGAACGAAATGACGGCGCTGTTCTGCGTGACACTCTCGGCTACGGGGCCACGGGTCAGTGTCATCGCGGCGACGGCCCCTGCGATCACGGTGGCACCGTCGCCTGCGCCACGAGCGCGAACTTGCGCACGCGTCCCGCTGCGAGCCATCGGCTCCACTGTCGATGGGCAATGAGGAGCTCTTCCAGCGCTCGCTCTCCGATCCGCGAAGCGATCGCGGTCGCGTCGGCGGCGTACGCGTCGGTGAGCGACTCGGCGACGGCGAGGTGCGACTCGCTCCAGTCGTCCTCCCAGCTGACCGCGAGTCCCGCCTGGGCGAGGAGCGCGTGCATCTCGTCAAGCGGCACGAGCCAGACGGTGTCGGCGGCGGGCATTCGTCCCCGCTCCGACTCCGTCAGCGGAGCTCCCTCCTCGAGCGTGAACGCGAAGCGACCGCCGGCCCGGAGCGCGCGGGAGACCGCCTCGAGCAGCGGCGCCTTTTCGCGAAACGCGAGCATCGTCTCGAGCAGGAGTACCAGGTCGAAGGAGCCTCGCGGGAGCGGCGGGACCTGCGCGACGACGAAGCGGCAGGGCAGCTCGCCGGAGCGCTCACGGGCTATGGCGATGGACGCCTCGCTCGCGTCCACGCCGAGGTAGGTGCAGCCGAACTCTCGCGTCAGGAAGCGCCCAGGCCCGGCAACTCCGCAGCACAGGTCGAGCACGGAGGTGTCGGGACCGATGCCCGCCCGTTCCGCGAGCGTCCGAATCTCGGAGGCGCGGACGAAGCTCTCCTGCTCGACATACTCTGCGGACCCGAAAGCCGCTTCTTGGGCTCGCTCTAGGGCCTCGGCGGCAAACCGGCGCATGCGAGGCACCGTAGTCTCCTTCGGATGCTCGAGCGGGGAGCAACGCTGCGCGCGGGTCGGAGCCCGCTGGCCAGTTTCGGCAACCAACTCGGACCGCTGGTCGGGCTCGGGACCGCGCTTTTCCTGCTGGCCGTACTCGCGCGCACGGTCGGGCTCGGCGGCGCAGGCTGGCTGATCGGTCTCGCGAGCGGGCTGACGCTCAATCTCCTGCTCGCGCGTGCTCTCTGGCGCGATCCGTCGGCGAGGCTCGGCCCAGCCGGCTGGGTGACACTGCTCCGCGCGACCCTCGTGGTGGGTGTGGCCGCCCTGACCGCTGCCTCCTTCGAGCGCGACGTCGCGGTCGCGACGCTCGTGTCCCTTGCCTCGGTAGCGCTCGCACTCGACTTCGTAGACGGCTGGATCGCACGGCGCACGGCAACCGAATCCGCGCTCGGCGCGAAATTGGACGGCGAGGTCGACGCATTCCTCATCCTCGTGCTCAGCATCGAGGTCGCCCCCACTGTCGGCGCCTGGGTGCTCGCGATCGGCCTTGCGCGCTACCTCTTCCTGGCCGCCGGATGGGGGCTTCCTTGGCTGGGGGCGCCGTTGCCGCGGCGCGACTGGCGCAAGACCGTGACGGCGTCGCAGGGTATCGCCCTGGTGATTGCGGCGTCCGGAGCTTTGCCGGTGGTTGTGAGCCGAATCCTGTTGGCCGTCGCCCTCGCCATGCTCGCCGAGTCGTTCGGCCGGGACATCTGGTGGCTCTGGCAACGCCGTCGCTCCGCCTCTGCTCGTGGCGCAGCAGCGCGCCGTCGCCATCCCGCAGTTACGAGGTGCCTCACGTTGCTGGCCCTAGCGGTGGTTTGGGTGGCGCTAGTGGCGCCAATCCGGCCGTGGCTGCTCACCCCGCGCTCGTTCGTGCGGCTCCCGCTCGAAGGACTCATCCTCGTTGCCCTTGCGGTCGCGCTACCGAGTCGTGCGCGGCACGTCGTGCCGTGGGTGATCGGGCCGCTGCTCGGCTTGCTCGTCCTGCTGAAGGTCTTCGATCTCGGCTTCTTCCTCTTCTTGAACAGACAGTTCAACCCGGTCGAGGATTGGACGTACCTGCCGATCGGGGTTGCAACCGTTCGTGACACCTTCGGCCCCCGGGATGCGGATCTCGCAGTGGCCGCTGCCGTGTTGCTCGCCCTTGGCGCGCTGGTAATCCCCGCAGTCGCGCTGGGCCGGCTGACTCGAGTAGCGGGGCGCCACCGGGGGCGTGCGTCCGCGGCGCTCGCCCTCCTCTGCACAACGTGGGCAATCTGCTGGGCCTTCGGCGCCCAGGTGTCGGGCGCGAGCGTCGCGACCACGAGCGCGGTTCATCTGGCCGTCGACGAGGTGAATGCGGTGCAGGCGGACTATCGCTCCGCGGCGCACTTCAAAGCCCTCCTCTCCCGCAACGATGCCTTCCTCGACAAGCCTTCCGGCCAGCTGCTCAAGGGCTTGCGCGGCAAAGATGTCCTGCTCGTCTTCGTCGAGAGCTACGGGCAGATCGCTCTACAGGGAACGCCGTTCTCGCCGGGCATCGACGACGTCGTAAGCGCCGGAACCCAGCAGCTCGAGTCCAAAGGATTCTCCTCGCGGAGCGGCTGGCTTGCCACGCCCAATTTCGGTGGAGGCAGCTGGCTCGCGGACGCGACGCTGCAGTCGGGGGTCTGGGTCAACAGCCCCGGCCGCTACTCCGAGCTGATCGGCAGCAAACGACTCACTCTGGCGGCCGCGTTTCGGCGCGCAGGCTGGAGGACCGTCGCCGACATGCCGGCGACCCACGGCTCTTGGCCGGAGGGTCACTCCTTCTACCGCTACGAGAAGATCTACGAGCGCGCGAACATCACTTATCGCGGGCCGAGATTCGGCTTCTCGACGATGCCAGACCAGTACGCCCTCCACGTCCTCCAAGAGCACGAACTCGGAAGACGCAACCGCCCTCCCATCTTCTCGGAGATCTTCCTCACGTCGAGCCACGAACCGTGGATCCGCATTCCCGCACTGATCTCCTGGAACCGCCTGGGAAACGGCTCGATCTACAACCGGCTTCCCATCGACCGGGTCGGCCTCACCGACACACAGCAGGGATACGTGAAGTCGATCAAGTACACGCTCCACACCGTCTACTCGTTCATGGAGCAGTACGGCACCAAGAACACGGTCCTAATCCTCCTGGGCGACGAGCAGCCTGCCCGCGTCGTCGACCAGGCGAATCACGACGTTCCGGCGGCGATCATCGCCCACGACCCGAAAGTGCTCCAAGACGTTTCCGGCTGGGGCTGGACGAACGGACTGCTGCCCGGTCCGACGGCGCCGGTGTGGGCCGAGAACACCTTTCGCGACCGCTTCCTCAACGCGTTCGACCACTGAGGCTTGCCAGCGCACCCGACAGGTCGAGGGTGTGCTGTCCTCGGCCGGCTTTCGTCTCTAGATACCGCTGATTCGCGTCGGAGAGGTAGACGCCGGTCGGCACCTGCTCGACGACGGTCACGCCCAAGGAGCGCAGCTGGCGCGCCTTGTCCGGGTTGTTGCTGAGGAGAACGATCCTGGGCGCACCGAGCGCATGGAGCATCTGCGCGGCAGCGCGATAACTGCGCTCGTCCTCGCGATGGCCGAGCGCCAGGTTGGCCTCGTAGGTGTCGGCACCACCGTCCTGCAGCGCGTATGCGTCGAGCTTCGAATAGAGACCGATACCTCGGCCTTCCTGCCTGAGGTAGAGCAGGTAGCCGCCCGCGTCGGCGATACGCTCCACCGCCTCGCGCAGCTGGGAGCCGCAGTCGCAGCGCTCGCTGCCGAACACGTCCCCGGTGAGGCACTCGCTGTGAGGCCGGATCAGCGGGACGTGACGGTCGTCGGCGGGGACCGGGGCGGTGCGATCGCCGAGCGCGAACGCGAGGTGCTCCCCGTCGTCGACGAGCCCGTCGAAGCTGAACACCCGCGCATCGGTCGCATAGCCGTCCGCGAATCGGAGCGGCAACTCGACCTGGGTGCGGATCGTCGCGGTCGGGAGGCGCACGGCCATCTACGTCTCCTCGAATCGCGACGAGAGGGCATAGCGCAGCAGAACCACGTCCCCGAGCTGCCGCACGTCGACCAACTCCGCCCGTCGGCCCGGGTTCCACGGGAAGATCCCGTCTCGCACGAATCGGGGAGCTTCCGAGTCGCCGACGAAGATCGGCGCCACGGTCAGCTGCAGTTCGTCCACGATGTCCTCGGTCAGGAACTGCGTGTGGACGGTGCCGCCACCCTCGACCATGAGCCGCCCGACGCCCCGCCCGGCGAGGTCCGTGCTGAGGGTGCGCATCTCGATGCTCTCCCCGCCGCCATCGACGACGGTCGCGATCGGGCCCAGCCGCTCGCGTGCCTCCTCGACCCGGGGGCTTGCGCAGAAGACGAGCTTTTCGCTGTCGCCGACCCTGAAGAAGTCGGCACGGACATCGAGTTCCGCCCTCCGGGTCACCGTGACTTTCATGGGAGACTCCGGCAGACCGCGGGCGGCCCGCTCCTCGCGGCGGGTCTCGGACCGCACGAGGAGACGCGGGTTGTCGACCCGGACCGTCTCGGCTCCGACGAGGATCGCGTCGCAGGAAGCGCGGACCGCGTCGACGCGGTCGAAATCTGCGTCATTGGAGAGAAGCAGGCGCGACGCGGCGTTGCCGATGTAGCCATCGATCGACACGCAACAGGAGAGCAGCGTGTAGGGACGCTCACCCATCCGCGGCTCCTTTCGGCTGGAAGATGATCCGTTTCCGCAGGCGGGGCCGGGGAAATCGCCGCTTGGGAAGCCAACCGGCGACAAGGACGATCCCCCCGGGAAGGAACGCCCCGACAACCAAGACGCCGTACGCAACGGCAGTAGCAGCGCCACGAGCTGCACCGAGCCCAGCCGCCGAGAACGCCCACGCGGCTGCACCCTCCCTGGGCCCCCAGCCGGCGATGCTGGGCAACACCATCGCCAAGGTCGCGAGCAGGGCGAGTGGTAGGAGCCGGGAAACCGGGGAAGTGACGCCGGCCGATCGTGCGGCGATCAGGAAGATGAGCGCATAGCCCAGGACGGCCACCGTCGTAGCCACGACGATCGCCGGCAACGCGTTCGGCCGGAGGACGCCGTCGCGGAGGTCGGAGACCACCGCGCTTCGGATCCTGGTCCAGCGAGAGCCTCCCTCTCCGATTCGTCTCCGGCTCAAGAGGGCGACCCCCAGAGCAAGACCGCCCGCGGCTACCGCGACGAATGGCACTGACGAGCGCACCGGGGACGGGAGCACCAGAAGCACCGAGATCGCCAGTACCGCCTGCACGACCTGGCCCGCGCCGCGCTCCCAAGCGACCGCCCTCAGACCCCGGCCGACGTCGTCGACCTCGCGTCCATGGCTGAATCCGCGATGAACGTCGCCCGCGATACCGCTCGGCAGCGTGACGTTGAGGAACAAGGCTCGGTAGTACGCAGCCACGGCGACCGGGAACGACAAGCGGAGCCCCAAACCGCGCGCCACGACGGTCCACCGCCACGCGCCGCAGACGGTCGTGACGAAGCCGATGGCTGCGGCCGCTAGAAGGGCGCGCGAGCCGACGCCTCCCAGGCCGGCAACAAACGGACCCGTGCCGATCCGCCACATCAGGACGGCAAGCACGGCGACCGTGACCACTGGGCCGGTGAACCGACGGAGACTTCTCACGGCAGCACCAAGAGATCGGCGTGTCCAACGCTGACAGCGAGAGCTCCGGCAGCCGCCTCTCTCAGACGCCGGCGGCGATACGAATCGACCTCCGGCATCAGCGCCGGTTCTTGCTCGCAGGCCGCTTCGACCCAGCCGCAGAACCACTCGTCGAGGAGTTCACTCTCGGAGCCGCCCAGCCGCCAGGGGCTGGGGTTGACGACGACCTCGGCACCCAGCCGCCGGAAACCCTCGACTGCTGCGTCGACCGCGTCCGGACCGAGCAAGTGCCCGCGTAGCGTCAAGCGCCGCTGGTGCGCGTTGAACGCGAGGGCGATTCGACCGTCGAGCGCGTCCGGCGGAAGAAGCCGAACACGGCCCGTGACAGACAAGGCGAACAGCACCGGGCAGCCAACACCCGCGCAGGCGCGAATCAGCCGCTCCAATTCCTCCCGCGTCAACAGGTCGAGCAAGGCAGAGGCGGCGACGAGGGTCGCCCCGGCAAGGTCTTCGGGCTCGAGCTGCGCGACGTTGGAGACGCGAGTCTCGACTGTGACCTCTGCCCCGTCGGCGGCCGGCCCCGGCACGTCTACCGCGGCTCGGCTCAAGAGGTCTGAGTCCCGGTCGTGCAAGACCCAGCGCTGCGACCCAGGCAAGAGCGGCGCGAGCCATCTTCCCATCGACCCGCTGCCAGAGCCGAGATCGTGGATCAACCAGCCGTCGGCCGGTGGGTGGCGACGGAGCTCGTCTACGAGCTCCCGGGAGCGGGCCGCGCCGTCCGCAGCTTCCCGCTGATCCAGCCAGTCCGAACTCACGCGAATCACGTCGACGGTCATCGGGCCGCCCTCTGAAGGGCAGCGGCGACGGCCGAGGAGGTCGTCGACCAATCCGAGAGCGACGTGCGGCGCTCGCGTGCCGCGGCACGCAGTCGCCGGCGCAGCTCGGCGTCCTCGAGCCAGGCCCGAAGGGCGCCGCGGAGAGCAGCAGGGTCGCCGGCAGGAACGAGCAAGCCCGGTCGGGTTCCGTCCAAACCGTGTCCCAGAGCCTCCGGGACACCACCGACGTCGGTGGCCACGACCGGCAGTCCGCGGGCGAGCGCCTCGGCAATGACCATCCCGTACGTCTCCGCGCGCGAAGGAAGAACGAGAACGTCCGCCGCCGCGTAGCTGCGGGCGAGTTCGGCTCCGGTCTGCGGGCCCGAGAAGCGCACGCGGCCATTCATTCCTGCCTCGAGGGCACGGCGGCGCAGGCGGTGTACGAACGCCGGATCGCGTTCCAGGCTGCCAACGCACTGACATCGCCAGGCCAGACGGGCCAGCGGCGCAAGCGCCTCGAGTAGGACGTCGTGTCCCTTGCCGGGGATCACGGCGGCGACGGCGAGCAGCTCGCCAGCGGTGTCCGTGGCCGGCGCGAGAGCGGCATGGTCGACACCGGGCTCGGCAACGGATACCCGCTCGCTCGGCAGCGAGTAGAGATCCAGCAGCGTACGCCGAGCCCAGGCGCTGGTCGTGACGACCGCCTCAGCCTCCGAGAGAGCAGCTTCTTCTCGCGCTCGTGCGCCGAAGTCCGTGCTGGCGTGCCCCAGCGGCATGTGTACGAGCACGACGAGCCGCACTCGTCCCGACTCGGCGCGCAACACCTCCGGCGCGGGCGATGCCACCAGCCCGTCGATCAAGACGACCGCGCCGTCCGGGATCCCGCCAACAGCGGCCGCAAGGGCCCCGAATGCCCGTGCGTCGGGCGATGGCCAGGTTCCGGGAACTTCTTCGACGCGCACCGGCCAGCCCGCCGCCGCGAGGCCGCGAGCGATCCTCCGGTCGTACACGTTGCCCCCACTCGGGCGGGTCGGATCGTCGATTCCCGCTGGGACGATGAACTCGACGGCGCTCACAGGGCACGCTCATAGGAAGCAGAGGCGACCGGCGACTCGTGGAGCGTGACGGCGAGCTCGTCGAGCCTCCGTGCACCGTCCCCCAGGACACCGGCACGGGCGAGCTCCGCGAGTCGATCGGCGATCAGGCGGGCGAGCGTCTCCGTGGTCGTGTTCACGCCGGCGAGGTTCGGTTCGTCGTCGAGGTTTCGGTAGTCGAGTTCCGCGAGCACGGCGCGCAGCTTGTCGCCCGCGCGGCCGATGTCCACGACGACGCCGTCGGCGTCGAGCTCCGCTCGCCGGAAGGTCGCCTCGACGACGTACGTCGCTCCGTGCAGCCGCTGCGCAGGACCGAAGACCTCGCCGCGAAGGCTGTGGGCGATCGACATGTGATCGCGGACGGTCACGCTGAACACGGCTCTATCCCTCGGCGTACCTGATCGTGTGACACAGCGCCGGCAGGCTTCCATCGGCCAAACGGGCCATCACTTCCGGCAGCTCGTCGAAGTGAGACTCGCCGCTGAGGAGCGCGTCGAAGGCCGGGTCGCGAAGCAGCTCGAGGGCGAGCGCGAGGCGATCGGGCATCGTCCGGCGAGACGCGCGGGCCGGAGAGATGGCACCGACCTGGCTCGAGCGGATCGCGAGGCGGCGATCATGGAACGCGCCTCCGAGCGAGAGCCGGACCTCGGTGTCCCCGTACCAGCTGAGATCGATCACCGTGCCCTCTGGCGCGAGTAGGTCGAGCGATCGCTGAAGACCCGCCGACGTGGCACTCGTGTGGACGACGAGGTCGAGATCCTCCGGTGCGTCGTCCGGCAAGGCGAAGTCGACACCCAGGGCCGCGGCCACAGCGCCGCGACCGGAATCCACGTCGACGAGAGTGACGCGCATCCCCGGATAGCGGCTCAGCAGACGCGCGACGCAGCAGCCGACCATCCCCCCTCCCACAACGGCCGCACGATCGCCGACGGCGGGAGCGGCGTCCCACAGCGCATTGATGGCCGTCTCGATCGTCCCGGCGAGCACAGCCCGGGCAGGCGGGACATCCTCGGGCACGACGGAGACCGCGGCGGCAGGAACGACGTAGGCGGTCTGGTGCGGGTAGAGGCAGAACACCGTGCGACCACGTAACTCGGCGGGGCCCTCCTCCACGCCCCCGACATTGAGGTAGCCGTACTTGACCGGGCCGGGGAACTCGCCGTCCTGGAACGGCGCCCGCATCCGCGCACCCTGCTCCGGGGGAACGCCACCACGAAACACGAGGGTCTCCGTGCCCCGGCTGATCCCGGACCGCAGCGTGCGCACCAAGACCTCCCCGGGGCCCGGCTCGGGGAGCCCGACCACGCGGATCTCGCCGCAACCCGGCTCGCGAAGCCAGAAGGCCCGGGCGACTCTGTCCTCTTCGGCCACGCGGCCGTCGTGTTGACGCGCCTCTCTCATGAACGTAGTCGTCTCGCACTACGCCGAACGTCCACCGGCGGATTCTCGTCCATCCGGCCCTCGCGGTTCCTGCAGCGGTCGAGCCCGGGCAACGCTGCGGCAAGCTCGGGCACGCAGGAAGCGATGTAGCCGCGCCCGACGCCGGCCGAGCGCGGCTACCGGTCAGCCTCTTAGTAGCGGCTGGTCGTCGAGTAGGTCGGCGTTGTGGCCGTTCCGGTGGTTGCCGAGGTGGTCTTGGTGACCGCGTTCCCGCCGGCGGATAGTGCCCACCACTTGGCGCCGAAGCCGTTTACACCCTGGCCGGCGGTCTGCCCGGCCCGCGTATCGAGCTTGTAGGTGTAGAGCGGGTGCTTGTTGTAGGTGAGCTGTCGCGTGCCGTTGCGACGCCGGGTGGTGCCGAGTAGAGACTTCTTGAGGCCCGGCCCGAGCGTCACCGTTCCGCGCTTGAGTAGCGGCGGCCAGAAGGTCGCACAACTCCCGTAGCAGCTGCTCTTGCCTCCTTTGTCCTTCTTGAACAGGTAGAGCGTGTGTCCCTTCGAGTTGACGAGCACGCGCCCGAGATTCGTGCTGCAGAGCGCGATCGCGTGCCCGCTCGCAGCACAGCCGGCCGTAGCCGAAGGCTGGGCGATCGCACCAGTCGCGAGAAATCCGGCCAGCCCCAGAGCAATTCCTAGTGGCAGCGCCTGGTATCTGCGCGCCCCTGTGAACCTGACCTGCAAGAGATTCACCCCCGTTCCGTTGACGTCCAGTCCTACGCCTTGGAGAGGACAACGGATTGGCGCGGCGGTCCTGCCTGGGTTTTCAGCACGAGGGGCTGATCGTCAGCTCCTGACATCCGAGACGCAGGGGATCGGCGCCGACCGAGGTCGGCGCCGACTCCACTCCGGGTGGTGGCTGGTGGGCCTCAGCTCCCGCCCTCGTTCTGGATCTCGATCTCGGCCAGCGTGGCGACTCCGCCGACCATCGTCCCCTTGGCGTCGACAGTCGAGCCGACTGCGAGGCCGTTGGGGAGGGTGAAGCCGGCCGGGATCGCGAACGTGATCTGGCTTCCACTGCCTCCGTCGCCGGTGGTCTGGATGGTGATCGAGCCCGAGTCGAGCGCGGTCACTGCGCCTTCGGCCTCGAGTTCTGCTTGATCGCCGCCTCCGGTCTTGAGCTCGAGCCTGGTCAGGGTGAGAGCGCCGTTCGCCATTTCGCCTCTGGCCTCGACGACGCTGCCCAGGGCTAGGCCGGCCGGTGGCGCGAAGCCGGCCGGGATTGCGAAGGTGACCGGGCTGGCGTTGTCACCGGGCTGGATCGTGATCGAGCCGGAGTCGAGCCCTGTGACGAAGCCTTCTGCCTCCACCTGTCCCTGGTCGCTGACGCTGCTGCCGCCATTGTCCTGCGACGACTCGTCATCGAGCTTGATCGTCGCCAGGGTGAGGGTCGATCCGGAGATCGAAGCCAGGACCTCCACCTCGCTTCCGACCTGGACTATTGGGGGCAGCACAACACCGGCCGGCAATTGGACCACCGTGGTGAGTCCGTCGCTGGCGAGAGTGATGCTGGTCGAGTCGATCGCTGTCACCACTCCCGAGAACGCGATCATCGGAGCCTCACCGTTCGCCTGCACTGTCGTACTGAGGGCCTGGCCGTGTGAGAGATCCACCGTCGTGTCGATCTCCTCCCCGGCCTGCATGGTCCCGGCGCTTGCGAGAACTCGCGTCCGGTGCGATAGGCCGAGAGCAAATGCCGTGCCGCCTCCGGCGACCAGCATCCGTCGCGCTCTCGCCTTCACCACGACGACTCGAA
>DASSZE010000071.1:0-109860 GCA_035713675.1 Gaiellaceae bacterium | reverse complement strand
GATGGTTGCGAGCGGCGACCGCGTCGACCTCGCCGCGCGGCTGGGGCGCCGCGTCGTCGACAAGCATTCGACAGGCGGCGTCGGCGACAAGATCACGATCGCGGTCGGCCCGGTCGTCGCCGCCTGCGGCGTCCCGTTCGGGAAGATGAGCGGCCGTGGCCTCGGCCACACCGGCGGGACGCTCGACAAGCTCGAGTCGATCCCCGGCTTCCGCGTCGAGCTCTCGACGGACGAGCTCGTCGAACAGACTCGGGAGATCGGGATCGCGGTTGCGGGGCAGACCGCCGACCTCGTGCCGGCCGACAAGAAGCTCTACGCGCTGCGGGACGTGACGGCGACGATCGACCAGGTCTCGCTCATCGCGTCCAGCATCATGTCGAAGAAGATCGCCGCGGGCGCGAGCGCGGTCGTGCTCGACGTCAAGGTCGGCGAGGGAGCGTTCATGCGGAGCGTCGAGGATGCGCGGGAGCTCGCCCGGGAGATGCGGGAGCTGGGCGAGCAGGCGGGGATGGACGTCGTCTGCGTGCTGACGGACATGGATCAGCCGCTCGGCCGCGCAGTTGGGAACGCGCTCGAGGTGCGCGAAGCGTGGGAGACGGTGAGCGGTCGCGGCCCCGCGGACTTTCGCGAGCTCGTCGTCGACGCGGCCGCGCAGCTCCTTGCCCTCTCGGATCTCGGCGTGGACGAGGCCGAGGGCAGGCGTCGGGCGGGTGCCGTGCTCGACGACGGTTCGGCGCTCGCAACGTACGACCGGTGGATACGCGCTCAAGGCGGGGACCCCGATCCGGCTCGTTTGCCCACCGCGCGAGTCGTGCGTCCGGTGCCGGCGCCGGCGAGCGGGTACGTCCGCGAGCTCGGGGCGCGCGAGGTCGCGATCACGGCGATGGAGCTCGGCGCAGGGCGGGAGGTCGCCGGAGAGCCGATCGACCACGCCGTCGGGATCCTCTGCCTCGCCAAGCGCGGCGATCCCGTGGAGCGTGGCGAGGCTCTCGCCGAGATCCACGCACGGGACGAGGCGGCCGCGGCCGCCGCCGAGGCCCGGCTCCTCGCCGCGTACGAGATCGGCGACGAGCCGCAGCCAAGACCGCTCGTGCTCGACGTGATTCGGTAGTGCCACTAGCCTGCTCCGTCATGAGCGAACGGATGCGCCGCGTGAACGAGTCGGTGAAACACGTGTTGGCGGAGGCCCTGCCGGAGCTCAAGGACCCCCGGATCGGCCTCACGACGGTGACCGGTGTCGACACCGCTCCGGGCCTGCACCACGCGACGGTCTACGTGAGCGTCCTCGGCTCCAACCGCAAGCGGAAGGAGACGCTCGTCGGGCTCGAGGCGGCCCACGGCGTCCTGCAGTCGCGCCTCGCGCGCGAGCTGCGAATGAAGCGAACCCCCCAATTGACCTTCGAGTACGATCCGACGGTCGAGCGCGGCGTGCGAATGACGAGGCTGATCGACGAGCTCGCGCCGGACGACGATGACGCAGACGACTGAGCTGAAGGCGATCGCGGACGCCCTGCGGGAGCATGACCGCTTCCTCGTGGTCACGCACGAGAACCCGGACGGCGACGCCCTGGGGTCGTTGCTCGCCGCCACGCTCGCACTGCGGAAGCTCGGCAAGGACGCCCTGATGTATCTCCCGGGCCAGACGCCGCTGCCGCGCGAATACGCCTTCATGCCGCTCGACGACCTCGTGCGCGAGCGGCCGGCGGACGCGTCCGAGCGGGTGCTCTTCGCGGTCGACTGCGCGAAGGCGGAGCGGATCGGCGACGACGCCGTCGCCGCGGCCGCGCCGCTCGTCCTCGACGTCGACCACCACCACGACAACACCCGCTTCGGCGACCTCAACCTCATCGTCGCCGACGCCTCGTCGACGGGAGAAGTGCTGCGCGACCTGTTCGCGGAGCTCGGGATCGAGCTGACGCCCGAGCTCGCCGAGCCCCTGTACATCGCGCTCGTCACCGACACGGGCCGCTTTCAGTACGCGAACACGACGCCGAAGGCGCTTCGGCTCGCGGCCGAGCTCGTCGACGCCGGAGCGGACATCCACGCGGTGTTCCAGCAGGTCTACGAGTCGGTCGAGTTCGCGAAGCTCAAGCTCCTCGCGCGCGCGCTCGATCGCGCCGAGGTGCTCGAGGGCGGCCGGATCGTCGTCTCGCATCTCGTGCGCGCCGACTTCGCCGAGGCCGGGGCGGCCGAGCCGTACTCCGAGGGGATCATCGACTACCTGCGCGCCGTCGAAGGTGCCGAGCTCGCCGTGCTGATCCGCGAGCAGCCGAACGGCGCCGCTTACGCGCACAAGGGCTCGCTGCGCTCGAGCATCGACGAGCTCGACGTCTCGGCGATCGCCCGGCGCTTCGGAGGAGGCGGCCACCGCCAGGCCGCCGGCTTCTCAACCGACCTGCCGCTGGAGGAGATCGTCGACCAGATCCGGCTGGGCTTTCTCGAGCAACGTGCCGCCACGCGCGCTTGAGCCCGCCGGCGTCGCGCTCGTCGACAAGCCGAGCGGCCCGTCGTCGTTCGCCGTCGTCGCGCAGATCCGGCGCCTTACCGGCGCGCGGACCGGGCACGCAGGGACGCTGGACCCGTTCGCGACGGGGCTTCTCCTGCTGTTGTCCGGTAGGGCAACTAAGCTCACTCCGTGGCTGGTCGGACTGGACAAGCGCTACCTCACCGAGGTCGATCTCACCTCGCTCACGTCGACCGGCGATCCCGAGGGGGAGGAGGTCGAGCGACACGAGCCGCCCTCCGAGGGAGCGCTCGAGGCGCTCCTCGAGGGCCTCCGAGGCGAGGTCGAGCTGCCGATCCCGGCCGCCTCCGCGGTAAAGATCGGCGGTGAGCGCGCGTACAAGCTCGCGCGGCGCGGCGTCGAGGTGGAGATGCCGATGCGTCGCTCGACCGTGCACGCGCTCGACGTCATCGCGTATACGGGCGAGAGGGTGACCCTCGACATCCGCGTCAGCTCCGGCACCTACATCCGCTCGGTCGCGGCCGCGCTCGGCGGGCACTGCGTGTCGCTGCGACGGACGGAGGTCGGGCCGTTCTCCGTCGACGATGCCGTCTCGCCGGAGTCGTTCACGTCCGAGCGGCTCCTGGCGGAGGCCGATGTGCTCGAGCGTGTCGGGGCGGCCCGCACGGCCGGCGCGTGAACGTCGCCCGCGACCCCGACGAGCTGCCAGACGCGAGGCGCGGCGTCGCGATCGGGACCTTCGACGGCGTCCACCGTGGTCATCTCCGCGTGATCGAGGCTGCGCGGAAGGCCGGGCTACGGGCGGCGGTGGTGACCTTCGATCCGCATCCACGGGCCGTGCTCGGTGGACAGGTCGAGCTGCTGGCGACGCTCGAGCGGCGGCTCGAGCTCCTGGACGCGGCCGGAGTGGAAGACGTGCTCGTGCTGCCCTTCGACGAGCGTCTGGCGGGCCTCTCGGCGGCCGAATTCGCCGAGAGGATCCTGCGCGGGATCGGCGCCAAGACCGTCGCCGCGGGGGAGACGTTCCGCTTCGGCCGCGGGCGCGAGGGCGATCTCGGACTGCTCGAGCGGCTCGGCTTCGACGTGCGGCGGGTGCCGCTCGTGGAGAACGTCTCCTCGAGCCGGATCCGACAGCTCGTCCACGCGGGCGAGACCGAGCGGGCGGCCGGGCTGCTCGGCCGACCGCCGGAGGTGGAGGGCATCGTCGTGCGTGGCGACGGCCGTGGACGGAAGCTGGGATTTCCGACGGCGAACCTCGACGTTCCCACGAGCCTGCTCGTTCCGCCGGACGGCGTGTATGCCGGCTGGGCCCGGGACCGGCGCACGGCCGTCTCGATCGGGACGAACCCGCACTTCGACGGGGCCGAGCGCCGCGTCGAGGCGCATCTGCTCGAATTCGACGGCGATCTCTACGGCGACCGGCTCGTCGTGGAGCTCTGGGCACCGCTGCGTGAGCAGCGCCGGTTCGACTCGCTCGAAGAACTCGTGGGCGCCATCGGTGACGACGTGGAGCGGACACGCACCGCCGTCCGGCCCGGCTGAATCAGCGTCAGGAGTCGGCGTGGGGGAGGGCGAGCCAGCCGACCCTGGCCACCCCGTCTCGCGGGAAGTCGATCCGGTGGCTCATGAGCAGGCCGCCCGCGAAGCCGTAGACGGCTCCGCCCAGCGGATCGACCTGATACGGCGCGCGCTCGATCCGCGTTCCGGTGACCGGGTCGGTCTCCGCTTCGGCGACGAACAGGCTGAGTCTCCGCTGGACCACCGCCTCCGCGCCGTCGAGCTCGTAGCGGACAGGGGGCCGCACCTGGACATCCGCGGTCGCGAAGACCGGCTCGGATCGCGGGACGAGACCCAGCTCGCGGACGACCCGCCGGATGAGGCCGCTGCCGCGCCAGCTGTTCGTGAGCACGGCAAGCGCCGCCCGCTCCTCGGGAACGACGAGGAGGAGCGACTGGTAACCGCCGACCGACCCCTCGTGGTCGAACGCCGTCCGGCCGCCTTCGAGCTCTCGCCTCCAGCAGCCGAGGCAGTAGCGGGCGCCGAGCGCCTCGGCCTGCGGCTCCCGCAACGACGCGAGTCGGCTCTCGGAGAGCGGCCCCGCACCGCCGAGCTGATGAGCAGCGAAGCGCAGGAGGTCTTCGACCGTCGACCAGAGCCCGCCCGACGGGCGCCGCCCCACGGGGTAATCGGCCGACTCGGCCCGCCGGTGACCCGTTTCGCCGTCCTGGACGTGACCCGGCGCGGCTCCTGCCGGCTGCTCGAAGCCCGTGTGCTCCAGCCCAAGCGGCTCGAGGATCCGCTCGCGCATCGCGTCCGAGAACGACAGTCCGGTCGCGGCTGCGCACGCGTCGCCGGCCGCCCAGTAGCCGGCGTTCGAGTACGACCAGAGGCCGCGGCACAGCTCGGGCAGAGGCTCGGCCGACTCCGGTCGGAACCCGGCGGTGTGGGAGAGCCACGCCCGCGGCCCGGGCTCGCCGAGATCGAGACACAACGCCGAGAGCGACGCCGTGAACCACTTCGTGATCGACGCGACCCGGAACGGGGTGCCCACGTCCACCGGTCCGTCCGCGGCGAACTCGACCGTCCCGTCGACGAGAAGCCCTGCCGTGACGGCCGGGATGCCCGTGCGCGAGCGTGCCTCTCGCACGATCTCGGCCAACCGTTTCTGCGGAATCGCGCTCGCCATGCCGGTTTCCGCTACCCTACCCCGCGACCCAGGCCCGGCTCGCGCGTGCGTCCTTGGCGCCGCGGGCGGAGCCCAGGGAGACGAAAGGGAAAGGAGAGGGCGTGGCCCTGACCAAGGAAGCAAAGCAGGAGATCATCGACAAGCACGGCCGCACTTCGGCCGACACCGGGTCGCCGCAGGTGCAGATCGCGATGCTGACGCAGCGGATCAACGAGCTGACGGAGCATCTGCGCACCCACAAGCACGACCATTACTCGCGGCGTGGGCTGCTCAAGCTCGTCGGGCGGCGCCGCCGCTTCCTGAACTACTTGCAGAAGCACGACCTCGAGGGCTACCGCGCCCTCATCAAGGAGCTCGGCCTGCGCCGCTAGCTCCCAAGAACACGGAGGGTGGAAGTTCGAGCGAGCCCACCTGAATGGACTGGCTCGAGCTCCCGCCCTCCACAAGCAGAGTGGAGGACAATTGATGAGTATCGCGACCGAGAGCCGGGCGCAGATCTCCGTTCAGATCGGGGACCAGGAGATCAGCTTCGAGACCGGCCACCTCGCGAAGCAGGCGGACGGCGCAGTCGTCGTCCGCGGAGGCGAGACGATGGTGCTCGCCACGGCCCAGGGGCGCGCCGAGGCGCGCGAGGGCGCAGACTTCTTCCCGCTCACCGTCGACGTCGAGGAGCGGATGTACGCCGCCGGGAAGATCCCGGGCGGCTTCTTCAAGCGGGAGGGGCGCCCGACCGAGCGCGCCATCCTCACCGCACGGATGATCGACCGGCCCATCCGGCCGCTGTGGCCGAAGGGCTTCCGCAACGAGGTGCAGGTGATCTGCACCGTCCTCAGCGCGGACATGGTCACGGCCCACGACATCCTCTGCATCAACGGTGCCTCGGCCGCGCTGATGCTCTCGCCGTTGCCGTTCCTCGGCCCGGTGGGCGCCGTCCGCGTCGGCCAGATCGAGGGCCAGCTCGTCGTCAACCCGACGCTCAGGGAGAGCGAGGACGACTCCAACCTCGACCTGATCGTCGTCGGCACGAAGGACGGCCTGACGATGGTCGAGGCCGGGGCGAGCGAGATCCCCGAGGAGCGGATCCTCGAGGCGCTCGAGCTCGCGCACGCCGAGATCATCAAGCTGTGCGAGGCGCAGGAAGAGCTTCGCCGCCAGGCCGGCAAGCCGAAGTGGCTCGACCTCGAGCTCGTCGCAGAGTTCGAGCGCGACCAGGGCCACGGCATCTGGGAGCGGATCCAGCAGGTCGGCATTCGCGAGTCGTCGGCATACGTCGACGAGCTCGTCGCCCAGCTGTCCCCGGCGATCACGATGGAGTCGACCGACGAGGACATCCAGCGCCAGGTGCAGGTGCGCTCGGCGCTCGCGATGCTGCTCGAGAAGCAGCGCTCCGTCGCGGTCGAAGGTCCGGTGCGCGAGCAGTTCGGTGACGACCTGAAGGCCCTGACCGACGCGGAGCAGGACTCGAAGGCCCTGAAGTCGGCGAAGCGGCAGTTGCTCTTCGACCGGATCGTCGAGGAGGTCGAGCTGCCGTTCCCGGTCGGAGGCGCCTCGGTCGACCCCGAGACCGGCGAGGCGATGCCCGCCGTCAAGGACTCGCAGACCCGCTCGTACGTGAAGAAAGCGTGCGAGTCGATCTACAAGGACATGGTGCGGCAGAAGATCGCCGTCGACAAGCGGCGGCCCGACGGCCGCGGCGCGGAGGAGGTTCGCCCGATCGACATCGAGGTCGGGGTCAACCCGCGCGCGCACGGCTCGGGGCTGTTCACGCGCGGCCAGACGCAGATCCTCTCGTCGCTCACGCTCGGCACCGCGAAGGAGGGGCAGCGGATCGACGACCTCTCCCTCGAGGAGGAGCGCCGCTACATGCACCACTACAACTTCCCGCCCTACTCGGTCGGGGAGACGGGTTTCATGCGGGGCCCGAAGCGGCGTGACATCGGCCACGGTGCGCTCGCGCAGCGGGCGCTCGAGGCGGTCATCCCGAGCCCCGACGAGTTCCCGTACACGATCCGGATCGTCTCGGAGACGCTCGAGTCCAACGGCTCGTCGTCGATGGGCTCGGTCTGCGGCTCGACGCTGTCGCTCATGGACGCCGGCGTGCCGATCAAGGCGCCCGTCTCCGGCATCGCGATGGGCCTCGTGAAGGAGGGCGACGACTACGTCATCCTCACCGACATCCAGGGCGCGGAGGACCACCTGGGCGACATGGACTTCAAGGTCGCCGGCTCCCGTAACGGGATCACCGCGCTCCAGATGGACATCAAGATCACGGGCGTCACGCAGCAGATCATGCGAGACGCGCTCGAGCAGGCGAAGCGGGCGCGTGAGTTCATCCTCGAGAAGATGCTCGACGTCATCCCGGAGTCGCGCTCGGAGCTCGCCGACAACGCGCCGCGGATCACGACGATCAAGATCGACCAGGAGAAGATCGGCATGGTCATCGGCAAGGGCGGCGAGACGATCCGCGGCCTCGAGTCCGACTACGAGGTGCAGATCGACATCGAGGAGGACGGCACGATCCTCATCTACGCCACCGAGGGCACGAAGGCCAACGCGGCCGTCGCCGCCATCGAGTCGCTGACGAAGGAGCCCGAGGTGGGAGACACCTTCACGGGCAAAGTCGTCAAGACGACGCAGTTCGGCGCCTTCGTCGAGCTGAAGAAGGGCACCGACGGGCTGCTGCACGTCTCGAACGTCGGGCCCGGCCGGGTCGCGCACATCGAGGACGTGATGAGCCGCGGCGACGTCGTCGACGTCGTCGTGCAGGAGGTCGACAAGGCCCGCGGCCGGATCGGCCTCAAGCTCGTCGCGAAGCACGAGAACGGCGGCCTCGTCCAGCCGGAGGAGCTGATCGAGCGGGCGAAGAACGCCCCGCCTCGGCCTCCGGAGGAGGACCGCCCGCGCGGCGACCGCCGCGGCGGACGCGGCGGCGGCCGCGGCCGCGGGCCGCGCCGCGACGACGAATAGCGCGAGGTGCGGGGAGGCGGCCGGTCTTCGGTCGCCTCCGCTCCCTCTCCCGATTCACCCGTTCGGGTCAGTGTTTTCGACCCGAATTCGGCTCATTCTGTGTAGGACTCGTGCCGATGACACGGACGAGTCCAATACGTGAGCCTTCCGACCATCTCACCGCTGCGGGGCCTCGTCGAGGTAACCCGTCTTCTGCGGGCGCGTGAGGATCTCCCCGCGCTGCTTGACGCCGTCGCGCGCACGATCGGCGAGTCGCTCGGGTACGGCACCGTCGCCGTCAACCTCTACCGGCAGGCCTGGGACGACTTCGAGGTGTGCACGGTCTACGGCAACGAGGACGCGCGCGCGATGCTGCTCGGCACCACGCTGCCCGGCGAGGAGTGGAGCGTCCTCCTGGCCGAGCGCTTCGAGCGCCGCGGCGCCTACGTGATCCCGCGCGGCTCGGTCGACTGGGACACGCTCGCACCGAGCTACGTGCCCGCCGGGGAGCATGCGTCGGATCCCGGCGCCTGGGATCCCGAGGACGCGCTGTTCGTCGCGATGCGCGACCAGCAGGGGAGCCTGCTCGGGATCATCTCCGTCGACGAGCCGGTCAGCGGCCTGCGGCCGACCGACGACGAGCTCGACGTGCTCGTCGCGCTCACCGACCACGCGGCGCTCGCGCTCGAAGCGCAGCAGGAAGCGGCGGCGTCGGCGCGGCATCAGCGCTCGCTCGAGGAGCTGCTCGCGGTCTCCTCGCGGATCACGGGGGAGACGTCGCATCCCGAGATCCTGCGCCGCGTGTGCACCGGGATCCGGGACGCGCTCGACTTCAGCAACGTCTGCGCCGCGCTCGTCGACCCGGCGACCGGGGCCGTCGTGCCGCAGGCGACCGCCGGCTGGGACCTCGATGAGCTGCGCCGGCGCGAGCACGTCACGATCGCCCAGATCGAGCCCCTGCTGGACGACGAGTTCCTGCGGGAAGGCTGTTACCTGCTCAGCCACGAGGATGTCGCCGCGCGCCTCTCGCGCGACGTCGAGGTCTACCCGTCTCAGCTCAACGGGCACGGCCCCTGGGCGTGGAACCGGCACTCGCTGATCGTCCCGCTCCACGACGGGAAGCGAGGGCTGCTCGGGATGATCTGGGTCGACAACCCGAGCGACCGGCTGCTGCCGTCGGCCGACCGCCTGCAGGCGCTGCGGATCTTCGCGAACGACGCCGCGGCCGCGCTCGTCTCGGGCAGGCATCTCGGCGAGCTGCGGTTCCTCGCCGACCACGATCCACTCACGCGCCTCCTCAACCGCCGCGCCTTCGTGACCCGTCTCGAGGGCGAGGTCGCCCGGGCACGGCGCTACGGCCGGTCGTTCGGCCTCGTCTTCGCCGACCTCGACGACTTCAAGCAGCTCAACGACCGCCACGGACATGCCGTGGGCGACGAGGCGCTCGTCGCGTTCGCAACGGTGCTCGCCGAGTCGCTGCGGAAGCCGGACGATGCGTTCCGCATCGGCGGCGACGAGTTCGCGGTCATCCTCGCCGAGGCGACCGAGGAAGACGCACGGCGCGTCGTGGAGCGCGTGCGGACGCTGCTCGACGGGCTCGCAGCGGACGGCAAGCCGTGGCTCGCCGAGCTGAGCGCGAGCTTCGGCTGCGCCTCCTGCCCCGAGGACGCGGACGATGCGCAGACGCTCTTCCGCCTCGCCGACGAGGCGCAGTACGAAGCGAAGCGGAACGGGATGGTGCTCCGCTTCGTCGCGCGCGCCTGACCGCTCGCCTACCATCGTGCCGTGCGTAGGCTCGACGGAGCACGGAAGGGAGCGGAGGCGGCGGCTTAGCCGGCGCCGGAGCGGAACGGTGCAGAAGGTCGTGCTGAGCGAGCTCGACAGCGGCGAGCGCGTCATCTCGGAGCGCGTGGCAAGCGTGCGCTCGGTCGCGCTGGGCTTCTGGATCGACGTCGGCTCGCGCGACGAGCGCCACGACCGCGCCGGCGTCTCGCACTTCATCGAGCACCTGCTCTTCAAGGGCTCGCGCCGCTTCGACGCGCAGGAGATCGCGGAGACCTTCGACGCCATGGGCGCCGAGCTCAATGCCGCGACCTCGCGCGAGAACACCGTCGTCTACGGCCGCGTGCCCGACAAGCACGTGGAGCGGGCGCTCGAGGTGATGACGGACATGGTCTTCGCGCCGTCGTTCGCCGAGGTCGACCAGGAGCGCGAGGTCGTGCTCGAGGAGATCGCGATGTACGAGGACACGCCGCAGGAGCTCGTGCACGATCTCTTCTCGGCGGCGGTCTTCGCCGACCATCCGCTCGGTCGGCCGGTGATCGGGACGGCCGAGGTCATCTCGACCGTCAGCCGCCGGGCACTCGCCGGCTACCACCGGACGGCGTACGCGCCGGGGAACGTCGTCGTCGCTGCGGCCGGGAACATCGAGCACGACCGGCTCGTCGCGCTCCTGCAGCGCAGCGAGCGCCGCGCCGGCGCTCCCGCCCGCGCGGGCACTCGCGTCCGCCGGCCGCTCGCGCAGCTGCCCGGCCCGGGGCTGCGCTTCCAGCGCAAGGAGACGGAGCAGTACCACCTCTGTCTCGGCGCGACCGGGATCTCGCGCTCTGACCGGCGCCGCTTCGCCGCCTCCCTGCTCGACGCGATCCTCGGTGGCTCGGCGTCGTCGCGGCTGTTCCAGGAGATCCGGGAAAAACGCGGCATGGCGTACGCCGTCTACAGCTTCGGTGCGCAGTACACGGACACCGGCGTGCTCGGCGTGTATGTCGGCACGCGCGAGGAGAACCTCGGGCCGTGCGTGGAGATCTGCGTCGAGCAGATCGGCGAGATCGCGGCCGGCAGGCTGCGAAAGGGCGAGCTCGAGCGCGCGAAAGAGAGCCTCAAGGGGCGCATCGTCCTCTCGCTCGAGTCGACCTCCAACCGCATGAGCCGGCTGGGGAAGTCGCTCGTGACCGACACCGAGCTCCTCACCCTCGAGCGCGTGATCGCGGAGATCGACGCCGTCGACACGGACGAGCTCGCGGAGCTTGCGTCCGTGTTGCTGCCGCCCGAGCGGCTCGCTGCTGCTGGTGTCGGGCCGGACGAGGGGCATTTCCGCGCGGCGGTCGGGCGCGCGAGCGCGAGCCTCGTCGCGGAGGCTGGAAGCGTCGCCGGCCGAGCCGGCGACGCCCGGCCGAAGACCGCGACGCCTGCGGCGTCGCCTGGTGCCGCGGCGTGAAGGTCGCGTTCTTCGGTGCGGAGGGAAAGGCCGGAAGCGCGGTCGTGCGGCGGCTCGAGGCTGCGGGACACGAGGTGCGCGGCATCGAGCTCGGCGACGAACCCGACGTCGGCGGCTGCGACGCGGCCGTCGACTTCACGACGCCGGGCGCGGCTCCGACCAACGTCCGCGCGGCGCTCGAGCAGGGCGTCTCCTGTGTCGTCGGCACGACCGGCTGGGAACCGGGCGAGCTCGGCAAGCTGGCGGCGGAGAAGGGGCTGCGTCTCTTCGTCGCGCCGAACTTCTCCATCGGCGCGGTCCTGATGATGCGCTTCGCGCACGAGGCAGCCGCGCATTTTCCGCGCGCGGAGATCGTCGAGCTGCACAACGAGGCGAAGCAGGACGCCCCGTCCGGGACGGCAAAGGCCACGGCGATCCTGATCGGAGAGGGCACGGCGATCCATTCCGTGCGGCTCCCCGGGCTCGTCGCGCATCAGGCGGTGATCTTCGGTGGCGAGGGTCAGCTCCTCACGATCCGGCACGACACCACCGGCCGCGAATCCTTCGGGGACGGCGTCCTCCTCGCGCTCGAGAAGCTCGACGAGCTGCCGCCGGGGCTGACGGTCGGCCTCGAGACCCTGATCTCGTAGAAGATCCCACCATGCCGACCGAGGCGGCCGAGCTCGTCTTCGACGAGGCGACGAAGGTCTATCCCGGCCGCGACGGCGCGGCGGTCGACCACCTCTCGCTCACCGTGCCGGCGGGGGAGATCTGCGTTCTGGTGGGGCCGTCCGGCGGCGGAAAGACGACTGCGCTCAAGCTCGTCAACCGGCTGATCCCGCTCACGAGCGGGGACATCCGGATCGACGGCACGTCCATCCAGGATCACGACCTCACGGAGCTGCGCCGCGGGATCGGCTACGTCATCCAGCAGGTCGGTCTCTTCCCGCACATGACCGTGGAGGCGAACATCGGGACGGTGCCGAAGCTGCTCGGCCGGCCGCGCTCGTGGATCAAGGCGCGCTCCGCCGAGCTGCTCGAGCTCGTCGGGCTCGACCCGTCCTACGCGAAACGCTTCCCCGCTCAGCTCTCGGGCGGTGAGCGCCAGCGCGTGGGGCTGGCCCGGGCGCTTGCCGCGAACCCGTCCCTGATGCTGATGGACGAGCCGTTCGGCGCCATCGACCCGATCGTGCGGGCGCGGCTCCAGGACGAGTTCCTGCGCCTGCAACGGGAGCTGCGGAAGACGGTCGTGTTCGTCACGCACGACGTCGACGAGGCGATGAAGGTGGGCGACCGGATCGCGATCCTGCGCGAGGGCGGCCGGCTCGCGCAGTACGACACGCCGGAGCAGATCCTCGAGCACCCGGTGGACGAGTTCGTCGCCGACTTCGTGGGTCGCGACCGGGCCCTGAAGGCGCTGGCCCTGCGGACGCTCGGCGAGCTCGAGCCCATGGACGCACGCGGCCGGTCCCTGGACGGAATGCCTCGGTCCCCCGCGGACACGAGCCTCCGCGACGCGCTCGCTCTCCTCGTCGCGGAGAAGCGCGATGCGCTCGTCGTGACCGACGCCGAGGGCTTGCCGCTCGGCGTCGTGACGCGAGAGGACATCCTCCGGTGACGCCGCAGTTGCGCTTCGCCGACGGCGGCGGCCCCGTGATCCCCGACTTCGGCCACGGGAGCGACTGTCTCAGGAACAACGGCTGGTTCTGTCCGGAGTGGGTGAAGCAGCACTGGAGCGACATCCTCCAGCCGGCGCTCGTGCAGCACATCGAGCTGACCGTGATCGCGGTGAGCATCGGCTTCGCGATCGCGTTCCTGCTCGCGCTCGTCGGGTTCCGCTTTCGCCTCTTCGATGCGCCGCTCGGCGCGTTCACCGACTTCCTCTACGCGATCCCGAGCATCGCCCTGTTCCAGCTCCTGGTGCCGTTCACGGGCCTGACGGTGACCACGATCGAGATCGCGCTCGTGTCGTACACGCTGTTCGTCTTCTACCGCAACATCGTCGAGGGGCTGCGCAGCGTCCCGGCCGAGGTGCTCGAGTCGGCGGTGGGCATGGGGCTGACGCGGAGGCAGACGTTCTGGCGCGTCGAGCTGCCGCTTGCGGTGCCCGCGATCCTCGCCGGCGTGCGGGTGGCGACGGTCTCGACGATCTCGATCGCGACCGTGGCCGCGTTCCTCCTCTACTACGGCCTCGGGGGCCCGATCTTCGACGCGCTGGCGCAGCCGGACATCTTCCGGACGGAGCTGATCGCGGCGGGCGGGCTCGCCATCCTCCTCGCGTTGACGGCCGACACGGCGCTTGCGCTCCTCCAGCGCCGCCTCACACCATGGAGCCGGACGGGCTGATGCTCGCGTCGCTCTTCGTCGACACGTTCCGCTTCATCGGGGACAACGCCGGCCTGCTGCTGCAGAAGGCCGCGGAGACCGCGGAGCTGGCCTTCACGGCGCTCGGCATCGCGATCCTGCTCGCCCTGCCGCTCGGCCTCTGGCTCGGGCACCGGCACCGAGGGCTGTTCGCGGCACTCGGCGTGTCGTCGCTCGGGCGCGCCCTGCCGAGCGTCGCCGTCATCGGCTTCGGGATCGCGATCCTCGGCGTCGGCTTCTGGAGCAACACCATCGCGCTCGTCGTGCTCGGGATCCCGCCGATCCTCACGAACACGTACTTCGCCGTGGAGGGAGTCGACCGCGACGTGGTCGAGGCGGCGCGGGGGATGGGCCTGACCGAGACCCAGATCCTCGCGCGCGTCGAGCTGCCGCTCGGGTTGCCGTTCGTGCTCGCCGGGATCCGCATCTCCGCGGTCTTCGTCATCGCGACGGCGACGATCGCCGGGCTGTTCGGAGGCGGCGGCCTCGGCGACATCATCGCGAACCAGCCTGCCTACGGGCTTTCGGGCGTGCTGGCGGCTGCGCTCTGTGTTTCCGCACTCGCCCTGCTCACGGCCGGTGCGCTCGGGCTGGCCCGAAACGCGGCGTTTCGCAGGATGGCACCGAGCACATAGGGTCCCCCGGGACACAGGTAATCGAGAGGAGGAGAAGATGGTTCGCAAGCACACGCGGCGCGCCGCAAAGGCGGCGTTCGCGGTCTCGTTCGGGGTCGCGCTTCTGATCGGACTTACAGCGTGCGGCGGCGCCAAGCACAGCGGCGTTGCCGGTGCTCAGAAGACGCTCTCCGCGGCGGGCAAGCCGACGATCGTCATCGGCACGAAGAACTTCACGGAGGAGTACATCCTCGGCCAGCTCTACGGCCAGGCGCTCGCCGCCAAGGGGTTCCACGTCGTCTACAAGGGGAGCTTCGGCTCGTCCGAGCTCGCCGACACGGCGATCCGGAGCGGCAAGATGAGCTTCTACCCGGAGTACACGGGCATCATCGTGCTCGATCTCGCCAAGTCGAAGACGTTCCCGCAGACTGCGGCCGCGACCTACAAGGCGGCGAAGAAGTACGAGCAGAAGCACGGGCTGACGCTGCTCAAGCAGACGCCGTTCGTCGACAGCGACACCTTCACGATGCTCACGAAGACGGCGAACAAGCTCGGGGTGCACACGATCTCCGACATGAAGAAGGTCAAGCACTTCTCGTACGCGGGCTTCCCGGAGTGCAAGACCCGGATCACGTGCCTGCTCGGGCTGAAGAACGTCTACGGGCTCAAGCAGGTGAAGTTCGTGCCGCTCAGCTCGATCAGCGTCTACACGCTGCTCGACAAGGGCCAGATCACGGGCGGCGACGGCTTCACGACCGATCCGCAGCAGAACAGCAAGAAGTACACGGCGCTCGTGGACAACAAGCACATCTACGGATTCCAGAACGTCGCGCCGGTCGTCTCGCAGAAGCTCCTCAAGGGCTCGGCGGGGTCGCAGATCGCGCAGATCGCCAACAAGGTCTCGGCCTTGCTGACGATCAAGGCGATGCGGGCGATGGACAAGGCGGCCTACGTGGACAAGGCGACCCCGAAGCAGATCGCGGACGGGTTCCTGAAGGCGAACGGCCTCAAGTAGTGAAGGTCGTCGTACTCGGGGGAGGGTCGACCGGCGAGCACTTCGTCGGCGCCCTCCGCCGGTACGACGACGAGGCGCAGATCACGCTCGTCGAGAGCCGGCTCGTCGGCGGGGAGTGCTCGTACTTCGCGTGCATGCCCACGAAGACCATGCTGCGCGTCACCGAGCTCGGCTCCGCGCTCGAGCGGGCGCCGGGCCTGCACGGCGAGCAGCTCGACACCGACGGCGTGTGGTCGTGGCGCGACGCGATCACCGACGACTGGGACGACTCCGGCCAGCTCCACTACCTCGAGGACTGGAACTGCCGGCTCGTCCGCGGCGAGGGCCGGGTCGCCGAGCCCGGCGTCGTCGCGGTCGACGGGCAGGAGCTGGCGTACGACCGCCTCGTCCTCGCCACCGGCTCCCGTCCGGCGATCCCACCGGTCGAGGGGCTCGACTCCATCGACTACTGGACGAATCGCGAGGCGACGCGTACCCACAAGGTGCCGTCGAGCCTCGTCGTGCTGGGCGGCGGCCCGGTCGGCTCGGAGCTCGCGCAGTTCTTCTCCCGGATGGGCTCGCAGGTGACGATCGTCGAGCGCGGGGAGCGACTGCTCGGCCGGGTGCACTCCGACGCCGGCGAGCTGCTCGCCGAGCTGTTCCGGGAGGAGGGGATCGACGTCCGCATCGACGTCGGGCTGGAGCGGGTCGAGCCGGGGATCCGGCTCCACCTCTCCGACGGCTCGACGCTCGAGACGGAGCGTGTCCTGTGCGCGACGGGCCGGCGGCCCAACGTCGAGCGCCTCGGGCTCGAGCAGCTCGGGATCACGGTCTCGCAGCGTGGGGTGGAGGTGGACGAACGGCTCCGCGCGGCCGACGACGTCTGGGCGATCGGCGACGTCACCGGCATCGCGCAGTTCACGCACGTCGGCAAGTACCAGGCGCGGGTGGCCGCGGCGGACATCGCGCGCCGGCACGCGAAGGCCGACTACCGAGCCATCCCGGCCGGGATCTTCACCGACCCCGAGGTCGCGACCGTCGGGGACACCGGGAGCGAGGGGCTCGTCAGCGTCCGTGTCGAGCTGACGTCGCTGCCGCGGCTCGTCACGTACGAGCGCCCGAAGCGCAACGGCTTCGTCCGCGTCTTCGCCGACCCCCGCCGGGGCGTCCTCGTCGGCGCGGTCTGCGTCGGCCCGCAGGCGGCGGAGTGGCTCGGGCAGTTCACGCTCGCGATCCGGGCCGCCGTGCCGCTCGAGACGATCCTCGACACGATCCAGCCCTACCCGACCTTTTCCGAGGGCGTCTTCTACGCTCTGCAGGAGTTGCAGGGCTCGCTCTCGTAGACTTCTGCACGTGCTCGGCTCCGTGATCACCGCGATGGTGACGCCGTTCCAGGCGGACGGCTCCGTCGACCTCGAGCGGTTCCGGGAGCTTGCGACCCACCTGGTCGAGACCGGCTCCGACGGGCTCGTCGTCTGCGGCACCACGGGCGAGTCGCCGACGCTGACCGACGGGGAGAAGCTCGAGCTCTTCCGGACGGCCGTCGAGACCGTCGGCGGGCGCGCGACGGTGATCGCCGGCACGGGCACGTACGACACGGCTCACTCCGTCCACCTCACCCGGCAGGCGACGGAGCTCGGCGTCGACGCCGTCCTCGTCGTGACGCCGTACTACAACAAGCCGCCGCAGCGCGCGATCGTCCGCCACTTCGAGGAGATCGCGGGCGCGACCCATCTGCCGGTCGTCGCGTACAACATCCCCGGCCGCGTCGTCGTCAACATCGAGCCCGCCACGATCGCCCGGCTCGCCGAGATCGAGAACGTCGTCGCGGTCAAGCAGGCGCTCGACGACCCCGAGCAGGCCGGCTTCATCGCCGAGGAGACGCGGCTCGACCTCTACTCCGGGGACGACCCGAACACGCTCGCCTTCCTCGAGCTCGGCGCCGTCGGTGTCGTCTCCGTCACGTCGCATCTCTGGGGCCCGCAGATCGCGGAGATGATCCGCCGCCACCGCGAGGGCGACGTCGACGGTGCGAGGGCGATCCACGAGGAGCTCGAGCCGTCGTACGAGCTTCTGCGCATCCAGGTCAACCCGATCCCGATCAAGGCCGCGCTCAACCTGGCCGGCCACGCGGTCGGAGGACACCGGCTGCCGCTGGTCGAGCCCGACGAGGACGAGCTCGCGCAGATCCGCTCCTGCCTCGAGCGCGCGGGGCTCCTCGCCGCCGCTTCCGCATAGCGCCCTAGACTCACGCGATGGGCGTCTGCCGCATTGTCCCGCTCGGCGGCCTCGGCGAGGTCGGGAAGAACATGACCGTCTACGAGGCGGACGGCTCGATCGTCGTCGTCGACGCCGGGCTCGCCTTCCCGCGGGACGAGCATCTCGGCGTCGACCTCGTCCTGCCGGACTTCTCCTATCTCCGCGAGCGGGAGCAGATGGTGCGCGCGGTCGTCCTCACGCACGGCCACGAGGACCACGTCGGCGCGCTGCCGTACCTGATGCGCGAAGTGCGCGTCCCGCTCGTGCTCGCGACGCGCCTCACGCTCGCGCTTGTCAAGTCGAAGCTCGACGAGCACGGCCTGCTGCGCTCGGCCGAACTGCAGGAGCTCATGCCGGGGGACGACCCCGTCGCGGTGGGCCCGTTCCGGCTCGAGCTCGTGCGCATGGCCCACTCGATCCCCGACGCGGCCGCGGTCGTGCTCGAGACGCCGGGCGGGCGCTGCGTCCACACCGGCGACTACAAGCTCGATCACACGCCCGTCGACGGGCAGCGCACCGATGTCGGCCGGCTCGCGGAGATCGGCAGCCGCGGCGTCGACCTGCTCCTCGGCGACTCCACGAATGCCGAGCGCGCCGGCGTGACCGAGTCGGAGCGGGTCGTCGGCGAGGCTTTCCGTCAGATCTTTCCCAGCCGCGAGGGCCGGATCCTCGTCTCTTCCTTCGCCTCGAACGTGCACCGGATGCAGCAGGCCGCGGACGTGGGCGTCGCCTGCGGGCGCAAGGTCGCCTTCGTCGGCCGCTCGATGCGCAAGAACGCGAACATCGCCCGCAACCTCGGTTACATGGACGTGCCCGAGGAGGCGATCCTGCGGCCGAACGAGCTCGCGGAGCTGCCGCGGGGCGAGCAGCTGATCCTCTGCACCGGCAGCCAGGGCGAGCCGATGTCGGCGATGACGAGGATCGCGTACAACGACCATCCCGCCGTCTCGGTCGAGGCGGGCGACACCGTGATCATCTCAGCGAAGCCGATCCCGGGCAACGAGCTCCGTGTCCACGACGCGATCAACCGGCTCGCCAAGATGGGCGCCGAGGTGCTGCACGAGGACAACGCGCCGGTGCACGTCTCGGGCCACGGCCGGGCCGAGGAGCTGCGCACGATCATCGGGCTGCTGCGGCCGCAAGCCGTGATGCCGGTGCACGGCGAGTTCCGGATGCTCGCGGCACACGCGCAGCTGGCGCGCGACGGCGGCGTCCCGGACGACCGCATCGTCCTGGCCGAGAACGGCAGCGTCGTCGAGCTACGGGACGGCGTGCCGCGGATCGTCGACGAGGTCGAGGCCGGGGTCACGTTCGTGGACGGTCTCGGCGTCGGCGACGTTCACGACGTCGCGCTGCGCGACCGCCGCAAGCTGGCCGAGGACGGCGTCCTCATCGTCGTGGCGACCCTGGCCGCGCAGGACGGCGGCGGCCTGACCGCGTCGCCCGAGCTGATTGCGCGCGGTTTCGGCGAGCAGGCCGAGCCGCTGCTCGACGAGCTGCGGGAGGAGGCCGACCGGGTGCTGCGAGAGCTCCTGGCCGACGACGTGACCGAGATCAAGCTCCTCCAGGAGCACCTCCACGACGCCCTCGGCGGCATCGTCTACGACCGCACGCGCCGCCGCCCGATGGTGCTGCCGGTGATCGTCGAGGTCTGAGCCGCCTCCCTGCCCGGCTGTCCAGCGCGGACACGTCCCGGTGCCAGGCACACGGCCGTGTCCGAAAGGGACACGCCACGGCTCGAACACCGGGATCCCGGAGCAGGATGTCCAAAACGGACACCTCCCGGTGCCTGGCACCAGGCTAGGCCCACGCGGGACAGGTGGCCTGAGGTGGAGCGCTATTTCGCCGGGAGCGAGCTCGCGTAGCCGGCGCCGCGTTCGACCCACTCGGCCAGCGCGACGTCGTCGGCCACGTCCCCGCTCTCGACCCGGAGCCAGCCCGGCATCTTTCGGCCGCGCATCTCCATCGGCTCCGCCGGGCTCGACGTGACGAGCTCGCCCGACTCCTCCGGATCGACGCGGACGAGGATCCCGCCCTGGCCGCTCGCCGCGATCGCCATGTTGCCGCCGATCAGGAAGGCGAGGCCGCCGAACATCTTCTTCTCGGTCAGGCCCTCCCGGCCGCCGAGCAGCGTGCGAATCCGGTCGGCGAGCTCCTCGTCGTAGGCCATCAGTCGTCGTCCAGCGGCTCGCCGTCGTCGTAGTCGAGCGTCTCGACTCGTCCGATCACGCCGAGGCCGCGCCACTTGATCTTGCGCGAGCGCGGATACCAGCACGTGTCGTTGGGGTCGCGGGTGCCGTAGACGAGCATCGTCGCGCCGGCGGGGCCGGCACGGAACGAATGGGAGACACCCGAGCCCGGAGGTCGCGCGACGAGGTGGCCGGCTCGGAGCGGTGTCTCCTCGAGGCCGCCATCGTTGTCCCACAGCTCGAGCGTCGCGGTTCCGTCGAGGATGACGAAGACCTCTTCCTCCGCCGAGTGGCAGTGCGGGACGGAGCCACGGTGACCCGGCGCGAGCTTCTCCCAGGCCAGGCCCGTGCGCCTGGTCGCCTCGCCCGGCGTGAAGTACCAGAAGGTCTGGTGGCGGAAGGTCTGAGGCTCGAGCTCGTCGACGTTGACGATGTTCGCCGGCCGCGGCGCCGGCTCGCCGACCTCGAGCGGCTCGGCCGTCGCCTCGACGTCCCACGGGTCGTCGTCGCGGCCCTCGACCCAGGGCCAGCCGAAGCGGATCGCACGGGAGCGCGGCAGCCAGCCGATCTCCGTCGGGTGCCGGGTGCCGAAGACGAGGTACTGCAGCCCCTGAGTCCCGGCGACGAACGTGTGCTCCATCTCGTCCGGTCGGTGGATCACGCAGTCGAGCGGACGCACCTCGTGGACGGCGCCGTCCTGCCACGCGAGCCCGGAGCCGGCGAGGACGAAGTAGAGCTCCTCGGAGGCGCCGTGCGAGTGGGGAGGGGTCGGCAGCTTGCCGGGGGCAACCTGGACGCGATTGACGCCGACGCCGCGCGTCCCGGCCGCGTCGCCGAGCCACTGCCACGTGGCGTCCATCTCGCCCTTGGCCCTGCCCCGACCCTCGACCTCGTCCCAGTGCGCGACGCCCATCCGCCCCGCATTGTCTCAGAGCCGCGGGTTCGTCTCCCGCGCCACGTCGGCGGGCTGTCCTTCTCGCTTCTGCACGACGTCGTATGCGTGGGCCTCCTCGACGACTCGCTCGAGGTCCGGAAACACGTGTCCCTTCGCGACGATGTAGAGGGTGCTCTCGCCCCGTACGCGCTCGTAGTCGGCGATCCGCACCTCGAGCCGGTCGGTGCAGTCGGCGTTGCCGCACTCGCAGATCACCGTGATCCCGCCCTCCCGGACCGAGGACTCCTGGGCGAGGCTCCGGATCTGCTCGTTGACCTCGCGGAAGAGCGCTTCGTTCAGCCCGACTCGGCGGGCCCGTTCGTCGCTCAAGCGTCCTCCCCGCGCGGGTCCAGTTCGGGGGCGACCACACCGCCGCGCCCCGTCTTCCGGACGATGGAGTGCCCGCCCGACTCGGAGACGATCTCGCCACGCGTGCTGTGGCCGGTGACCACGACGAAGAGGGTGCCGTCGCGGCGCACGCGCTCGTACTCCTCGGCCGTGAACCGGATCGGCTCGCGGCAGGTCGGCTCGTCGCACTCGCAGAGGAACGGGACGCGCTCGAGCGGGGGCTTGAGCTCCCGCTGCATGTCTCGGATGTGCTCGTTCGCCTCGCGAAACGTCGCCTCGTCGACCGCGCGCTCCACCTCGTCGTCGGGGCCCACACGCCGTGCGTTTCCGCTCCGGCGGCAGATACACCTCGGGATAGGCTCGCCGCATGGCTGCGCCCCGGCTGACCGTCGTCGGCTCGATCAATCTCGACCTCGTCGTGCAGGCGGAGCGGCTGCCGCGGCCGGGGGAGACCGTGAGCGGTGCCCGCTTCGCGCGCGTGCCCGGCGGCAAGGGAGCGAACCAGGCCGTCGCCGCGGCGAGGCTCGGCGCGGAGGTGGCGTTCGTCGGCTGCGTCGGGCACGACGACGTCGCCGACGAGGCGCTCGCGGGCCTCCGCGAGGCCGGCGTCGAGGAACGCTGGCTGGCGAAGGACGCGCCGACCGGCGTCGCGCTCGTGACGGTGGACGGAGCAGGCGAGACGACGATCGTCGTCGCACCCGGGGCGAACGCCGAGCTGCGCGCGGACGACCTCGAGCTCGACGGTGTCGACGCGGTGCTGTGCCAGCAGGAGATCCCGGCCGAGACGGTCGCTCGGGCGGCCGAGCTCGAGCCACGCTTCTTCCTCAACGCCGCGCCGGCGCGCGAGGGCGTCCGCGCCCCCGAAGCCGAGCTGACCGTCGTCAACCGGCTCGAGCTCGACGCATTGGGCGAGCGCCGCGGCCTCGTGTGCCTCACGCTCGGGGCCGAGGGTGCCGTCCTGCTCGAGGACGGGAAGGAGGTGGCGCGCGCGGAGCCGCCCGCGGTCGAGGCGGTCGACGGCACCGCCGCGGGCGACGCGTTCACGGCCTGCCTCGTCGTCTCGCTGCTCGAGGAGCGCCCGCCCGACGAGGCGCTGAGGCGGGCCTGTGCCGCCGGCGCGCTCGCGGCCTCGCGCTTCGGCGCCCAGACCTCACTCCCGACCGCCGCGGAGGTGGACGCGCTGCTGTGAGCGTAGGCTCGACGGAGCTCACCGAGGAGCGGAGGCGGCGGCTTTGCCGGCGCCGGAGCGGAGAATGAGCACGAGGATCGTCATCGACTGCGACCCGGGCCACGACGACGCGATGGCGATCCTGCTCGCGCTCGGCTCGCCCGAGGTCGAGCTGATCGGGGTCTCGACCGTCGCCGGCAACCAGACGCTCGACAAGACGACCCGGAACGCGCTCGTCACGCTCGAGATCGGCGGCCGCCCGGACATTCCCGTCTCCGCCGGCGCCGACGCGCCGCTGCGCCGCACGCTTCGCACCGCCGCTCACGTGCACGGGGAGACGGGACTCGACGGGCCGGCCCTGCCCGAGCCGTCCGCCCGTACGGTCGAGACCGATCTGGGCGAGTGGCTCCGGCCGGGAGTCGTCCTGGTCGCGACGGGCCCACTGACGAACGTGGCACGCCGGCTCGAGCGAGGGATCCGGCCCGACCGCATCGTCTGGATGGGCGGCGCGATCGCGGAGGGGAATGTCACGCCGGCCGCCGAGTTCAACGCCTTCGTCGACCCCGAGGCCGCGGCGGCGGTCTTCGCGAGCGGGATCCCGCTCACGATGGTCGGGCTCGACGTCACGCACAAGGCACTCTTCACCCGCGCCCACGCCGAGCGGCTGCGTGGGTCCGGCCGCGCCGGCCGGTTCGTCGCCGAGCTGTCGGACTTCTTCCAGCGCTTCCACGAGACCTCGTACGGCTTCGAGGGCTCGCCGATCCACGACGCGATGGCCGTCGCGCACGTGATCGACCCGACGCTCCTGACGACCCGCCGCGTCAACGTCGCCGTCGAGACCGAGTCGAGCTACTGCGACGGCCGGACGGTCGTCGACCTGCGCGGCGTCACCGGGCGGGAGCCGAATGCCGAGGTCGGCGTGGACGTCGACGCCGGCCGCTTCCTCGAGCTCCTCGTCTCGCGGATCGCAAGCCTCGCGTGATCTCCTTCGCGTGCATCGCGCCGCACGGCGACATGGAGGTCGACGCCGGCCTCCGCCGGGCCATGGAGGAGCTCGGCCGCCGCTTCGCGGCGGCCGCTCCCGAGGTCGCGGTCGTCGTGACGCCGCACTCCGTCCACGTCGACGGTCACTTCGCGGTGGTGACTGCGGGGAGTGTCGGCGAATGGGAGACCGATGCGGCGACAGCCGCGGCCCTGCTCGCGTCGGAGCTGCCGGTCGTCGGCGTCTCATACGGCGGCAACGACCCGGCGGCGGCCGAGTTCCCGCTCGACTGGGGCGCGGAGGTGCCGCTCACGTTCATGCGCCCGCGACGCGTGGTCGTCGTCTCGCCGGCCCGCGACCGGCCGCTCGAGGAGCACATCCGCCTCGGCGAGGCGATCGCGGCGCTGCCGGCGCGGCTCGCGCTGGTCGCGAGCGCCGACCACGGCCACGCGCACGACTCCGACGGCCCGTACGGCTTCGACCCGGCCGCGGCCGAATACGACGCGCTGCTGCAGCAGATTCTCGCCTCCGGCGGCCTCGATTTCCAACCGCTCGCGGAGCTGGCCGGGCCGGCGAAGGCGGACTCGCTCTGGCAGCTTCTCGTCCTCCAGGGCGCGGTCGGCGAGAGCGCGCACGCGGACGTGCTCGCCTACGCGGCGCCGACGTACTACGGGATGCTCGTGGCCGAGGTGACCCGCTAGAAGGAGCAGGGCGCGGGTGGGCGAACTCGGCTCCATGCCGCGCAAGCGGAAGTCGAAGCTGCGCCCCAAGCTCCCGAGCCGCGTCCGGAAGACGCGGACGAAGCGGGGCGCGCGCCCGCGCGGCCAGCATCCCGAGCTCTGGGGCCTCGGCGCGGTCGCGCTCGGGCTCTACCTCGGCGCCGTCCTCTACTTCGGCTGGAACGGCGGCTACGTCGGGGGCTGGCTCGGCAACGGCCTCGACAGGCTGATCGGGGACGCAAAGTACGCCGTCCCGGTGGCGCTCGTCGTGATCGGCGCGCTGATGGTGACGCGGAGCGCCCTCGTCGACGTGCGCCCGTTCCGCACGGGTCTCGCGGTGCTCGGCTGCGGGCTGATGATCACGCTCGGCAAGGACCAGGGCGGCTACCTCGGGCAGCTCCTCGGAGGCGCGGTCGGGATCGCGATCGGCGCCACCGGCTCGCTGCTCCTGGGCGGCCTGCTCATGCTCGTCGGCTCGCTGCTTCTCTCCGGCGCCTCGCTCGGCGCCATCCTCCGCCGCTCGGGCCGCGGCCTCCACGTCGCGGCGCGGAAGGCGGCGAAGAGCCGCACGGCCGGTAGCAGCCACGATCACAAGAACGTCACGCCGGCATCGCTGCCGCCCGCGCCGTCGCTCACGCCGCCGGTCGACGCGGTCTCCGCCTTCCCGGACGTCGTGGGGGAGACGACCCCGCCGCCGCACGCAGGAGCCCAGCCCTCGCCGCTCCAGACCGAGCCGCCCGCGCTGCTCGAGGATCCGCCGACCCTCTTCGACGAGGTCACGTCGGAGCACGCCGAGTACCAACTCCCCGACGCCGGCGTCCTGCGCATCTCGCCCGAACGCGGCGACGAGTCGGGCGAGACGTCCGCGCGCGTCGCCGAGTTGCTCGTGCAGACGCTCTCGCACTTCGGCGTCGAGGCGACCGTGGTCGGCCAGATCTCGGGGCCGCGCGTGACGCGCTACGAGCTCCAGCTCGCACCGGGCACGAAGGTGGCCAAGGTCGCGGCGCTCAGGGACGACCTCTCGTACGCGCTCGCGACCACCGAGATCCGGATCCTCGCGCCGATCCCGGGGAAGCAGGCCGTCGGGGTCGAGCTGCCGAACCTCTCGCCGAACCTCGTCACGCTCGGGGACATCTTCGAGCCGCTGCCGCCGACCGCGAGCCCGGTCTCGGTCTGGCTCGGCAAGGACATCTCGGGCGCTGCCGTCTGGACCGACCTCGCGCGCATGCCGCACCTGCTCATCGCCGGCACGACCGGGTCCGGCAAGTCCGGCTGTCTCAACGCGCTGCTCACGTCCGTCCTGCTGCGTGCGACGCCCGACGAGGTGCGCCTCATCCTGATCGATCCGAAGCGGATCGAGCTCAGCCACTTCGAGGCGGTGCCGCACCTCCTCACGCCGGTCGTCTCGAGCCCGAAGGAGGCGAGCGCCGTCCTCGCCAACTGCCTCGCCGAGATGGAGCGCCGCTACGAGCGGCTCGCGACCGTGCGTGCGCGCAACATCACCGAGGCGAACCGCGCGTTCCGCCAGCGCGGCGAGACGACGCTCCCGTACGTCCTCGTCGTGATCGACGAGCTCGCCGACCTGATGATGGTGGCGCCGCAGGCCGTCGAGGACGCCGTGATCCGCCTCGCGCAGAAGTCGCGCGCCGTCGGCATCCATCTCGTCCTCGCGACGCAGCGGCCGTCGGTCGACGTGATCACCGGGATGATCAAGGCGAACGTCCCGTCACGGATCGCGTTCGCCGTCTCCTCGCAGACCGACTCGCGCGTGATCCTCGACCAGGGCGGCGCCGAGTCGCTGCTCGGCCAGGGCGACATGCTCTTCAAGCCGCTCGGCACCTCACGGCTGCAGCGCGTCCAGGGCGCATACGTCTCGGAGGAGGAGATCGCGCTCGTGGTCGAGCAGACACGCCAGCGTGAGCAGGAGCTCGACGAAAGCTATCTCGAGCTTCCACAGGTTTTCGCCGAGCCAGACGATAATGACGAGCACGGCGAGTTCGACCCGGACGACGATCCGCTGCTCGACAAGGCGATCGAGATCGTCGTCCAGACGCAGACCGCGTCGGTCTCGCTCCTACAGCGGCGGCTGCGCGTGGGCTACACGCGCGCCGGCCGGCTGATCGACATGCTCGAGCGTCGCGGGATCATCTCGGGCTACGAAGGCTCGAAGCCCCGGCGCGTTCTGGTGGACGAGAGCCAGTACCACACGTACGCCGGGGCCGAGTAAGCCCCGTGTCAACTGACCCGTTCTGATCTAACCGATCCCCTTCCGGTACGTCGAATATGGGGCTAGGATCGCCCGGAATCGGGCGTTACTGACGACTGAGGGAGGGTACGTGAGGGTTTCACGCTGGCTACTGGCCGCGGGCGCGGTTGCGCTCATTGCGGCGCTGGCCGTCGGCACAGCGTTCGGCAGCTCGAAGGCGCCGAACGCGCCGAAGGCGGGTTACAAGGCGGCGCTCGTGAGCGACGTCGCCGGCTTCAACGACAACGGGTTCAACAAGAACCAGCTCAAGGGGCTGAAGCAGGCGGCGAAGAAGCTCGGCGGGACGGCGTTCCCGATCGTGTCGCACTCGTCGAGCGACTATCAGCCGAACTACAACACTGCGATTCACGACGGCGCACAGATCATCATCGCCGCCGGCTTCCTGCTCGGCCCGACGGTGAAGCAGTACGCGACGCAGTATCCGAACACCAAGTTCGCGATCACCGACGATCCGGTCAGCGACATCGGTGGGTTCAAGAACGAAGAGGGCATCACCTATGCGACGCAGGAGGGCGGCTGTCTCGTCGGCGTCCTCGCGGCAAAGATGGCCCAGAAGATGGGCCACAAGGTCATCGGCGTGGCGGGTGGTCTCAAGATCCCGCCGGTCGACTCCTACATCGCCGGCTACAAGTACTGCGCACGGAAGGCCGTCAAGGGCACGAAGGTCGTCGTGCAGTACTCCGGCGACTTCGTCGACCAGTCCAAGTGCGCGGCGATCGCGCAGAACGAGATCCAGGGCCAGAAGGCTCAGGTCGTCTTCCAGGTCGCCGGCCTCTGCGGTGACGGTGCTCTCAAGGAGGCCTCGAAGCTGCACAAGTGGGGCATCGGCGTCGACGCCGACGAGTACAGCGTCGCCAGCCGGATCCTGACGAGCGCTCTCAAGAAGACCGACGTCGGCGTCTACGACACGATCGTCGGGGCGGCGAACGGCAAGTTCAAGGGGGGCAAGGACCTCGTCTTCAACCTCAAGAACAACGGCGTCGGGGTCGGCAAGACCAGCCCGAAGGTGCCGAAGTCGTGGATCAAGCTGATGAACAGCTACAAGACGAAGATCATCAAGGGCAAGCTCAAGCCCCCGGCGGTCCTCAAGTAGCACGAGCGACGAACGCGTTACGAGAGGGCGGGCTTTTCGAGCCCGCCCTCTTCGTTTTCCTGTAAGAAACACCCGTGGCCGACGACCTCGTCCTCGAGATGCGGGGCATCCGCAAGGAGTTCCCGGGAGTCGTGGCCAACGACGACGTCTCGTTCGACGTCCGCCGCGGCGAGGTGCACGCCCTGCTCGGCGAGAACGGAGCGGGCAAGTCGACGCTGATGAACATCCTGTACGGGCTCTACCGGCCCGACGGGGGCGAGGTCGTGCTCAACGGCAAGCCGGTCTCCTTCTCCTCGGCCCGTGAGGCGATCGAGGCCGGGATCGGGATGGTGCACCAGCACTTCATGCTCATCCCGGTGATGACGGTCGCCGAGAACATCGTGCTCGGCACCGAGCCCCGAAAGGGCGGCATCTTCCTCGACGAGAACGTGGCCGACCACCGGGTGGCGGACATGGCCAAGACATTCAGGTTCGCGGTCGACCCCGAGGCCCTCGTGCAGGACATCAGCGTCGGCCAGCAGCAGCGCGTGGAGATCATGAAGGCCCTCTACCGCAACGCCGATCTGCTGATCCTGGACGAGCCGACCGCGGTGCTGACCCCGCAGGAGGCTTCGGACCTCTTCGAGATCCTGCGCACGCTGCAGCGGGAGGGCATCTCGATCATCTTCATCAGCCACAAGCTGAACGAGGTGCTCGAGATCGCAGACCGCATCACCGTCCTGCGGCGCGGCAAGACGATCGAGACGGTGCCGCGGGAAGGCGCGACCGAGGAGTCCCTGGCGCGGGCGATGGTGGGTCGCGACGTGCTCCTGCGGGTCGAGAAGGAACCGGCCAAGCCGGGCGACGTCCTGCTGGAGGTGCGCGATCTCCACGTCCGCGACGACCGGGAGATCGAGAGGGTGCGCGGGGTTTCGTTCGACGTCCGGGCGGGCGAGATCGTCGGCATCGCCGGCGTCGACGGCAACGGCCAGACCGAGCTCATCGACGCGCTCACGGGCCTGCAGAAGATCGAGAGCGGGTCGCTCAGGATCGCCGGGCACGAGATCACACACGCCGACGCACGCGCCGCGCTCGACGCAGGGGTCGGGCACATCCCCGAGGATCGACAGCGCCGCGGTCTCGTGCTCGAGTTCACGATCGCCGAGAACATCGCGCTGCACGACTACGCCAAGCCGCCCGTCGGAAAGCTCGGCTGGCTCTTCCCGGGGCGGATGATCAGTCGTGCGAAGACCCTGATTCGCGAGTTCGACGTGCGCGGCGGCGGCCCTTACACGCCCGCAGGAGGCCTTTCGGGAGGGAACCAGCAGAAGCTGGTAGCCGCACGCGAGATCTCACGCGACCCGAAGGTGCTGGTTGCCGCGCAGCCGACCCGCGGGCTCGACGTCGGTGCCATCGAGTACCTCCATCGCCGGCTGGTCACCGAGCGCGACGAGGGGCGTGCCATCCTGCTCGTCTCGCTCGAGCTCGAGGAGATCCTGTCGCTGTCCGACCGGATCCTCGTGATCTACGAAGGCGAGATCGTCGGGGAGCACACCGGCGAGGTGTCGGAGGAGCAGATCGGGCTCGAGATGCTCGGAGGACGGGAGAAGTCGGCCGCATGACCGCGCCCGGCCAGTCGACCACGCCCCCGCCGCCGCCCGGGCCGGAGTTCGGCGATCCCGGCACGCTCGCCGCCCGGCTGGCGATCAAGCAGCGCGCCGGCGGAATCGCCGTTCCGATCGTGACGGTCGTCCTCGCCATCGTCATCAGCATTCTGGTGGTGGCCGCGACCGAGCACAGCTTTCACACGTCGCTTCTTGCGTTCCAGGAGATCTTCGACGGCACCGGCCTCGGTTGGATCGCCCATCCGACGACGAACCTCCAGACGAGCATTGCGGCGTACAACCTTTCCCAGACACTGTTGCAGACGTCGACGCTGATCCTCACCGGCCTGGCCGTGGCCTTCGCGTTTCGCTGCGGGATGTTCAACATCGGCGGTCAGGGCCAGTACTTCGTCGGCCTGCTCGTCGCCAACTGGCTCGGAGTCTCCCTCGCGGGACTGAGCCCGCTGCCGCACATCCTGATCGCGATGGTGGGCGGCACGCTCGCCGCCGCGGCGTATGCCGGCATCGCAGGCGTCCTGAAGGCCACCGTCGGGGCGCACGAGGTGATCACGACGATCATGCTCAACTGGATCGCGTTCTGGGTGGCCTCGTGGGCCTTCGGGGTCGGCGGTCCGCTCCAGGACACGTCGAACCCCACCAGCCCCGTCTCCAAGCAGGTGGCACCGAGCGGGCGGCTCCCCGATTTCTGGGGGGTCCAGGGGTTCCAGGGAGTCCATATCGGCTTCTTCATCGCGCTCGCGTGTGTCGCCGTCTTCTCGATCCTGATCAACCGGACGACGCTCGGCTACGAGGTGCGCGCCGTCGGGTTCAATCCCGACGCGGCGGCGTACGGGGGCATCAGCGTGAAGAAGAACTTCATCCGCGCGATGGCGATCTCCGGGGCGTTCGCCGGTCTCGCGGGTGTGATCGACATGCTGGGCGGAACGACGAACTACCAGTACGGGCAGCTCGACATCCCGTTCAGCCAGGTCGGTTTCATCGGCATCGCCGTCGCTCTCCTCGGGCGAAACACCGCCATCGGCACACTCCTGTCGGCGTTCCTCTTCGGCGCCCTCCTGTACGGGAGTTTCCACGGCCTCGGCTCTTCGGCCGTGATCGATCCGCAGCTCGCCAGCAATCTCACGTACATCATCCAGGGGCTGATCGTCCTCTTCATCGGGGCCGACGTCCTCATCCTCTACGCCTGGAACTCGCGCAAGAAGCTGCGCTGGCGGCCGGGCAAGCCGGCTGGAGCCTCGGCGTGAACACCTGGGCCGCCCGGCTCGACAACCCGATCAGCGCGCGCCTGCGAGATCCCGCCACGACCGGCTGGCTCGGGATCTTCCTCGGGGCGGTCGCGGCCCTCCTCGCCATCCCACCGATCGAGGCGCGAACGATCACCTGGCCGATCGTGGTCGGCATCGTCGCCGTGGGGCTCGGGATCTGGACGGTCGCGCGTGGCCGCCGCAGGCTCGGCTGGGGCGCGGTGGCGGCCGGTCTGACCGGGGTCGGGCTCGGCATCCTCGCCACGCGCTCGAGCGCCGCGAACCTCGACTCCGCGTTCGACGCGACGCTCGTGGCACAGACCCTCAGCTTCGCGACACCGCTCGTCTTCGCGGCGATGGGCGGCATCTTCTCCGAGCGGAGCGGGGTCGTGAACATCGGCCTCGAAGGGATGATGCTGATGGGCGCCTTCTGGGGCGTCTACGGCGCCGACAAGGGCGGCTCATGGGTGATCGGGCTCCTCGTCGCCATGGGGGTCGGCGGCTTGACGGCGCTCCTGTATGCCTTCTTCGCCATCCAGCTGCGCGCCGACCAGATCGTCGGCGGAACGGCGATCAACTTCCTCGCCGTCGGGATAACCGGCTTCTTCTTCGTCAAGCTGTACAACAACAACCCGATCCCGAACGGCGTCTCGCTCCTGCCGAACGTCAACATCCCCGGCCTCTCCGGCTCTCTGGGCGGCGCGATCGGCGACCTCAACATCCTCACCTGGGCGAGCTTCGTGCTCGTCATCGTCGTCTACATCGTGCTCTTCAAGACGGCGATCGGTCTGCGGATCCGAGCGTGCGGCGAGCATCCGCGCGCGGCGGACACGGTCGGGATCAACGTCTACGCCGTCCGCTACGGCTGCGTCGTCCTGTCGGGAATCCTTGCCGCGGTCGGCGGCATCTACCTGTCGGAGGGGCCGCAGGGGAACGGCTCGTTCCTCTTCAACATGACGAACGGCCGCGGTTTCATCGCGCTCGCTGCGGTGATCTTCGGCAACTGGCGGCCGGCCGGCGCGTTCGGTGCGGCCCTCCTGTTCGGCTTCTCGAGTGCGCTCGCGCTGAAGCTCCAGGTCTACTCGCAGTCGACGAGCACGCTCTTCTACGCCCTTCCGTACGTGCTGACTCTGATCGCCGTCGCCGGGGTCATCGGCCGCACGGTCGCGCCCGCCGCCGACGGCAAGCCGTACTCCAAGCAGTAGGCGCCTACGCGATCGCGACCATGCGCTCGATCGCGAGCCTCGCGCGGTCGGCGAGCTCGGGCTCCACGGTGATCCGGTACTTGCCGTCGCGGAGCGAGTCGCGCACCTTCTCGAGCGTCGTCAGCTTCATGAAGCGGCAGATCGCGTCCTCGCGCACCGGCTCGAACCGCTTGCCGGGCGCCTCCTTCTCGAGCCGGTGGAGGATTCCCGTCTCGGTCGCCACGAGGAAGCGCTCCTTCGGCGAGCGCTGGGCGTAGTCGATCATCTTCTCGGTCGAGAGGATCTGCGTCCGCTCGTTCCCGAACGCCATCGCCTGGCTCGCGCAGCCGCATTCCGGGTGGACGAGCAGCTCGGCGTCGGGCGCCTCGCGCTGCCACCGCTCGATGTCGGCGGGGCGGATCCCGGCGTGGACGTGGCACTCGCCGAGCCAGATGGTCAGCTTGCGGCCGGTCACGCGCTCGAGCCAGAGGCCGAGGTACATGTCCGGCAGGAAGAGGATCTCCTGCTCGGCCGGGATCGCCTCGATCACCGCCTTCGCGTTGCCGGAGGTGCAGCAGTAGTCGCTCTCGGCCTTCACCTCGGCGGTCGTGTTCACGTACGAGACGACGACCGCGCCTGGATGCTCCGCCTTCCACGCACGCAGCTGCTCGCCGTCGATCGACGCGGCGAGCGAGCAGCCGGCGCCGAGGTCGGGGAGGAGGACCGTCTTCTCGGGGCTGAGGATCGCGGCGGTCTCGGCCATGAAGTGGACGCCGCAGAAGACGATCGTCTCGGCCTCGGTGGCCGCCGCCTGGCGCGACAGGCCGAGCGAGTCGCCGACGTAGTCCGCGACGTCCTGCACCTCGGGGTGCTGGTAGTTGTGCGCGAGGATCACGGCGTTCTTCTCCTGCGCCAGCGTGCGGACCTCGTCGTGAAGCTCGGTTGTGGGTGGGGTGGCGACGGTCATCTGACCTCCAGGGAGACGTGGAGCGAACGGGCGGAGTGGGTGAGAGCGCCGACGGAGACGAAGTCGACGCCGGTCTCGGCGTAGGCACGGACGGTGGCGAGCGACATGCCGCCCGAGGCCTCGAGCTCGGCGCGCCCCGCCGTCAGCTCGACGGCCTCGCGCACCTCCTCGGGGCTCATGTTGTCGAGCAGGATCCGCGGCGCGCCGGCCTCGATCGCCTCGCGCACCTGGGCGAGCGTCTCGGCCTCTACCTCCACCGGCAGGCCGTCGACGCGGCCGTCGAGCGCCGCGAGCGCGGCGGTGACGCCGCCGGCGACGCGGAGGTGGTTCTCCTTCACGAGCACGCCGTCGTACAGCCCGGCGCGATGGTTCCGGCCGCCGCCGCAGCGCACCGCGTACTTCTCGAGCGCACGCAGGCCAGGAGTCGTCTTGCGCGTGTCGAGGATCGTCGTCGGCGTCCCGTCGGTGAGCTCGACGAAGCGGCGGGTGAGGGAGGCGATCCCGCACAGGCGACCGAGGAGGTTGAGCGCCACGCGCTCGCCGCTGAGGACGGCGCGCGCCGGCCCTTCGACCTCCGCGACGACGGCCGGGACGCCGGAGACGGCGGTGCCTTCGGCCAGCTTCGCTTCGACCTGCACCGACGGGTCGAGGGCGCGGAACACGGCGGCGGCCACCGGGACGCCGCAGACCACGCCCGGCTCCTCGAGCACCAGGTCGGCCCGGCAGCGCGCATCCTCGGGGACGAGCGCGAGCGTCGTCGCGTCGCCGCTCCCGAGGTCCTCGGCCAGAGCCGCGTCGACGACGCGGTCGACGGCTTCCTGCGTCAGCTCCATCGCTCCAGCTCCGGCCCGCGGCCCGGGTGGACGACGAGATGGCCGGCGAGCTCCTCGCTCTCGACCGGGAAGTCCTCGCGGAAGTGCACGCCCCTGCTCTCCTCGCGCGCGAGCCCGCAGGCCGCGATCCCGTGCACGAGCGGATGCGACGACTCGAGCAGCCTGGAGAGACCGGCCCGGCCGCGGATGAGCCCTCCCTCGTGCCAGAGCCCAGAGCCGTCGAGGGGCGATTCGTCAAGTAACACTGTGTTACAAGCGTTGTCAAAGGCCGGTCCCTCGAGCGCGGCGAGCCCGGCGCGGCGGCCGAAGACGAGGCACTCCAGCAGGGAGTTCGAGGCGAGCCGGTTCGCGCCGTGGACGCCCGTGCAGGCGCACTCCCCGGCGGCGTACAGCCCGGCGACCGACGTCCGGCCGTCGAGGTCTGTGGCGATCCCGCCGATCGCGTAGTGCGCGGCGGGGGAGACCGGGATCGGCTCGTCCGCCGGGTCGTAGCCGGCCCGCACGAGCGTTGCCATCAGCGTGGGGTAGCGGTCGCGCTCGATCTCGCGCAGGTCGAGCCTCGCTCCGGCCCGGGCCTCGATCGCCCGCGCCACGACGTCGCGCGGCGCGAGCTCGTCGACGAAGCGCTCGCCGCCGCGGTCGAGGAGCGTCGCACCGGCTCCGCGCAGCGCCTCGGAGAGCAGAAAGCCGTCGTGGCCGTTCCCGTCCCGCAAGGCCGTGGGGTGGAACTGCACGAGCTCGAGATCCGCGAGCGCCGCCCCGGCGGCGTGTGCGAGCAGCAGCCCGTCGCCCACCGCGCCGCTCGGGTTCGTCGTGCGTGACCAGAGAGCGGCATACCCGCCGGTCGCGAGTACGACCGGGGATCCTCGGAAGTCGGCCAGCGTGGCCAGGCGCTCGCCCTCGACGAGCCGGATCCGCGGGTGCTCGCAGGCCCGGAGCGTGAGGACGTCGGCGATGTGACGTCCGGTGTCGGCGCCGCCGGCATGTACCACACGCGCCCGGGAATGCCCGCCCTCGCGACCCAGCCCCGAGTCGAAGCGGACGCCGAGGCTGCGCAGCTCCGCGATCCGCGCGGGCGCCTCCTCCGTCAGCAGCTCGACGGCGCTCGGCCGGCAGATGCCGCGGCCCGCGGTCAGCGTGTCGGCCGCGTGCAGAGCCGGATCGTCGTCGGCCCCGACGGCCGCGGCGACGCCGCCCTGGGCGGCATAGCTGTTCGTGCTGCGGTGCGACGCCTTCGCGAGCACGCGCACTGTCGCGCCGGAGTCGGCTGCGGCCAGGGCCGCGGAGAGGCCGGCGATCCCTGCTCCGACGACGATCACGTCGGGTGTGTGGCGTTTTTGCCTCACAAGCGATAACCTCGGTATCGAGTGTACACGGTTGACGACTCCCAGACGAAAACCGCGGCGCATGCGGTCTTGGCGGCAGTGCTCCAGGTGCGGGACGGACAGCTCCAGGCGCTGCTGTGGCAGCGGGCACGGGAGCCGTTCGCGGGCTGCTGGGCGCTGCCGGGCGGGTTGCTCGCGCCGGACGAGACGCTCGAGGAGTCGATGCGGCGACAGCTGGCGGAGAAGGTCGACGTCCGGGACGTCTCACACCTCGAGCAGCTCGAGACGCGCAGCGACCCGCACCGGAATCCCGCGCGCCGGGAGCTCGCGACGGCGTTTCTCGGGCTCGTCCCGAGCGGGGTGGATCCGAGCGTGCCCGAGGACACGCGCTGGCACCCTCTCGACGAGCTCCCGGAGCTCGCGTACGACCACGAGGAGATCCTGCTCAGCGCTCGTGAGCGGCTGCGCGGCAAGCTCTCGTACACGAATCTCGGCTTTGCGCTCGCGCCTCCGGCCTTCACCCTGGCCGAGCTGCGCGACCTCTACGCCGCCGCGCTGGGCCATCCGGTGAGTGCGACGAACCTCCAGCGCGTGCTGCTTCGGCGCCGGCTGCTCGAGGACACGGGCGAGCGACGTCACTACGGGGGAGGCGGCGGTCGCCCGGCTACGATCTACCGCTTCCGCAGCGGCGGGCTGGAGATCACCGACCAGTTCGCCGTCCTGCGCCCGCCTACAATGGAGCGCTGATGGCCGTCCGCACCCAGACCCTGTCGCCGCCGCGGCGGCTGAGCCGGCGTCCCAACCATCGCGCCTGGCTCGCGCTCGTCTTCGGTGTGCTGGCCGCCGTCGTCATCCCGGCGGGGATCGAGCTGACGCGGAAAGTCCCCGGCGCGGCGCTGCTCGACGCGGTCTGGGCGATTCCGGTCGCCGCCGGCGCCGCCGTCGTCTCGCTCCTGTTCGCGCGCGGGGCCCGCGGCGCGATCGCGCGGACGCTCGGGCGGATGGGCGGGTCGGGCACGATCCGTGTCGCGCGCTGGCTCGCCCTGGCGGGCATCTGCTTCACGTTGTCCGCCTCGATCGCCGTGGGGCTCTACGAGCTCCTGCTCCGGCTCGAGCACTAGCTCTAGACTCCCTGCGTGTTCGAGATCGGCAACAGCCTGCGGGCGGCGCGCGAGCGCCAGGGGCTCGGCTACCCGGAGATCGAGCTTGCGACGAAGATCCGGGCGAAGTACATCCGCGCGCTCGAGGAGGAGGACTTCACCGCGATTCCGGGCGACGCCTACATGCGCGGCTTCCTGCGCACCTATGCCGACTACCTCGGGCTCGACGGCGAGGTGTACGTCGAGGAATACGCGTCCCGGAACATCTCGAGCTGGCGCGACGAGCTGCCCCCGCCTCCCGCGAGGCGGCGTGTGCCGAGGCGCGACCGGCATCTCGAGCGGCGGGCCGTCCTGCTCGTCCTCGCGGGCATCGTCACGGTGACCGTCCTGGTCTTCGTGGCCTGGCGCTACGGCGGCTCGTCGTCGCCCGTCCCGGGCGTCGGGACACAGACGCAGCAGCAGCAGCATCGCGCCGCGGCGCCGCATCAGCTCGTCCTGCGCGGCACGGCGGGAGGCACGTACGTCGAGGTGCGCCGCAACACGCGCTCCGGCGAGATCGTCCTGCAGGGAACGGTCGGCGCGGGGGAGATCGACAAGTTCGCCGGCAGCCGCTTCTACCTGCTCGTGCGCCGTCCGGCCGGCCTGCGCGTCACGCTCGCGGGCCGGGCGGTCGCGCTACCGGGGGCGCACAACCTCCGCGTCCTCGTCACTCCGCAGCGTACGACGCGCCTCCGCGGGTGAGCGGCCCGCGGCCGCGGGCAGTCGTCGTCGTCACCGGCAGCGAGCTCGTCCGCGGCGAGCGCACCGACCGCAACGGCCCCTTCCTCGCCGCCGAGGCGTTGCAGCACGGGCTAGAGCCGGCCCGGATCACGATCGTCGGCGACGCGCCCGCGGAGCTCGAGGCCGTGCTGCGCGAGGCGCTGGAGGCGGACGCGTGCCTCGTCTCGGGTGGGCTCGGGCCGACCCACGACGACCGCACGGTCGAGCTCGTCGCGCGCGCGGCTGGGGTCGAGCTGGCGGTGGACGAGGAGCTCGAGCGCGAGATCGAGTCGGTCTCCCGCGCGGTCGCGGACCGGCTGCGGCGGCCGTACGCCGACTTCGCCCCGGGCGTGACGAAGCAGGCGACGCGGCCGGTCTCCGCCGTCTCCATCGGGCTCGCCGGCACTGCGCCGGGCCTCGTTCTGTGCGCGCCGACCGGGTGCGTGGTCGTGATCCTGCCGGGGCCGCCGAGCGAGCTGAGGCGGCTCTGGCCCAACGCGGTCGCGAGCGAGCCGATGCAGGAACTGCTCACGCGGACGCGCGCGCCCGGACGGCGCGTGCTGCGGCTGTTCGGCGTCAGCGAGTCGGCGGTCGCGCGGGCGCTGGAGGAGGCGGGCGGCGACGGCGACGGCGTCGAGGCGACGATCTGCGCCCGCGAGTTCGAGATCCACGTCGACCTCGTCGTCGAGCCGGGCGCGGACGAGCGCGGCGACGCGCTCGAGGGAGCGCTCGTGGAGCCGCTCGCGGAGTGGCTGTTCGCGCGGGACGAGCGGCGGGTCGAGGAGCTCGTGCTCTCGCTCGCGGCCGCCCAGGGGCTCCGGCTGGCGACGGCGGAGTCCTGCACGGGTGGGATGGTCGCCGCGCGGCTCACGAGCGTTCCGGGCTCCAGCGCGAGCTTCGTGGGCGGCGTCGTGTCGTACTCGGACGAGGTGAAGCGTTCGGAGCTCGGGGTGTCGGCGGAGCTGCTTGCGGCACACGGCGCGGTCTCGGCCGAGGTCGCGGCCGCGATGGCCGAAGGCGCGCGGGAGAGACTCGGCGCCGACGTCGCGGTCGCGGTGACCGGCATCGCCGGCCCGGGTGGTGGGACGCCGGGGAAGCCGGTCGGACGCGTCCATCTGCACGCCGCCGGCCCCGACGGCTCGCTCACGCGCATGCTCGACCTCCCAGGCGAGCGCGAGCAGATTCGCGTGCGGGCGACCGTCACCGCCCTCCACCTCTTGCGTGCGCTTCTGACGGGAAGTCGCGACGAAGTCGCATGACTTCGCGCAGTAGCGTGGCCCGCGATGAACGGCTCCGGCTCTTTCTCGCCCTGCGGATCCCCGGCGACGTCCTGGCGGAGATCGAGCGGTGGCAGCACGAGCAGCTGCCGAACGTGCGTGTCGTCCCACGCGAGCAGCTGCACGTCACGCTCGCCTTCCTCGGCCACCGGCCGGCCGGCGAGCTCGACGCGACCGTCGGAGCGTTGCGCGAGGCGGCCGCAGATGCAGGCGAGATCCGGCTTACCCCGGCCCGCTACCGCGAGACGAGGAGCGTCGGCATGCTCGTGCTCGAGGACGACGGCGACCATGCCGGGCAACTCGCCGGCGATCTCCAGGAGCGGCTGGAACGGCTCGGTGTCTACCGTCGCGAACAGCGGCCCTGGCTGCCGCATCTCACGGTCGCGCGCTGGCGCGAGCGTCCCCGGCGGCACCCGCAGCCGCCGCCGGGGCGAACGTTCGTTCCGTCCGACGCGGCTGCTTACCTATCCCGGCTGCACCCCGACGGGGCGCGGTACGAAGTCTTGGAATCTGTCGCTCTAGGAGGCTGAGAGGTGGACAAGCACGAAGCACTCGACGTGGCGCTCGGCCAAATCGAGCGGCAGTTCGGCAAGGGCTCGGTGATGAAGATGAGCGACCAGGCGGCGGTCTCGGTCGGTGCCGTCTCGACCGGCTCGCTCGCCCTCGACCTGGCGCTCGGGATCGGCGGCCTGCCACGAGGGCGGATCGTCGAGATCTTCGGCCCCGAGTCCTCGGGCAAGACGACGCTCGTCTACCACGTGATCGCCGAGGCCCAGCGCCGTGGTGGCATCTGTGCCTTCATCGACGCCGAGCACGCGATGGATCCGACCTATGCGAAGCGGATCGGCGTCGACATCGACAACCTTCTCGTCTCGCAGCCCGACACGGGCGAGCAGGCGCTCGAGATCGCGGAGCTCCTCATCCGCTCCGGCGCGCTCGACATCGTCGCCGTCGATTCGGTCGCGGCGCTGACGCCGAAGGCCGAGATCGAGGGCGAGATGGGCGACTCCCACGTCGGCCTGCAGGCGCGGCTCATGAGCCAGGCGCTGCGCAAGCTCGCCGGCACGCTCAACCGCACCGACACGATCTGCATCTTCACGAACCAGCTCCGCGAGAAGATCGGCGTCATGTTCGGGAACCCCGAGACGACTCCGGGCGGCCGCGCGCTGAAGTTCTACTCGTCCGTGCGGCTCGACATCCGCCGGATCGAGACGCTGAAGGAGGGTGTCGAGGCGTTCGGCAACCGCGTCCGCGTCAAGGTCGTGAAGAACAAGGTCGCTCCGCCGTTCAAGCAGGCGGAGTTCGACATCATCTACGGCTCCGGCATCTCGTGGGAGGGGACCGTCCTCGACTCGGCGCTCGACCGCAAGGTCGTCACGAAGTCGGGCTCGTACTTCAGCTTCGGCGACGAGCGACTCGGCCAGGGGCGCCAGAACGCCACGGCGTTCCTCCGCGAGCATCCCGACGTGACGCAGCAGATCCTCCAGCAGATCCAGGTGGAGCTCGGCTCCGAGCAGGTCGCGTCCGCGCGGCTGCTGCCGACCGCCGACACGGAGTCCGCAGGCTCGAACGGCAAGGCAGAGGTGGCGGCGGAGGCGCTCGCGGCGGCCGAAGCCGAGGCATGACACAGACGCCGACCGTCACGGGGCTGCGCGAGCAGAAGCGCGGCCGCTGCGTCGCGGTCGAGCTCGACGGGAGTCCCTGGCGCGTCCTGCCCGCGGACGCTGTCGTCCGTGCAGGGCTGGGCGTCGGACGGCCGCTCGACCGGCCGACGGCGCGCGAGCTCGCGCGGGAGCTACGTCGAGCGCGGGCTCTCGCACAGGCGACGCGCCTCCTCGCCGCGAGCGGACGGTCGCGGGGCGAGCTCGAGCAGCGGTTGTCGCGGGCTCGACACTCCGGGTCCGCGCGGGAAGAGGCGGTCGGGGCGCTCGAACGCGCCGGAGTTCTCGACGACGCTCGCTTGGCCGAAGGCCGGGCGGAGCTCCTCGCGCGCCGCGGCTACGGCGATGCCGCGATCCGCGCCGACCTGAGGCGGCGGTTGATCCCGGCCGAGGCAGCCGAAGCGGCCGTTGCCGGTCTCGAGCCGGAGCTCGCTCGGATCGGGCCGCTGGTCGAGGGCCGAGCCGTCTCGCCGAAGCTCCTGCGGCGTCTGGCCGGCCGCGGCTTCTCGCGCGACACGCTGGACGCGCTCGCCTCCTCGTTTGCGCACGAAGCTTGAGAGCGCTACGATCGGGAGGCATTCCATTTGACGTTTTGCCTGCAAAAGCAGCTTTTCCGAAACCACATCCGATGACCGACACCCTTCGTCCGACGACTCGGAGGTCGCGCCAGAGATAGCGCGACGACCCTCCGGTGTGTCCACAAGCGCCGGAGTGAGGCTTCTCGGATGGCTGCCGGACGGGCCCGGCGCCTTATGGAACGTGCCGCCGCCGGCGGCTGGCCATCGAACGAGGAGCCTGGCACGTGATCGGAATCGGAATCGCCATCGGGCTCGCAGCAGGTGTCGGGCTTGCCCTGCTCGCGGTGTCCGTCTTCGGCACGACCGGCGTGAGCAAGGCCCGCCGGATTCGCGACCAGCTACTCGAGGATGCCCAGCGCGAGGCGGAGGCGGTGCGTCGTGAGGCACAGGTCGAGGCGCGCGAGCAGGCCGTCCGGCTGCGGAGCGAGATCGACTCCGAGCTCACCGATCGGCGCGCGCAGGTGCTGAAGATCGAGGAGCGCGTTCTCGCGAAGGAGCTCGAGATCGAGCGCAAGCTCGAGGAGCTGTCGCGGCGCGACCAGGGCCTGGCCGACCGTGAGGAGCACGTCCGGAATCTCCAGGACGAGCTCAAGGAGGCGAAGAGCTCTCAGCTCGCCGAGCTCGAGCGCGTCGCGGCGCTGACGCAGGCCGAGGCACGAGCCCTCCTCCTCGAGCGCGGCGAGGAGCAGGCGCGGCACGAGCTGGCCCGCCGCGTCCGGACGCTCGAGGAGGAGGCCCGCGCGGAGTCGAAGCGCCGCGCGCGGAACCTCGTGGCCGACGCGCTGCAGCGAGTGGCCGCGAGCCACACCGCAGAGACCACGGTGACCGTGGTCGAGCTCCCGTCCGACGACATGAAGGGTCGGATCATCGGCCGCGAGGGTCGTAACATCCGCGCGCTCGAGCACCTCACCGGGGTCGACTTCATCGTCGACGACACGCCGCACGCCGTCGTGCTCTCTTCGTTCGACGGCCTGCGCCGAGAGATCGCCCGCCTCACCGTCGTGAAGCTCCTCGAGGACGGCCGGATCCACCCTGCCCGGATCGAGGAGACCTACTACGAGTCGAAGGCCGAGGTCGAGGAGATCGTCCGCCAGGCCGGGGAGCAAGCCGTCTTCGAGGCGAACTGCGGGCCGTTCCACGAAGAGCTCGTCGGGATCCTCGGCCGGCTCCGCTTCCGCACGAGCTACGGCCAGAACGTCCTCAAGCACACGCTCGAGGTCGTCCATCTGGCCGGGATCATGGCCACCGAGCTCGGGGCGAGCGTCCAGACGGCGAAGCGTGCGGCCATGCTCCACGACATCGGCAAGGCGATGACGCACGAGGTGGAGGGCTCCCACGCGCTCATCTCCGCGCAGCTCGCCCGGCGCTACGGCGAGTCGCAGGGCGTCGTCCACGCCATCGAGGCACACCACTACGAGGTGCAGCCGCAGACGGTGGAGGCCGTCCTCCTGATCGCGGCGGACGCCGTCTCCGCGAGCCGTCCCGGTGCCCGCGGCGAGAGCCTAGAGCAGTACATCAAGCGCCTCGAGGCCCTCGAGGAGCTCGCGGCTTCCAAGCCGGGTGTCGAGAAGGTCTACGCGCTGCAGGCCGGCCGCGAGATCAGGGTGATCGTGAGCCCCGGCGACGTGGACGACGACGAGGCGGCGCTTCTGGCCCACCAGATCGCCCGCGAGATCGAGGATCGGCTCGAGTACCCGGGCCAGGTCAAGGTGACGGTGATCCGCGAGAGCCGGTCGGTGGAGGTCGCCAAGAACCACGCCGCAGCGCCGGCGCCGCAGCCCGAGCCCAGGCCCGAAGCCGATTCGCCCATCCAGGCCGCCTAGAGCGGCCGGGCTACCCTACGCGCCGTGAAGCGCTACCACGTCACGACGTTCGGGTGCCAGATGAACGCCCACGATTCGGAGCGGATCAAGGGGCTGCTCGAGGAGCTCGGCCTCGGCGAGGCGGCCGCGCCGGGCGAGGCGGACGTGCTGGTTCTCAACACGTGCACCATCCGCGAGAAGCCCGACACGCGCTTCGCAGCCCACATGGGCAACGCGGCGAAGCAGAAGCGCGACCGGCCCGGCACCGTGATCGCCGTCGGGGGCTGCTACGCCGAAGCGCAGCGAGAGCGGCTGTTCGAGCTCTATCCCGACGTCGACGTCGCCTTCGGTCCCGGCACGATCGCGCATCTCGGCGACTGGCTCGGCGCCGGAGGTGAGGGAGTCGAGCGCGGGTCGTTCGGCACCGCCGACGAGCGCGCCTTCGCGGCGAAGCTCCCGACGCACCGCGAGCGCCGCTTCCAGGCCTGGGTTCAGGTCTCGATGGGCTGCAACTCCGTCTGCTCCTACTGCATCGTCCCGGCGGTTCGAGGGCGGGAGACCTCCCGCCGCCCGGGTGAGATCCTGGCCGAGGTCCAGCGGCTCGCCGACGAGGGCGTGCGCGAGGTCACGCTGCTCGGCCAGAACGTCAACTCGTACGGGCGCGACGTCGGCTCGAGCTTCGCCGAGCTCCTGCGCGCCGTCGACTCGGTTCCGGGCATCGAGCGCATCCGCTTCACGAGCCCGCACCCGAAGGACTTCCGCCGCGACGTGATAGCCGCGATGGCCGAGTGCAACGCCGTATGCGAGCACGCGCACCTTCCCCTCCAGTCCGGCGCGAGCCGTGTCCTCAAGGCCATGCGCCGCACGTACTCGCGCGAGCGCTACCTCCGGCTCGTCGGAGAGCTGCGCGCGGGCATCCCCGACCTCGCGCTCACGACCGACATCATCGTCGGGTTCCCGGGCGAGACCGAGGACGACTTCCGCGAGACGATCGAGGTCGTGGAGGAGGTCGGCTTCGACGGCGCCTTCACCTTCGTCTACTCGCCGCGCGCCGGCACCGAGGCGGCCGCGATGGCCGACCAGGTTCCGGACGAGACGAAACGCGAGCGGATCGAGCGTCTCGTCGAGGTCGTGCAGCGCGTCGCCGCAGAGCGCAACGCCCGACGCGTCGGCATGGTCGAGGAGGTGCTCGTCGAGGGCCCCAGCCGGACGGAGCCGGACCTCCTGCGCGGCCGCACGCGGCGGAACACGACCGTCAACTTCAGCGGCGACGCCGCTCCCGGCGAGCTCGTGGCGGTCGAGATCGCCGCAGCGACCTCGACGACGCTGTCCGGTGCCCTCCTTGCCGCAGCTGCAGCCTAGAGATCTCGTCTGGGACGGCTGTCTCAACGTCCGCGAGCTCGGCGGGCTCACGACCCGCGACGGTGGAGAGACACGGCTCGGCGCCGTCGTGCGGGCGGACAGCGTCCGCCAGCTGAGCGACGAGGGCTGGCACGCGCTCGTCGCTCACGGCATCCGCACCGTCGTCGACCTCCGCGGCCACGACGAGCGCGCCGAGGACCCGCCGGCGGAGCTGCCCGTCGAGGTCGTGCACGTGCCGTTCTTCGAGGCCACCGACGCCGAATGGCACGAGATCGCTGCCGAGCTCGACTCGGCGGCGCGGGCGGCCCCCGACGCGCCCACCGCGACGCGGGACGTCTATCTCATCTTCCTCGAGCGCTTCCGGCAGAACGTCGCAGCAGCGGTGAGAGCCGTCGCGAACGCGCCCGAGGGCGGCGTCGTCATCCACTGCGTCGGCGGGAAGGACCGGACGGGGCTCCTCTCGGCGTTCCTGCTCCATCTGGCGGGCGTGGACGACGAGGAGATCGCCTCCGACTACGCGCTCAGCGAGGAGCGACTGCGCCCACGGCACGAAGCGTGGTTCGCGGCGGCCGAGAGCGACGAGGAGCTCGAGCGCCTGCGGCGGATCGCGCAGACGCCCGCGGCCTCGATGACCGGCGTCTTCGCCGAGCTCGAGCGGCGCTACGGCGGGGTGGAGGCGTATCTCCACGACGCCGGCGTCACGGACGAGGAGCTCGAGCTCGTGCGCGCTCGGCTCCGTGGTTGACCTCGTCATCGGCCTCTTCGGGCCGACCGCGAGCGGCAAGTCCGACGTCGCGGCGGCAGTCACCGCGCTGATCCCGGCCGAGGTCGTCTCCGCCGACGCGATGCAGGTCTACGACGGGCTGCCGATCCTCACGAACCGCTCGCCGTATCCGGAACGGCTCGTCGGGATCTGGCCGCTCTCGCATACGGCCTCGGTGGGGGAGTACGCGCCGCTCGCGCACGCGGCGGTCGACGAGATCCTCGCCGCGGGCCGAACGCCTCTGGTCGTCGGCGGGACCGGCCTCTACTTCCGCGCCGCGCTCGCGGAGCTCGAGCTGCCTCCGCCGCCGCTGCCGGGCGCTCGGGAGCGCTGGGAGCGGCTCTACGACGACGCGGGCGCGGAGGCGGCGCACACGAGGCTCGCCGAGCTCGACTGGGACGCGGCAGCCCGGCTGCATCCGAACGACCGGCGCCGCGTCGTACGTGCGCTCGAGCTGGCCGAGGCGGGGAGCTCGCTCGTGCCGCAGCGGGAGCGGCTCTTCGGCGGCTCGTGGCGGCACCCGACCCTGGTGGTCGCGCTCGACGTGCCGAAGCCCGAGCTCGAGCGGCGGATCGCCGAGCGGACGCGGCGCATGTTCGAGCGCGGCATCGAGGACGAGGTCCGCCGCGCCTACGCGGCGAAGCCGTCCCAGACCGCGGCGGCGATCATCGGCCTGCACGAGGTCGCGAGTCTGCCGCGCGAGGAAGCGGTCGGGGCGGTGATCGCGCGCACGCGCCGTTACGCCGCCTACCAGCGCAAGTGGCTGCGCCGCCTCGACGGGGTCGTTATCGTCGCGGCCGACCGGCCGCCGGAGGAGACCGCCGCTGAGATCGTCGCGCTGGCACGCACACGGGAACGTCTATCTCGTCCGTGAGGGGCCGGCGTCCGCCGCCGACGCGGTCGGCACGGACGGCGTCGTCGAGGTGCTCGCCGTGGACGGCGACGACGTCACGATCGGGATCCTGAACCCGGACGGCTCGCACGCCGAGATGTCCGGCAACGGGACGCGTATCGCGGCCGCGTGGCTGATGGGTCGCACCGGCTCGGCGCAGGCCCGTGTCCACGTCGGCCCGCGAACGGTGGACGTCCGGCGGACGGAGGACGGCCTGTACGAGTCGGAGCTCGGGCCGGTCGAGGTCGGCGCTTCCGAAGTGGTGGACGGCATCGAGCTGACGCCGGTCTCGGTCGGGAACCCTCACGCCGTGGTGGTGGACGATCCGGAGCGGATCGACGAGCTCGGCCCACGGCTCGAGACCCATCGACGCTTTCCGGAGCGGACGAACGTGCAGGTCGTGCGTCTCGAGCGCCCGGGCGAGGTGACGGCGCGCGTCTGGGAGCGCGGCGTGGGGGAGACGGCCGCGTCCGGAACGAGCGCCGTCGCGGTTGCGGCCGCGACGCATCCCGAGGGAGAGGTTCTCGTGCACTTCCCCGGCGGCGACCTGCGGGTTCGGCTCGCCGGCGGCTGGGCCTGGCTCACCGGCCCGGCGGAGCCGCTCGAGCCGTGAGGTGCGCGGCGCGTGCTGCGGCTCCACGAAGGAATCGAGTCGCTCGACGGTCTGCTCGGATCCGGTGAGCCGCTGATGTACGGCTCGGACGCCTCCGCGCTGCCCCTCGTCCAGCTCTGCCTCGGCTACGAACGTCAGGTGCCGATCTCGAACTCGCGCAGGACGTCGTTCAGCGACATCCGGTCGTGGGACTCGTCCCGCCAGCCGACGATCAGCGGCGTCGGCAGGCCGTAGCTCCCCGCCGGGAACTCGCGCTCCCGCACGCCCGGGACGACGACCGCGCCGGGCGGCACGGCGCCGCGATGCTCGACCGGCTCCTCGCCCGTCACGTCGATGATCGGCACCGAGGCGGTGATCACGACGCCGGCGCCGAGGATCGCCTGCTCGCCGACGATGCAGCCCTCGGTCACGATGCAGCGTGAGCCGATGAACGCGCCGTCCTCGACGATCACCGGGCGGGCGTTGACCGGCTCGAGGACGCCGCCGATTCCCACGCCGCCCGCGAGGTGGACGTCGGCGCCGATCTGCGCACAAGACCCGACCGTCGCCCACGTGTCGACCATCGTGTTCGGCCCGACCCAGGCGCCGATGTTGACGTAGCTCGGCATGAGGATCACGCCGGGGGAGAGGAACGAGCCGTAGCGCGCGGTCGCCGGCGGCACGACGCGCACGCCGCGCTCGGCGTGGTCGTGCTTGAGCGGGATCTTGTCGAGGTACTCGAACGGCCCGACCTCGATCGGCTCGACCTTGCGGACGCGGAAGTACTCGAGGATCGCGGCCTTCGCCTCCTCGTTCACGCGCCACTCGCCGTCGAGCTTCTCGGCGACCCGCACCTCGCCGCGGTCGAGAGCCGCGATCGTCTCGTCGACGCTCACGGCAGGCTCCCGATGATCTCGGCGGCGCGTTGGCACTCCTCGAGCGTGGGAACGAGGGCGAAGCGGACGTAGCCCTCGCCGCTCGGGCCGAACATCTCCCCGGGCGAGACGATGACGCCGCGCTCGAGCAGCGCCGCCGGATCCGGTCCGGCGACCCAGAGGTACATCGTCGCCTCGCTCGCGACGATCTCCCAGCCGCGGGCCTGGATCGCCGGTATCAGCACGTCCCGCTTCGCGCGGTAGCGCGCGCGGGTCTCCTCGACGTGGTGCTCGTCGTCCCACGCCACGACCGAGGCCCGCTGCACGAACTCCTGCGGAGCCGTCCCGACCGTGGGCCGGTACGCCTTCAGCGCGGCGACGACCTCCGGCGGCCCCGCCACGAAGCCCGAGCGGTAGCCGGTCATCGAGGAGCGCTTGCTCAGCGTCTGGAACGCGATGATGCGCGAGCGATCGGCGACCTGCAACGCCGACGGAGGCGGCTCGTCGAACCAGAGCTCCGTGTACGCCTCGTCGGAGCCGACGAGGAAGTCGTGGCGCTCGGCCGCGTCCGCGAGCTCGTCGTAGAACTCGCGCGGGGCGACCGCGCCGGTCGGGTTGTGCGGGTAGTTGACCCAGACGAGCGCGATGTCGTCGTCCAGCTCGTCGAGATCGGCGAGGAAGCCGTTCTCGCGGCGCAGCGGCAGCGTCTGCACCCGCGCGCCGGCGAAGAGCGCGCCGCGCTCGTAGACGGGATAGGCCGGCTCGCCGAACGCGACGACCCGTCCCTCCGTCCGCAGCACCTGGGCGAGAGAGAAGATCGCCTCCTTCGAGCCGTACGTGGGCACGATCTCCGTGTCGGGATCGACGGAGACGCCGAACCGCCGCGCGAGCCACCCGGCCGCTGCCTCGCGCAGCTCGGGCAGTCCCTGCGCGAGCGGATACGGCGCGCGCTCGGGCAGCGCCGCGACGAGCGCCTCCCGGATCATCGGGTCGGTCGGCTCGTTCGGGTCACCCTTGCCGAAGTCGATCACCTCGACCCCGGCCGCGAGCAGCCTCCGCCGCTCCTCCTCCAGCCGCGTGAACGGGTAGACGGCCATGTCTTCAAGGACCGGATTGATCACGTTCCCCGCTCCCGGCGCCGGCCAAGCCGGCCCCTTCGCTCTTGGGGGTACTCTGTCGAGCTTACGCACCCAAGGAACCTAGCCAGCGTGTCGTACACCGCGTGCAGGTTCGCGATCGGGATCTGCTCGTCCTGCCGGTGCGCGTACGCCGTCGCGCCGGGGCCGTAGTTGATCGCGTCGATGCCCTGCTCGGCGAACTGCGCGACGGGCGTCCACGCCTGCTTCGGCGCGACCTCGGTCACGAGCTCCCGCAGACGCTCGACGAGCGGATTCCCGAGCGCGGGTGGGGCGGAGGGGGAGTTGTGGAGCACCCGCAGCTCGCCGTCCGGCACGAGCTCGCGCAGCCGCGCCTCCGCCTCCTCGGGCGAGCGGCCGGGCGCGAAGCGGAAGTTGAGCTCGGCCGTGGCCCGCGCCGGGACGACGTTCTGCGCGATCCCGCCGTCGACGCGCACCGCGCTCACGACCTCCCGGTACACGAGCCCGTCGAGCTCGACCTCCAGCGGCGCGAGGCTCGCCAGCGGCATGAGGCCCTCGACGAGCGCGTGGATCGCGTTCCGGCCCGTCCACGGCCGCGCGGAGTGGGCGCTCTCGCCCTCGAACAGGATCTCGGCCTGCAGGTTGCCGAGGCAGCCCGCGTGGAGGATCGCGTCGGTCGGCTCGAGGACGACCGCGAGCTCGGCGCCGGCGAGCACGCCGCTCGCGAAAACGGCCGGCAGCGGGCTCTCGCGCAGCGCGACCTCCTCCCGCGTGAAGAAGACGTACCGGCCCGGAGCGCCGGCGCGCGCGAGCTCGAGCATCACGGCCACGCCGCCCTTCATGTCGCTCGCACCGAGCCCGTGCACGGCCCCGTCGGCGATCCGGCCGGGCGTGTTCTCCTGCGCCGGGACGGTGTCGAGGTGCCCGGCGAGCACGACCGGCGCCGTCGCGTCTCCCCAGACGATCGCGTCGCCGTCGTCGTACAGCGGCTCGCCGGGCAGGAGGCTCCGGACGAGCTCCATGGCGGCCGCCTCCTGGCGGCTCTCGGACGGGACGTCGACGAGCTCGAGCGTCCGGGCGGCGAGATCGGGATCGGGCACGGCTGGCGTCATAATGACGGCCGGATGACGGCGAGACAGCCCGATCGCTCCTGGGCGGCCGAGCCCGAGCGTGGGCTCGTGCTCGCCGTGCTCGCACCCGGCGTCGACGGCGCGGACGAGCTCGCCGAGCTCGAGGAGCTCGCGCGCACCGCCGGCGTCGAGCCTGTCGCCCAGGTCGTCCAGCACCGGCGGCAGCCCGACTCGCGGACGTACGTGGGCAAGGGCAAGCTCGAGGAGCTGAAGCAGGCCTACGGCGCCGCCGCCGCCGAGGTGCTCGTCGTCGACGACGAGCTCAGCCCGGCGCAGCAGCGGACGCTCGAGAACGCGCTCCAGGCGCGGGTCGTCGACCGGACGCAGCTGATCCTCGACATCTTCGCCCAGCACGCAGTGAGCGCCGAGGGCAAGCTCCAGGTCGAGCTCGCGCAGCTCGAGTACAACCTGCCGCGAATGCGGGGGATGTGGCAGCACCTCGAGCGTCTCGGCGGCGGCACGGGCGGCCTCGGTGCCGGCGTCGGGACGCGCGGCCCGGGCGAGTCGCAGCTCGAGACCGACCGCCGCCTCGCGCGCCGTCGTATCACGCTGCTTCGGGCACGGCTCCGCAAGCTGAGTCGCCAGCGCGACGTCCGACGCAAGGAGCGCCGCCGCAGCGAGACGCCGACGGTCGCGCTCGCGGGCTACACGAACGCGGGGAAGTCGACGCTCCTCAACGCGCTGACCGATGCGGGCGTCTCGGTGCGCGACCGTCTGTTCGAGACACTCGATCCGACGACGCGCGGCTTCGAGCACGAGGGCCGCCGCTATCTCGTCACCGACACCGTGGGCTTCGTCCGGCGCCTGCCGCACCAGCTGGTCGAGGGCTTCGCCGCGACACTCGAGGAGACGCTCGTCGCCGACCTCATCCTGCACGTCGTCGACGGGTCGGCGTCCCCGGAGACGCTCGTCGAGCAGATCGCCGCGGTCGACTTGGTCCTGCGCGAGATCGGCGCGACAGAGCTTCCGGTCGAGCTCGTCGTCAACAAGATCGACGCCGTCGACACGCTGGGCCGCCGCCGGCTCGCGAACCGCTATCCCGAGGCAGTCCAGATCTCCGCGCTCACCGGCGAGGGGCTCAAGGAGCTGCGGGCGCGGATCGCCGAGCGCTTCGGCGAGCGATTCGAACGGGTGCGGCTGCTGCTGCCGTACGAGGACGGGGCGCGGCTGAACGAGCTCTACGCGCTCGGCGCGCCGATCGAGCAGCGCGAGGATACGCCGGAGGGCGTCCTGGTCGTGGCGCGCCTGCCGCGCCGCGAGCTCCACCGCTACGCGCTCTACCTCGTGGCCGAGGCGGCCCCGGAACGGCGGCGGAAGGCGAAATGACCGAGCTCCCGCTCCTGCGTCTCCACGGCGAGGCGGTCGTCCCGGCGCGTGCCTATCCCGGGGATGCGGGGCTCGATCTCGCCGCGGCCGAACGGGTCGAGCTCGCCCCGGGAGCGCGCGCGGTGGTCGGCACCGGCCTCGCGGTCGCGATTCCCGCCGGCCACGCGGGCTTCGTCCAGCCGCGCTCCGGGCTCGCGGCGAAGCACGGCATCGCGGTCGTGAACTCGCCGGGCCTCGTCGACTCCGGCTATCGCGGCGAGCTGAAGGTCGTGCTCCTCAACACCGACCGCGAGGAGCCGTTCGTCGTCGAGCCGGGGATGCGGATCGCGCAGCTCGTCGTCCTCGCCGTGCCGCCGCTCGAGCTCGTCGAGGTGGACGAGCTGCCCGCGAGCGAGCGCGGCGAGCGGGGCTTCGGCAGCTCCGCGCACTGATGCCGCTCGAGCCGCGCATCCGGGTCTCCGCCGTCCTCCGCTGGGAGGGCCGGGTGCTGCTCTGCCGGCACGCGAAGTCGGGCCGCGGCGATTACTGGCTGCTGCCCGGCGGCGGCGTCAACAGCGGCGAGAGCCTCGTCGACGCGCTGCGTCGGGAGCTCGAGGAGGAGGTGGGGATCAGCGACGACCTCACCTTCGAGGGGCCGGTCGCGGTCGTGGACTCGATCGCTCCCAGGCGGGCGTTCGTCGGGAAGCACGTCGTCCACATCATCTTCGCCGCCGACCTCTCCGGCCGCTCGCTCGAGCGCGTGACCTCGACGGACGCCGCCGTCCAGGGGCATCGGCTGTTCGACCCCAACGACCTCGACGGGATCGTGCTCCACCCGCCGCTCCAGCGCTTCCTCGCGCGCTGGGAGCCCGGCGACCCGGCCGTCTACCTCGGAGCGCTCTGGGCGCCGTGAGCACGCCTCCGCTCAGGCGCGTCTCGATCCAGGGCTACCGTGCGGCCCGCGAGCTCGAGTTCGCGCCCGGCTCGGTCTGCGCGCTGGTCGGGGAAGCCTCCAGCGGGAAGTCGACGGTGCTGACGGCGATCTGGACGCTGCTCGAAGCGGCGGCGCCGCCGCCGACGATCGACGACGTCGCCCGCGACGGCGCCGGCGGTCGGATCAAGCTCGAGGCCGACCTTGCGAAGGGCATGATCTTCCTCGACGCGAAGCCTCCGGACACGCTGAACCTCAACCGCGCCGGTGCTCCGCCGGTGCTCTTCCTGCCGGCGAACCTGCGCTCGCGGACGATGGTCGCGCCGGCGACGGGGCACGGCGCCTCGGAGGTGGCCGAGCTGCTGCAGCCGCCGCTTGTCGACCGCCACTGGGCGGCCGCCGACGGCGGACTCGCGCTCGTCGCCGGCATGGAGCGGCTGCTCGCGTCGAACCTTCGCCACTTCGTGCTCCTGATCGAGGAGCCCGAGCTCTACCTCAGCCCGCACGCGCAGCGCCATCTGTACGGGCTCCTGCGCGCGCTCGCGCAGGCGGGGAACCAGATCCTCTACTCGACGCATGCTCCGGTCTTCCTCAGCGTCGACAAGCTCGAGGAGCTCGCGCTCGTCCGCCACACGCCGATCGGTGGGACGTCGCTCTTCCAGCCCGACCCGCTCGCGGAGGCCGAGAGCTTCCGCGCGCTCTCGGAGTTCGACAGCGATCGGGCCGAGCTCTTCCTCGCCCGCTGCGCGGTTCTCGTCGAGGGGCGGACCGAGAAGATGACGTTCCCGCTCGTCTTCGACGCGCTCGGCGTCGAGCCCGACAAGGAGGGGATCCTGGTGCTCGAGTGCGGCGGCAAGGGCAACATGACGCTCTTCGCGCGGATCTGTAACGCCTGCAACGTCCCGTACGTCGTTGTGCACGACCGCGACGCGCCGCGCGGCAGCCGCCCGGTCGAGTCCGAGCGGATCGTCAACCGCCAGATCCGGGAGGTCGCCGGCAGCAGGCGCACCGTCCTGCTCACCCCCGACTTCGAGACGGTGTCGGGCTTGCGGGCGAGCACCCGCGGCCGCAAGCCGCAGAAGGCGTGGCAGCGCTACCGCGGCAACGGCGACGTGCCCGAGCCGCTCCGCGTCGCCGTCCAGAAAGTGCTGAAGGTCGCCCGGTCCGGCTAGCGCCGGCCGCCGCGGGCACGGGCCCGTCCGGCGGAGACCTCGTGCGCGCGGCTCTCGAGCTCGTCGGGTAGTGGCTCGAGCTCCTGCGGCTCGGCACCGAGGCGGTGCGCGAGCGCCTGCTCGAGCAGCCAGTCGGCGAGCCAGGAGTTGCGGGGCAGAAGCGGCCCGTGGAGATAGGTGCCGACGACGCGTCCGGCACGGCAGCCTTCGAAGCCGCTCTCGCCGTCGTTGCCGAACCCCGCCAGGACACGTCCGAGCGGCTCTGCGCCCGGATCTAGCCGTGTGCGGCCGGCGTGGTTCTCGAAGCCGGCGAGCGTCCGCTTCCGGCCGGGCTCGAGCTCGCACTCGATCAGCACGTCGCCGATCATGCGCCGCTCGCCTGCGACGGTCTCGAGCGGCAGCAGGCCGATGCCCGGTATGTCCTCGCCGTGGAAGCCGCGATAGCCGCGGCCGAGGAGCTGGTAGCCGCCGCAGACCGCGAGCGCCGCCGCGCCCGCGGCGATCGCCTCGTGCAGCGGCTCCGCCTTCCCGGCGAGGTTGTCCGCGACGAGCACCTGCTCCCGATCCTGGCCCCCGCCGACGTAGTAGAGGTCGTGCGCGCCCGGCACGATGTCGTCGTCCATCCCGAGCGCCGTCACCTCGAGCTCGTGGCCGCGCCACGCCGCCCGTCTCGAGAGCACCGCGATGTTGCCGCGGTCGGCGTAGATGTTGAGGTAGTCGGGATACAGGTGGCCGACCCGGATCGCGGTCATCCGGCGCGCTCCCAGTACGGCCGGGCGAGGCCCCGCTCCGCGAGCAGGCGCTGCAGGCCGAGCATCGCGGTGTAGGTGGGGAGGAGCACGAGCTCGCCGCCGGGCGGCGTCAGCTCGAGGCCGCGGTCGAGCGCCGAGCCGAGGTCGGGCTCGAGCTCGATCGCATGCTCGTCGAGCCCGCCGTAGCGGAAACGGAGCGCGAGCTCGGCCGCCCGGCCACCGCCGGCGACGAGCCGTTCGAGTCCCGGTAGCAGCGGCTCGAAGTCGACGTCCCAGATCCACGAGACGTCGCGTCCGTCGGCGATCTCGTCGTTGAGCGCCGCGACGAGCACGCGCGGCGCTCCGCCGTCGACGAGCGTGCGCACCGCCTCGTTCGCGCCGGCCGGGTTCTTGATCAGGAGCAGCAGGACGTGCTTGTCGCCCACGGCGATGCGCTCGAAGCGGCCGAACGCCGCGGAGAAGCGGCCGAGACCCGCCGCGATCTCGTCGAGCGATGCGCCGAGCGCCCGGGCGAGCGAGGCAGCCGCCACCGCGTTGTAGACGTTGTAGAGGCCCGGGAGCCGGAGCTCGACCGGCCGCGAGCCTTCGGGCGTGTCCAGGCGGAAAGACGCGCCCTCGAGGCCGTCGAGGGCGATGTCCCGCCCGGCGATCTCCAGCGGCGGCCGCTCGTGGTGTCCGCGGGGGCAGCGGTACTCGCCGAGATGGCCGACGTACGCGGCGGCGTAGTCGTACGGCGTCCCGCAGCGCACGCAGTACTTCGAGTCGGCCGCGTGCTGCAGCGCCGGCCGTGCGACGCGCGGATCGTCGAGCCCGAAGGCGACGCCTTGCGGATGGGCCTCGGCGACGGCTGCGATCTGCGGGTCGTCGGCGTTGAACACGAGCGTCGTGTCTTCGGACAGCTCGCCGGCAGCATTCCGCCAGCGCTCGGCCACCAGCTCGAGCTCGCCGTAACGGTCGAGCTGGTCGCGGAACAGGTTGCCGAGACAGACCGCGCGCGGCCGCAGCCGGTGCAGGAGCTCGGGCAGCGCGGCCTCGTCCACCTCGAACAGCCCGAGCTCGGCATCGGGCTCCGCGAGGAGGGCGGAGGCGACGCCCGAGACGAGATTCGCCCCGGCCGCATTGTGGGCGAGCCGGCGGCGCGGCTTCAGGATCTCGGCCGCCATCGCCGAGGTCGTCGTCTTCCCGTTGGTGGCGGAGACGACCGCGGTCCCATCCGCCAGACGGGCCGCGAGCCGGTCGATCGCTCCGGGATCGAGCTGGGCGAGCAGCTTCCCCGGGATCGTCGTGCCGCCGCCGGTACCCACCCGGCGGGAGAGCGCAGCCACGCCGCGAGCGGCGGCGATCTCGAGCGCGAGTGGGGGGCGGGCACGCATCGCGCGAGCGTAGTCAAGACAGGGCTGCGCGGGACTACTTGCGGAATGCTCAACCTGCTCTAAAATTATTGACATGGCCGAGAAGCCCCGCTATCGGGCGCTCGCCTCGATCGATCCGGAGGAGCTCGCGAAGTTCCAGGCGGGGATCCGCAAGCGCTACACGGACGAGCAGATCGTGGCCGAGATCGTCGCCTGCGCCGAGCGGCTGGGCCGCTCACCGACGATGCGCGAGTTCGCGGCCGACCCCGGGACGGCGGTGCACCCGCAGACCGTGATCGAGCACTTCGGTTCGTGGAACGCGGCGAAGCGCGCCGCCGGCCTCGTGCCTCGCCGGTTCGCGACGCGCGAGGAGCTGCTCGGCCTGCTGCGCTCGCTCGGTGACGAGCTCGGACGCCCGCCGACGGCCCGCGACATCGACGAGCACAAGGGCCGGCTGCCGTCCAAGTCGCTCTACTGGCACACGTTCGGCTCGCTGACGAACGCGCTGCGGGAGGCCGGTTTCGACGTGCCGGTGGGGGAGGAGCGGCTCGAGCGAGCCGTCGACCAGGGAGTCGCGCTCGCGGAGAAGCTGGGCCGCCTGCCGAAGTTCGCCGACTGGGCCGCCGCCCGGAGGAAGGACGAATCGCTCCTGACGGAGTGGCAGGTCTACCGGATGTTCGACGCGCGACGCGGCGCGTGGTCGACGTTCCAGTTCCTCGTGCGCCGGCGCCTGACGGAGCAGGGCCGCGAGGTCGCGAGCGACGGGACGCTACGCGGCTAGCGTGGCGGCGATCGCGGCGAGCCGCCGGAGGCAGTAGGCGCTCTCGGCCGGAGCGCGGACGGCCGGCAGCGCGGTCTCCTCGACGTAGCTGCGATCCGGGCGGAAGCGCGCCGTGCGGGCGACGCGGCCGTCCCGCAGCGCGAGGAAGGTCCCGTCCCGCACCTCGCTCATGCGGAGCTTGACGTGCGTGTACTCGGACGTGATCTCGAGCGCCGTTCGGGTGGAGGCGAAGAAGACCTCGTCCCGGCCGCGGCCGAGCCAGAGCGGCCGGCCGACGCCGCGGGCGGCGAAGAGCGTCCCGGGCTCACGCTGGTCGAGCCAGGCGGTCGCCATGGAGCCGGCGAGCGCCTCGAGCGCGCGGGGATCGTTGCGGGAGTGGGCGGCGAGGGCGAAGATCGCCTCGGAGTCGACAGTCATGCGCGGCTCGGCGCGCGCGCAGGAGTGGGGGGCGAGGAGCTCGTCGTCGTTGACGATGACCCCGTTGTGAATGCCGATGACCGGCCCGTGGCGCACGGGATGGTTGTTGGCCGGAATCGAAGGATGACCCTTCGTGTAGTCGCGGACGTGGACGATGAGCTCGCACGCGTCGGCGGGAACGCTGATCCGGTCGAGCAGGTGGCTGGCCGGGGTGCGCTGCTTCGTGACGACCGGATATCCCTCGAATGGGCTGCGATGCGCATAGCCGACTGCGTCGGCTCCGCGCTCGGCGATTCCCGCGAGGAGCGCCTGCGCCGCAAGGGTGCGGTCTACGCCGCTACGCGGCGACAGGCTGTATCCGGCGATTCCACACATTCCGCAGTCGGTAAGGATTTCTCCGTTTCACAACGTCTACCTTGTAGCCAAGGTATCGGCTGTTCGTTATGGCTTTCTAAAGCGGATTCGCCCCTGAGCCGATACAGGGGCGATGGACCATTCGTATGCGGCAGAGGGTCCGGTCGAGGAGGCGAGGGCGGAAGACCCGCTCAGGCTCTACGTGCGGCAGATCGGAAACGGCGCGCTGCTCACCCGAGAGGAGGAGCGTGAGCTCGCCCGGCGCAAGGACGCCGGCGACGAGGAGGCCAAGCGGCGCCTGATCGAGTCGAACCTCCGGCTCGTGATGGCGATCACCCGCAACTACACGAAGGCCGACGTCCCGCTGCTCGACTTGATCCAGGAGGGAAACCTCGGCCTCATCCGTGCGGTGGAGAAGTTCGACTACAAGCTGGGGTACAAGCTCTCCACCTACGCGACGTGGTGGATCCGCCAGGCGATCACGCGCGCGCTTGCGGACCAGGGGAGGACGATCCGCCTGCCCGTGCACGTGGCCGACCAGGTTCGGCGCCTCCTGCGCTCTCGCCGCCAGCTCGCCCAGAAGCTCAACCGCGAGCCGACCCTCGCCGAGCTCGCGCGCGACACGCAGCAGAGCGAGGAGAGGGTGCGCGAGCTGCTCGAGCTGGTCGAGAATCCGGTCAGCCTCGAGACGCCGGTCGGGGACGGCGAGAGCATGTACGGCGACCTGATCGAGGACGTCCACGCGGTGGCTCCGCACGACCAGACCGCGGACAAGGCGCGCACGACGGAGCTCGCCGGCGCGCTCGAGCTGCTCAACCCGCGGATGCGCCGCGTGCTGGCGCTTCGCTTCGGGCTCGACGGTGAGACGCCGCGGACGCTCGAGGAAGTGGGCTCGGAGCTCGGCATCACACGCGAGCGCGTCCGTCAGCTGGAGACGCGCGCGCTGCGCGAGCTGAGGCTGGCCAACCCCGGCCTCGAGCACTACCTCCGCGCCGAGTAGCCGCGCCGCTAGGGCGCCGCGACCATTTGCATCTCGCGCAGGTTCGCGAGACGGCGGAGCGAGTCGAGCTCGATCTGCCGGACGCGCTCGCGGGTCAGGCCGAGCCGCTTGCCGATCTCCTCGAGCGTCTTCGGCTCCTCGTCGACGAGGCCGTAGCGGAGGATGAGGACCTGCCGCTCCCGGTCGCCGAGGGCCTGGAGCGCGACGGCGAGTGCCTGGCTCCTCAGCGCCCCCTCGACCCGCTCCTCGGGGAGCGGCTCGTCGCCGGCGACGAAGTCCCCGAAGACCGCGTCCTCCTGGTCGCCGACGGGCTGATCGAGGCTCGCGGAGGCACGCGCGGCCGCCTTCACCTCGCGCGCCTGCTCGATGGGCAGCGAGGCTTCGTTCGCGATCTCCTCGAGCGTCGGCTCGCGGCCGAGCTCCATCCAGAGCGTCCGCTCTGCGCGGTTCATCTTCTGCATCCGTTCGACGATGTGGACGGGCATGCGGATCGTGCGTGCCTTGTCCGCGAGCGCACGGGCGACGGCCTGCCGGATCCACCACGTCGCGTAGGTCGAGAACTTGTAGCCGCGCCGCCAGTCGAACTTCTCGACGGCACGGATGAGGCCGAGCGTCCCTTCCTGGATCAGGTCGAGGAAGGGGAGGCCCTGGTTGCGGTAGTTCTTCGCGATCGAGACGACGAGGCGGAGGTTCGACTGGATCATCCGCTGCTTCGCGAGCGGGTCGCCGCGCTCGATCCGCTTGGCGAGCTCGACCTCCTGCGCCGCCGTCAGCAGCTGGTGCCGGCCGGCCTCGCGCAGGAACAGCTGCAGCGCGTCGGTCGTCGTCTCGAGCGTTTGCGCGGCCGGCGGTGGTGGCGGCGCCTTCTCCGGCTCGGGCTCGCGCTCCGGCTCGACGAGCAACTCGATCCCGCGCCGGTCGAGCTCCTGGTAGACCGCGTCCGTTTCGAGCGGGTCGAGCTCGAGCGGCTCCAACACCTCCAGAAGCTCCAGTTGCCGTAGCTGTCCGCTCGACTCCGACGCGTCGAGCAGCGTCACGAGCTCCTCGCTGGCGAGGATCGACTCGATCTCGACCGTGGTCACATGGTCCCCCTCAATCGGCGCTCCCTGGACGTCCTTTCCGCCTGTTGAAGCTACCGAAACACGCCGGGAGCCTCGGGTCAAGTTCTGTGCACGATAAGCGGTGTTATGTCAAGTAGCAGGAGACGGCGCTCGTGAGGCCCGGCCCCCTCCACCGCGTCGGGATGCCGGCCGTGACTTATCCACAGGATGCACGGAGTGCTGTGGAAATGTTGATTATTCAACGTTCGCAAATTGCGGGGTTTTCGTGTTCCGACCCCCTTGCGGGCTGTCTCGAAAGGCCATACATTCCCTCTTGCGCCGAGTGAGGCGCGGGAGTAGGACGAAGCAGCACCGGGAGGTCGTACGAGACGGCCCGCAAGGGCCGGAGCGGAAAGTCGACCGGGGTTGTGGACGAAACCGCGACGAGCTCGGCGAATTTTTTTGGTCCTCCCCGGGCCGGCCGCAGTTCCCGCCGCGCCGCGGATCTCGCCTGATCTACGATCGCCGCGATGCACCCGCCGCGTCCTCCGAGCATCGACCAGGGAGTCATCGCCGTCCTGTGGGCGATCGGCCTTGCGGTGTTCATCTACTTCGGCCTGATCGCGGTCGGAACAAGTGCGGCGACGGCGATCGTGCTCGCGCTCGTGTCGTTCGCAGGGATCTGGTTCTTCGTGCGGCTGCGGGGCGAGGACGCGCCCGCGCGACGCCGCCGGCGCCCGTAGAGCTCTCGCTTACGCGGCTCGCCGGCCGGCCGGGCCGGGAGCGAGCGCGAACAACAGCTTGCGCGCGAGCTCGCTGCCGATCTCGTCCTCGAGGCGCTCCCGCGCTGACGGGGCCTCGGGATCGAGGCTGTCGAGGTGCGCTGAAAGGAGGCGCACCCCCCGTTGCGTCCCAGTCTGGGCGAGAACTGTCATCCCGATCTGTATATCGGGGGACCTACCCCTTTAGCGTGATCCCTCCCGGCAGGGATCCGCGGCCGCCTCATGACCGCCGGGGCGGCCGCGGATGGATGTGCTTGCTCAGCGAGCCGGAGCCCGCTCGCCGCTCTGGGTCGTCTCACCCGTAGGCGTCTCGGCGGGAGTGTCGGCAGGCCTCCGCCTCGACCAGCGGCGCTCGGCCGCCACGGGCTCGTCGGCCGCAGTGCTCGCGGGCCCGGCGTACGCCGGGGCCTCGTCGATCTCGGGCGCCGGCACGGCGTCGACGCACAGGCCGAGCACGAGGCCGAACCCGAACGCGAGGACGCCGCGCCAGAGGCCGACCGAGTGCACGAGGCCGAGGATCCCGATCGAGTCGCTCCAGGCGTGGATCCGCCCCTCCTGCCAGCCGTGACCCGGCTGGCTCGCCATCAGGATCCAGCCGACGCAGACGAGCACCGGCAGGAACGCGAGCAGGAACGTCGTCGGCGAGAGCCTCAGCCGCAGCCCCTTCGTCCACATGCCGACGTGGCTCGCGAGCGCGAGGAGGAGTCCGCCCGCCGCGACGATCGCCATCGCGATCCAGAAGCGTCCGGTCGTCTGCACACCGACCTGGGTTGCCCCCCACAGGGCGAGGCCGGCCAGCGCCGCCGCGAAACCGAGGGTAAGGCCGCGGGACGCGTCGTACATTCCGTAGCTGCGCATGGATGTCACCTCTTCTGTAGCCCGATGCCGGTAGAACGACCCTTGCCCGGATCGGGGTGCGCGCTACCCGAGCGCCAGCCGGCGCGCGTCGAACGAGGTCGACCAGAGCTCGGCCCGGAACTCCTCGAGCGTGCTCAGGGCGTCCTCGGCGAACACGTGTTCGACCACCCCCACCTCGCGGTCGTTGTGGAACGGCACGTCGACGTGCGGCTGGGAGACGAGATTCAGCGAGAGCCTTCGGCAGCTCGGGCAGCGAACCGCCAGGCCCACGGTTCCCTCCGCCGCGGTCAGCAGCGTGAACGACGACGGGAAGACCGGCCGCGGCCGGTCCTCGGGGTAGCAGAAGAAGCTCCACGGCCACTCCCCGCTCCTGATCCGCGCCGCGGCGACCTCGCCGAGCTCGCCGCCCGCAGGCTCGAGCCGCGCCGTCATCAGGTTGAGGAACTCGCCCGCGTCGAGCCCGAGCGGCGCCCAATCGAGGTCGTCGTGGGTGACGAGGCCGTCGTGCTCCTCCCCGCAGCTGCAGTCGAACCGGACGCGGAAGACCGCCGGATGCGTAGCTCCCGGCAGCCGCTCGATGCTGCGGAAGGCCGAGAGCAGGACGTGCGTCTCGCCCTTCGTCGGACAGGCAAAGGCGTAGCGGCTCGTCAGCGGGTCGTACATGCGCACGTTGTAGAGACAACGCCGGACGGAGACCACGGAGTGCTCAGTAGGTGATGAGCGCGAACAGGTCGTACTCGTCGAGGCGCTCGCGGCCGTTCAGGAACGACAGCTCGATCACGAAGTTGACCCCCACCACCGTGCCGCCGAGATCCTCGACGAGCCCGGCGATCGCCTCGACCGTCCCGCCGGTCGCGAGGACGTCGTCGTGGATCACGACGCGAGCGCCGTGCGCGATGGCGTCCGCAGCCACCTCGAGCGCGTTCACGCCGTACTCGAGCGAGTAGGTCGCGGAGACGGTCTCGGGCGGCAGCTTCCCGGGGCGGCGGGCCGCGACGAACCCGCAGCCGGCCTTCACGGCGACCGCCGCGCCGAGCCAGAAGCCGCGCGCCTCGGCGCCGAGCACGAGGTCGGCGTCCCGTGCGCGCGTCCAGTCGGCGAGCTCGTCGACCGCCTGGGCCAGCGCCTCGGGGTCGAGGAGCAGCGGCGAGATGTCCTTGAAGCCGACGCCCGGCTCCGGAAAGTCCGGCACCTCGCGAACCCGGGTCTTGAGATCGATGGCCGCCACGGGCGCGGAGGCTACTCGACCAGGCGGCGGACGTTGCGGCGAAGGAGCAGGTCGGCGAGCTCTCCGGCGCTCTGCGCGAGCCGCTGGAGGTCGCCGAGAGCCGCCTGCCGCCGCTCGGCGTTGCGCGAGCGGAGCGCGGGAGCGATCACGGTCTGGAGCAGCCCGCTCTCGCGATCGGCCGCGGTGCGAAAGGCACGCAGGTTGCGGGCGTCGATCCCGAAGCGCGCGAGCGCCTCGCAGGCGGCCGCGATGTCGACGTCACTTTCGGCGTACAGACGCTGTCCCTCTTCGACGCGCGGCTCGAGCAGCCCGAAGTCCTCGAGCTCGCGCGCCCGGTCGGCGGTGATGCCGGCCCGCTCGCACAGCTCGTCGAGATCGAGCTCCTCCTCCCCCGCGACGACGCTGCGGCGGCGGCGCCGCTCCTTGCCCGCGCCGGCCGCGAGCTCCTCGCGGATCACACGCAGCGGCAGGAACTCGTCGCGCTGGAGGCGGAGGATGGTCTGCAGCCGTTCGACGTCGTCCTCCGAGAAGAGCCGGTAGCCGGCCTCCGTGCGCCGCGGGGTCAGCAGCCCCTGGTCCTCGAGGTAGCGGATCTTCGAGATCGAGACGTCCGGGAACTCGTCCTGGAGGAGGCCGCAGACGGTGCCGATCGTGAGGAGCCGGCGACGCGAAGGCGCTTCGGTCACGGTCATCAGCGCTGGAGGAAGGTGAGCCGGTACTTGCCGATCTGGAGCTCGTCGCCGTCGCTGAGCTCCGTCGTCTCGACCCGGTCGCGGTTGACGAAGGTGCCGTTGAGGCTGCCCTGGTCCTCGAGGATCCAGCGGTCGCCCTCCCGGCTGAACACGGCGTGCTTGCGCGAGACGGTCACGTCGTCGAGGAAGATCGCGCAGTCCGGCGAGCGGCCGATCGTCGTCGGGCTGTCCTCGAGTACGAACGTCTCGCCTGCGCGGCCGCCGCCCGAGCGGACGATGAGCGCGGCGCCGTGGACGCCGAGGTCCTCGAGCGGGTCGAGGCTCTCGGCCATCTCCGGAGCGGTGAACGCCTCGGTCGACTCGCCCTCTTCCGGGACGACGAGCGCGGCCCCGCACTTCGCGCAGAAGTGCGCGGACTCCGGGTTGTTGTACCCGCACTCCGGGCAGTAGACGTGCGCCATCAGGCAGGCGGCGCGGCCTTGCCGGCGAGAATCTCGGTGAGCGAATCGACGTCGACGGAGTCGAGGACGCTTCTCCCCTGCGTCCCCTGCAGCCGCGCGACGAGCTCGGCGCGAAGGATGTCGATCTTCCCGTGCAGGAGCCGGCGGCGGTACGAGACCTCCTGCTCTTCGCGGGTCAGCTCGTCGATGAGCTTCTTGAGGTCCTCGTCGGACAGCGTCGCGAGATCCGGCAGCGGTTCCATCGGGCCCTTTCGGTCGAGGGTGAAGCTGAACTTTAGCCTTTACGTTCGGCCGGCGTCCAGAAGCGTTACGTTCGGCTGGCTGCGGCCTCGCCCTGCTCGATCTCGTCGACGAGGCTTCGCAGCTCGCGCGCCAGCTCGTCCGACTGCTCGCGTGTGTCCCCCTCCGCATAGAGGTGGATCAGCGGCTCGTCGGGATCGGGCAGCACCTGCGCCCAGCCGCGCTCGTCGAACAGCTTGATCCCGTCGGTCAGGTCGAGGTCGCGTCCCGCGAGCCGCTCGTTCAGTACTCGCATGACGAGCCCCTTCAGTGCCCACGGGCACGGCACCTGGTAGTGGACGAGCGTCGGCTCCGGAAGCTCGGCGACGAGCTCCGAGAGCGGCTGGTTCACCGGTGCGAGCAGCTCGAGCAGCTTCGCGAGGCTCGCCACGGCGTCATAGCCGGGCAGGAACTCCGGGAAGACGTAGCCGCCGCCCACCGCTCCGGCGAAGACGACGTCCCCTTCGGCCGCGGCGCGGGTCAGCTCCGGGAGCGACGTCGGCGTGCGCACGACCTCGAGCTGCGAGTCCGCGACGAGGCGCTCGACCTGGCTCGTCACGGTGACCGGGAAGGCGAGCTTCCCGCCGCGGCCGTTGGAGCCGAGGAGGCGGAGAAAGAGCAGGAGCGCCTGCTCCACCGGGACCTCGTGCGCCTGCTCGTCGACGAGGTGGAGCCGCTCGGCCGAGCGGTCGAACACGGCGCCGAGATCCGCGCCGACTGCCGGCACGAGCCGCTTCGTCTGGCCGATCGCAGCCGCGAGGCCGGGCGCGACGTCGGCCTCGTCCGGGCCCTCGCCGGTGAACGCGTGCGCGGCGACCACCTCGACACCGAGCGGCCCGAGCACGAGCGGGAGGACGTACGAGGCGCCGGAGAAGCCGTAGTCAACGACGATCCGGAAGCGGCGGTCGCGCACGGCGGCGGCGTCGATCGTCGAGAGCAACTCGGCGGCGTACGTCTCGCGGACGCGCGCAGGATAGGAGATGCCTCCGACCTCGCCGGCGGCGACACGGCGGAACTCGCCGCGCGTGAAGTGCTTCTCGACCTCCTTCTGCATCGCCGCGCTCATCTCGATGCCGGGCGGCTCGAAGAACTGGATCCGGATCACCTCCGGGTCGTTCGGGCTGACGCCGACATGGAAGCCCGCGTCGTACGCCTCCGACTTGACGAGGTGCCGCGCGACGGCGGCGGGGCTGATCCGCAGGTCGCCGACGTGGACGCCGGTGGACGAGATCCCCGAGATCATCGCCCGCTTGATCATCCGGCACGCCGCGGCGCTCTCGCGGCTCGCGACGACGCGCGCCCCTCGCTTGAGCGCGGTGCCGAGCGCGGCCGCGAGCCGCACCGCAACGTCCGGCGTGAGGTCGACGTTCACCATCCCGGCCACTCCCTGCTTGCCGAAGACGCGGGTCGTGCCGCGCGACTCCCAGATCAGGCTCTCGTGGAGCTGCGAGCCGGTCTCGACCTCCTTGAACGGGTAGATCCGGACATCGGGGAGGAGCACGCTCTCGGAACCGACCGTGACCTCGTCCCCGATCGCGACGCCCTGGTGCACGCGCACGTGCGCGCGCAGGTCGCAGCCACGGCCCACGATCGCGCCCTCGAGCTCGGTGCTGCGGCCGACGTACGTCGAGGTGTCCACGATCGAGCGGACGACACGGGCGCGTTCGCGAACGGTCACGCTCGTGGCCAGCACGGTGTACGGGCCGACCCGGGCGCCGCGCGCGATGCGGCAGTAGTTGCCGAGATACGCCGGCCCCTCGATCGCCTCGAGGTCGTCGAGGTCCACCCCGTCCCCCAGCCAGACGTTGCCGCGGATGCGGATGCCCGGGATCTCGAGCTGGACGCGCTCGTCGAGGGCGTCGAAGTTCGCCTGCCGGTACTGGTCGAGGTTCCCGATGTCCTGCCAGTAGCCGTCGAAGACGTGGCCGTAGATCGGCCGGCCCATCTCGAGCAGCAGCGGGAAGAGCTCCTTCGAGAAGTCGTAGGGCCGGTCCTGCGGGATGTGCTTCAGCACCTCCGGCTCGAGGACGTAGATGCCGGTGTTGATCGTGTCCGAGAAGACCTGGCCCCAGGACGGCTTCTCGAGGAAGCGCTCCACGCGGCCGTCCTCGTCCGTGACGACGATCCCGAACTCGAGCGGGTTGTCGACCGACTTGAGCCCGATCGTGACCGAGGCCTCGTTCGCGCGGTGTGCCTCGACGAGCCGGGTCAGGTCGACGTCGCAGAGCGCGTCGCCCGAGATGACGAGGAACGTGTCGTCGAGCCGGGCCGCCGCACGCTTCACGGAGCCGGCCGTGCCGAGCGGCGACTCCTCGACCGAGTACCCGATGTCGATGCCGAGCGACTCGCCGCTGCCGAAGTAGCTCCGGATCGCCTGCGGCAGGAACGCGACGGTGACGATCACCTCCTCGAAGCCGTGGCGCCTGAGGAGCTCGACGATGTGCTCCATGCACGGCTTGCCGACGATCGGCACCATCGGCTTCGGCTGATTGGAGGTCAGCGGCCTGAGCCGCGTGCCCTCTCCCCCGGCCATGACGACGGCCTTCATCGGCGCCATTCTCTCCGCGCGGTGCGCACGTACAACACGCCGGCCAGGAGCGCGAGCCCCAGGCCGACCCAGAAGAGCACGAGCGGCCACTGCGTCGACGGGCTCGTGACGATGCGGAAGAAGATCGCGGCGTAGAGGATCCAGGTCGCCGCCTTGCCGACGGTGTTCACTTCGACCTCGATCCCGTCCGGGTTGAGGAAACGCGCCCCCGCGAGCAGCAGGACGTCCCGGCCGACGATGATCACGAGACCCGCCCAGGGCAGCCGGTCGTAGGCGACGAGCAGGATCACGGCCGCGTCGATCATGAGCCGGTCGGCGAGCGGATCGGCAATCTTCCCGAAGCGCGACTCGACGTGCCAGCGGCGTGCGAGGAATCCGTCGACCTGGTCGGTGATCCCCGCGATGCCGAACACGACTCCGGCCGGCCAGCTCGGCTCGTGGCCCGCCTGCACCATGAGCACGACGAAGATCGGGATCAGCGCCAGACGCCCGACCGTCAGCGCGTTCGGGATCTGCGCGAGCGGCTGCGGAGCGGCAGTGCCTGGAAGATTCGCCGGCAACGCCGGCGAATCCCGACCGGAAGAGCTGGGAGCTTCCACGTGAGGAAGGATACGGGCGTGCCGGAGCCGCCTCGGATCGCCGGGTTCGTGAACGCCCACTGCCACGCGTTCCAGCGGGCCCTGCGCGGACGGACCGAGGGCGGCGATTTCTGGGCGTGGCGCGAGACGATGCTCGAGCTCGCCGGCGCGCAGACCCCGGAGAGCGTCCGGCGCGAGTACGTCGCCGTCTACCGCGAGCTGCTCGCGGCCGGGTACACCGCCGTCGGCGAGTTCCACTACCTCGGGCTCGGCGAGGCGCGCGCCGCGGCGGAGGCGGCCGGCGAGGCGGGGATCGAGCTGGTCCTGCTCCAGGTCGCGTACGCGCGCGGCGGGCTCGAGCGCTTCCGGCGGGAGTCCGTCGCTGCCTATCTGCGGGAGCTCGAGACGCTGCGCGCAGAGGGAGTCCGGGTCGGCGTCGCCCCCCACTCCGTCCGCGCCTGCCCGCGGCATTGGCTCGAGGAGCTCGGCGCCTACGCCGCCGAGCACGAGCTGCCCCTCCACGTCCACGCCGACGAGCAGCCGCGCGAGATCGAGCAGTGCCTGGCCGAGCACGGGCTCCGTCCGATCGAGCTCCTCGACGCCTGCGGCTGCCTCGGGCCGGGGACGACCGTCGTGCACGCGACGCATGCGGACGGGCACGAGCTCGACCTGCTCGCGGCTGCGGGCTCCCGCATCTGCGTGTGCCCGACGACCGAGGCGAACCTCGCCGACGGCTTCCTCCCGGTCGAGCGCGTGCTCCACCGCGGCATCGAGCTCTGCATCGGCTCCGACTCGAACATCCGCATCGATCCCCTCGAGGAGCTGCGCGAGCTCGACGGGATCGCGCGGCGCCAGTCGGGCCGGCGCGACGTGTTCTCGGTGGACGAGCTGCTGGAGATCGGCTCCGCGAGCGGGGCGAGAGCGCTGGGCCTCGGCACGTGGCCGGACGCCTCGGTCGACGTCGATCATCCCCAGCTCGCAGGAGTCGACGACTGGCGGAGCGCTCTCGTCGCCGGCTGCTCGGGCGAGGTCTTCCGATCGCCACGCTAGGTTGCCCGGCATGGACGAGCTGTGGTCGACGCCGGAAGAGGAGCGCACGTTCGCCCTCGTCCGCGATCTCCTGATGGAGATGCGCGAGCGCGGCAGCGGGATCTACGTCATGCCGGTGACCGAGGCGATGGAGGCCTACGGCGTCGACGGCTGGGTCGTCGGCCGGTTCGGCGCCGACGGGCCCGAGGATCTCGCGGTCGGGCCGTGGCTCGATCAGGTCGTCGCAGCCGCCCGCGAAGCTGCGGGCTAGAAGCCCAGCCTCCTGGATACATCAGCCGGTCGCCAGAGCGCCGAGAGGCGGCCACTCTGCCTCGACCCACTCGCTCTCGGCATGACACATGGGGCAGTGGCCGGGTGCCACTGCACGCAGGGCGCCGTAGCCGCAGACGCGGCAGACGAAGCTGCGCTTCCTCGGCACATCGAGCTCCGAGCGCTTCTCGACACACCAATCCACCTGGGCCTGGAGCCAGGCGAGCCTGCGCCCGAGCTCCAGCTTGTCGAAGAGAGGGAGGCGGTGTTCGTGGACTCGCTCCCGATGGGCGAGCGGCTCCCCGGCCTGGAGGCCTATACGCATTCGTGGTTCGAGCTCGCGCAGCGTGATGGCAGCTTCGATGCCGCCCACGCGCGGCATGTCGACGTCGAGGAGCGCAACGTCGGGCCGTCGTTGCAGCCCGAGTTGGATCGCCTCGGCACCGTCTTCGGCTTCGAGCACCACGAGCTCGTCGACGGCCCCGCGCACGGATGAGGCAAGTCGCGAACGTGCGAGGGCATCACCGTCGGCGACCAGGAGCTGAACACGCCGTCCGCGTCCGCTCGAGCCGACGTTGCGAAGTGCCGTGATCTCATCCATACGGAAAGCTCCTCCTTCGGTGACTCGCCGGCGATGGTGCCGGTACGGGAGACCGCCGGCCATGGGCTCCTGACCCCATCTGGGGCTGTGCAGCCACCTCAGGGCACGCGACCGACCCCGGCCGGCTAGCGGGCGACGAGCACGGGGCACGGCGCGCGGCTCACGAGTCGTTCGGCCACCGAGCCGCGGAGAGTGCGGGCGACGAAGTCGTGGCCACGCGCGCCGACCACGACCAGATCCGCGTCGGTCTCGGACGCGGCGGCGACCAGCGCCTCGACCGGATCGCCTTCGGCAAGACGCGTCACGACCTCGGTCTCTTCGCTCTCGAGCAAGGCCTCGGCCTCCTGGAGCAGGCGCTCGGGGTCACCGCCGAGAGCGCCTTCCGGCTCGAGCTCGGATGCGTCTGCCGTCGGCACCGCCGTGACCACCAGGATGCGACCGCCGCTGCCTGCCGCCTCGGCGGCCCGAGCGGCTGCGGACCGTGCGGCTTCGGATCCGTCGTAGCCGAGCACGACCGTGCGCGGCGAGACGGGCGCGGCCGCCGAGCGGCCGGACCCTGCCGTCCCGGTGCCGGGCTGCGCCTCGTCCCAGAGGGCGGGCCGCCGCATCTCAGTGAACTGGGGCATCGGATTCGCTCTTCCCGATGTGGCGCCGAGTAGCCGTCGGGGTGGGAGTCTCGGGACCGGACGCGGTTCGCGCGCTCGCCGCGTCGGGATCTGGGTCTTGTCGGCGCATCCGCGGCACGACGACGGCGAGAGACAGAAGCATGACCAGAAGCACCGTCCCGGCGAAGGCAAGCGTGATGAGCAGGTCCGCGTTCATCGACCGTGGACAGCATCGCGGAGCGGCGCCCTGGCGGCTATCGGGTCTTCGCCCCAACCGTCGGCGACCGCTTACGCATACGGTGCACCTGCTCTCGGCCCCGGCGGGGTAGCGTCAGCCGATGGCGGACGTGACCGAGATCGCTCCCGGCGGTCTGACGCAGGTCGAGGCAGCGCGGCGGTTGGCGGAGCGTGGGCCGCTGCCGAAGGAGCGCTCGAGCCGCTCGTACACCAGCATCCTTCGAGCGAACACGCTGAACATCCCCAACGGGATTCTGTTCGCGTTCGGTGTTCTGACGCTCGCGTTCGGCCTATGGCAGGACGCACTCTTCCTCGGAATCCTTCTCGCGAACGTAGGGGCGGGTTCGTTCCAGGAGATCCGCTCCAAGCGGGCGCTCGATCGGCTCGCCGCGCTCGTCGCCCCGGAAGCGATCGTGATCCGCGACGGCGCCGACCGGCGCGTCCCCGTCGAACAGGTGGTCGCGGGTGATCTGCTGCGAGTGACCGCGGGCGATCAGGTCGTCGCAGATGGAACGCTCGTACGCGCGGAGGGCCTCGCCGTGGACGAGTCGAACCTGACCGGCGAGTCGGAGCCGGTCCTGCGCGGCGGCGGCGGCGAGCTCTGGTCGGGCTCCTTCGTCGTCGAGGGAACGGGCCTGCTCGAGGCGACAGCGGTCGGACCGGCGAGTCGCGCGGCTCAGCTCGCGACGACGGCGCGCGCCTTTCGCCACCCGCGCTCGCCGCTCGAGCGGGCCAACGACAAGCTCCTCCTGATCGTGGTCGCGGCCGCGGTCCCAGTCGCCGTAGCGCTCGTGATCACTGCAGTGACGCGTGTCACCGGGGTGCAGGAGCGAGTGCAGCTGGTGACCGCAGGGGTCGTCAACCTGGTGCCCGAGGGCCTGATCCTCCTCATCAGCCTCACCGCGGCCGTGTCGGCGTTCAAGGTCGCCCAGCGAGGTGTGCTGGCTCAGCAGCTGAACGCGGTCGAGTCCCTCGCCTCCGTCGATGTCGTGTGCACCGACAAGACGGGGACGCTCACCGAGCCGACCCTGCGCGTCGTCCGGCTCCTGCCGGCCGAGGGGGTGAGCGAACAGACATTGGCGCGGGCGCTCGCCGGATATGCGGCCAGTTCGCCTACGCGGAACGCGACGTTGCAGGCGATCGCCGACGCGCAGCTGGCGGCGGTCGACGCCCGCCCCGTGGCTGCGCAGGTGCCGTTCTCCTCGCGCCGACGCTGGAGCGCGCTCGATCTCGGTGAGATCCGGCTCGTGTTCGGCGCGCCGGAGCGTTTCGCCGCCGCTGATCCGGCCCTGGTCGAGCGCGCTCGGGCCGAGACGAGCGCCGGAAGACGAGTCCTGGCGTTGGGAGAGACGCGGGCCCCGCTTCCGCCTGCTGGTTCGGAGCCGCCGTTCCCCGACGAGGTGCGGGCGCTCGGCCTCGTCGTCCTGGCCGAGCGGCTGCGCCCGAACGCGGCGGAGACCGTCGCCTTCTTCGCCGCCGAGGAGGTCGACCTGAAGGTGCTCTCGGGCGACGCGCCCGCCACCGTGGGCGCAATTGCCCGCGACGCGGGCGTACCCGGCACCGCCGCCCCGCTCGACGGCGAGGCGCTGCCGTCCGAGCCGGCCGCATTGCGAGAGGCGGTGCTGGCCGCCCCGGCGGTCGGCCGGATCTCGCCGCAGGGAAAGCGCGCAGTCGTCGACGCGCTCGGCGAGGCTGGGCGCTATGTCGCGATGGTCGGCGACGGCGTCAACGACGTCCCGGCGCTGAAGGAGGCACGGCTCGCAATCGCTCAGGGGTCCGGAGTCCAGATGGCGCGCTCGGTCGCCGACCTGGTGCTCGTGCGCTCCGACTTCGCCGTCGTGCCGGGCATGGTCGCCGAGGGCCGACAGATCCTCCGCAACATCCAGCGAGTGGCACAGCTGTTCGTGACGAAATCGGTCTTCACCGCGGTGGTCGGACTGGCGATCGCGCTGCCGACCGCGACCTACCCGCTGCTTCCGCGCCAGTTCACGATCGCCTCGACCGTCACCATCGGAATCCCCGCCTTCGTGCTCGCCCTGGCGCCGAGCTCCGGACCGTGGCGGCCGGACCGGCTTCTGCAGTCGGTGGCCCGCTTTGCGTTGCCTGCCGGATGTGCGATCGGCAGCGGGATCGTCAGCGGCTACCTGCTCGCCCGGTACGGCTTCGATCTCGAGCTGGCCCGCTCGCGCACCGTCGCCACCGGGATCGTCGTCGCCTGCGGCCTCGCCGTCGTGCTGCGCCTCGAGGGCGGGAGCGGGCGACGCCGGCTCGCCGTCGCCGGCCTCTGCGCGGTGATGGCACTGCTCTTCGCGCTCGCGCTCGTCATCCCGATCTTGCGCGACTTCTATGAGCTCACGACGCCGACGGGCGAGGAGCTTGCGGCCTGGGCCGTCGGCGCAGGCCTGGGCATCGGAGGAATGCTCGCGGCGCTACGGCTGTTTCGTGTCTGAGCCCGAACGCTTCACGATCACGACCGGGCACCGTGCGTGGTGCGTGACCTGCTCGCTGACGGACCCGAGCAGGAGACCGGTGAATCCGCCGGCCCCGCGCGAGCCGACGACGAGGAGATCGGCATCCTTCGCCGCCTCGATCAGCGCCGCCGAAGCTTGACGGCCCTGTGCCGGGACGATCTCGACGTCCACGTCGGGCTCCTCCCCGCCGAACGTCTCCGTGACGAACGCCATCACCGCCACCTCGGGATCGGTGCCGAGAAGCCGTTCGGCGCGATCGGGAGGATCGTCCGCTGCGCCCATGGGATAGACCCACCAGGCGTGCACGACACGAAGTCGTGCCTCCCGGAGCCGCGCCTCGTCGATCGCCCAGCGCAGCGCCTCTCGCGAGGCCTCGGAGCTGTCCACACCGACGACGATCAGTCCTTCCGCCAGCGTCCTCTCCTCTTGGTCGTTCCCTTGGGGCACCGCGGCGCGGGCCCAGCACCACGATACGTCCGGGCGGCGTCGGGCGTACGTCCGGCTGCCCACCGCCCTCCTCCCCACTGCTTTCGAGCGCAGATCGACTGGCGAGCTCCCGACCCGCAAATGGGGGCCGCGCCCCATCGCGCCCCGAGCGAACGGCGGTCACGCTGTGGATCGTGAACGACCTACGATCCGGAGGAGGAACGATGACGAGAGGAACCGTTGTCTGTGGGGTCACAGACACCCCGGATGGGCGAAGTGCTGCGGAGCTCGCCGCTGCGCTCGGGTCGCGCCTCGGGCTACGGCTCGTGCTCGTGCACGCCGTCGACGGCGTGCCGCCCGGCACCGATGAGAGCCTGAGCGCCAGGCAGAGGCAGGCTCGAGCCGAGCAGATCCTCGCCGAGCTCGCACGCGAGATCGGAAACGGAACCGAGCAGCGGGTCCTCCTCGGAAGGCCGGCGGACGCTCTCGCGCAGGTCGCGGCCGAAGAAGGTGCCGACCTGGTCGTGATCGGCTCACGGCCGGCCGGGCTCGGAAGCCGGAAGCTCCGCTCGACGCTCGCGCGTGAGCTCGAGGCCACCACACCCATCCCCGTGGCCGTGGCTCCGCCGATGACACGGAAGCGCACGGATCACCGGCTCGCGGTCGCCACCGGCGCTGCGACCCGGTAGTACGCTCGGCGACGATCCCGTCACCGATGCGTCACTCACGACTACCGCTGCTCTGGCGAGTCTTCGCGATCAACGCCGCGCTGCTCGCGATCGCGACGCTACTGCTGGCGCTGACACGTGTCACGGTTCACGCGCGGATCGCGATCGTCGAAGGCGTCGATCTCGCGGTCGCTCTGCTCGTGATGCTCGCGGCGAACTTCTTGCTGCTTCGTCGCACGCTCCAACCCATCGGACGGCTGGTCGAACGGATGCGCAAGATCGATCTGCTCCAGCCCGGTCAGCGCATCCCCGAGGAGGGGGGCATGGAGGTCGGCGAACTGACTCGGGCCTTCAACGAGATGCTGGGCCGCCTCGAGGCCGAGCGGCGCGAAAGCGGCCAGCGCGCGCTGCGCGCCCAGGAGGCGGAGCGGCGTCGGATCGCCAGCGGCCTGCACGACGAGGTCGGGCAGGTGCTCACGGGCGTGCTGCTACGACTCGACGACGACGAGACGAAGGAGGCGGTGCGGCAGGCGCTCGACGAGGTGCGTCGGATCGCACGAGAGCTGCGCCCCGAGATGCTGGAGCAGCTCGGGCTCGTCAGCGCCCTGACCGAGCTCGCGCGCAAGTTCGCCGAGTCGAGCGGCGTCCACGTCGAGCGCCGCTTCGCCACCGATCTTCCGCAACTCTCGGATGAAGTCGAGTTGGCGGTGTACCGGGTAGCGCAGGAGAGCCTGACCAACATCGCGCGCCATGCAGACGCAAGGCGGGTCGAGATCGCCCTCCAGCCCGGAGCCGACAGCGTCGTGCTCCGCGTGGCGGACGACGGGCGGGGAATGCCGACCCCCGATGCGTTCGCGTTGAACGGTCACGGCGGGCTGCGCGGAATGCGCGAACGCGCCTTGCTCGTGGGCGGTGCCCTCGCGGTCAAGCAAGGCAGAGAAGGGGGCGTCGAGGTGAGGCTCGAAGTGCCGGCAGGGAGCAGTTGATGCCGATCCCGCTCGTGACCCGCATCCTCGTCGCCGACGATCATCCGATCGTCCGCTCGGGCCTCAAGAAGGTCATCGACGCCCAGCCGGACATGGAGGTCGCCGCAGAGGCCGACGACGGTGCCGAAGCGGTGAAGAAGGCGCTGAGCGAGGACATCCACCTGGCGATCCTCGACGTGTCGATGCCCAAGACGACCGGCATCCAGGCCGCTGCAGAGCTGCACAAGCGCAAGCCGGAGCTGCGCCTGCTGATGCTGTCCATGTACGACAGCGAGCAGTTCCTCTACGAATCGCTCAGGGCCGGCGCCTCGGGCTACGTGCTGAAGTCGGACGCCGACCAGGACATCGTCGAGGCGGTGCGGCGGACGATGCGTGGCCAGTCGTTCCTCTACCCGTCGGCCGTCTCCACGCTCGTCAAGGACTTCGTCGAGCGCGGCCGGCCCGAAGAAGAGCAGTTCGACATCCTCACTCCGCGCGAACTGCAGGTGTTGAAGCTGATCGCCGAGGCCCACACGTCGAAGGAGATCGCTCAGGAGCTGGTGATCAGCGTCAAGACCGTCGAGCGGCACCGCCAGAACATCCTGGACAAGCTGGGCATGAGTGACCGCGTCGAGCTCACCCGCTACGCAATCCGCCGCGGCCTGATCCAGCCCTGACGCCGGGCACGCCCGGTCAGGATGGGGCCACGGCCCGATGGCGTCCTCGTCGTACGGCGGGCACCGTCGAGATGACACCGATGCAGAAGGAGGCTATGCAGGTGGCCGGGTATCAACGCGTATTCGCCTGGGTGATCGTGTCGCTGATAGTCGCGATGCTCGTCGTCACGCTCGTCAGCGAGGGGGCCTCATGAGCCTCGAGCCGCCCACCACGAACCTGCCGGCTCACGACGGAGAGGTCGAGATCGGGGAACGGGTGACGGTTCTCGATCTGACCACGAGTGCCGTGCACGACTACCGCATCGTCGCGGCAGACTCGACCCCGACGGAGGACGGCGAGGTCCCGACCGACACTCCCCTCGGCGCGGCGCTCCTCGGCCGCCACATCGGCGATGTGGTCGCGATTTCGAGCCAGGGCCGGCTCAGCCGGCTCGAGATCGTCGAGATCGACGGCTGACACGGCTGCGATGCCTTCGGCGAGTCCGGCGAGGCTCAGACTCCCGGAGCCGGAAGCTCGACCGCCAGCACCTTGTAGCGGAGCCTTCCTCGGGGCGCCTCGACGTACGCGATCTCTCCCTCACGCAGTCCGACGAGCGCTCCTCCCAATGGGGACGCGACGGAGACACGTCCGGCGGCGAGGTCGGCTTCGGCCTGGCCGACGAGCTCGACCTCCAAGCGCCGCTTGGACGACAGATCACGCACACGGACGCGCTCGCCGACGTCCACGCGACCGTTCCCCAGTCTCGGCTCCACCACCCGCGCCGAGCGCAGTGCGCCTTCGAGCAGCGCGATGCGACGCTCGAGCTGAGCCTGCGCGTCGCGTGTCTCGATGTACTCGGCGCTCTCGACTCGATTCGCCTCGCTCGACGCCGCTTGGCGCAAGCGGTCGGCCATCGCGCGTCGGCCGGCGACCTTCAGCCGTTCGAGTTCGCCGCTCAGCCGCTCGAACCCCGCCCTGGTGACAACCAACTCGTGCATTTCGTCTCTCCTTCCAAATCGTCAAGACTCGATCCCGGGCAGCCTTGCGTCAGCTGTCGCCCGTCGCGATCAGGTCGAGACACCATTTTTCGATCTGCGGCGTCGGGGTAGGAGCGGAAGTCAGTCCCCCCAGATGAGCGCCGTCTGAATCCAAGGACTCCCGGTGGAGCATCGGCACCAGCATCAGCACGCGCCCGGACATCCCGGCTCTCTCACGCGCAGCGCCGTCCAGGCGACCCTGCACTGCTTGACCGGCTGCGCGATCGGTGAAGTTCTCGGCATGGTTCTCGCCGCCGCGCTCGGCTGGGGGAACGCGACCTCGATCGCCGTCTCGGTCGCCCTCGCCTTCCTGTTCGGATACGCGCTGACGATTGGCCCGGTGCTCCGGGCCGGCGTGGACTTCCGGCGCGCGGTCGGTGTCGCCCTGGCGAGCGACACCGTCTCGATCACGACCATGGAGATCGTCGACAACGCGTTCATCCTCGTCGTCCCCGGCGCGATCGCCGCCGGCCTCGCCGACGGGCTCTTCTGGTGGAGCCTCGCGGTCAGCCTCGTGATCGCCTTCGTCCTGACGGTGCCCGTGAACCGCTGGCTGATCGCGCGCGGTCGCGGTCATGCCGTCGTGCACGAGTTCCACACGCGGCATTAGCGTCCCCTTGGACACCCAGCGCTGCGCGACCTGTGTCTCGTTGGAGTCGGGGCGCCGAGATTCGAACTCGGGACCTCCAGTCCCCCAGACTGGCGCGCTAACCAGGCTGCGCTACGCCCCGCCGACGGCGACACCGTAGCTCACCGGGACCGCTCGGATCGCTCTGCACGTATCCGATGCATGCGCAGGCTCGCACTCCTCGTCCTCGCCGTCTGCGTCGTCCCGGCGGCGCCGGCGGGCTCGCCTGCGGAGCGCCCGGTCGCACTCGTCACCGCCGAGACGTCGAATCAGGTGACCGCCGTCTCGCTCGGGCCGCACGGCGGACGGATCCTGCGGCGCATCCACCTCGCCGACCCGCTGATGATCGCCGCGCCGCTCCGCGGGCCCGCCGTCGTCGTGAACCCGGCCGGGACCGTGACCCTGATCGCCTCGCGGAGCCTGCGCCCGATCAGGGTCTTCCACGCGTTCCGCGCGCCGAGGGTCGCGGCCGTCGCACCCGGCGGCCGGATCGCGTACGTCACCGACGAGCGCACGGGAGACCTCACCGCGATCGACCTGGCCGAGCGAAAGATCGTGGGGCGAGTCTTCGTCGGCTCGCGGGCCCACCATTTCGGGATCAGCCCGGACGGGCGCCGGATCTGGGTCGCGCTCGGCGAGACGGCACGAACGATCGTCCGCCTCGACGCCTCGAACCCGCCCAGACCACGCGTCGTCGGACGCTTCCACCCACGGGACGCCGCCCACGACCTGCGTTTCGCGCCGGACGGCCGCACGGTGTGGATCAGCTCCGCCGGGACGTCCGAGGTAGGGATCTACTCCGCGGAGACGGGCCGGATCCTCGAGGGCGCCGACGGCGGTCACGCTCCCCAGCACGTCGGGTTCTCGGGCCGGCACGTGCTGATCACGAGCGGCTATGGATCCACGCTCACCTCGATGTGCTGGCGCCCGGGATGCGGTCGTCGCGTCGTTCCCGCTCCGTACGGGTCGTTCAACCTCGCGACGTACGGGGGCTCGGTCGTGACCACGTCGCTCTTCACCGGCAGCGTGAGCGAGTTCCGCGCCGGCGACCTCCACCGCCTGTGGACGACGAAGGTCGCGCCGGCGGCGCGCTACGTCGCGATCACCCTCTGGCTGCGCTAGCCGACCTCGACCGCGGAGACGGGCTCGTCCGGGACCGCGAACACCGCGCGCAGACGTCCGGCCGGCCCGGCGAGAACTCGCGCCGTCCGACCGTCCGCGGTGACGAGCGCGAGGATCTTGCCGTGGGTGGAGAACGCGTAGATGTGGCGCGGGAGCCCCGGCGTCGCGGCTGCCACTGCCAGCCGGCCGTCGAGCCAGCCGATCCCGTCGGTGCTCCCGCGCCAGACGGTCTTGCGGCTCTTGCCGACGAGGACGGTGCGGCGCCCCGTGTTGACGGCGAGGACGTCACCCGTGGGCGCGAATGCCAGCCTGGCGACTCCGCCGAAGAGCTTATGCATGCGAATTACGTGGTGGGCCGCCTGCGCCAGGTCGTAGACGGTCGGCCGGTAGTCGGTACCCACGTACGCGACGGCCAGCGAGTCGGCCCGCCAGGTCGGTCTCACCGGATTCACGCTGCGGCCGACGACCTGATCGTGTGTCCCGTTCCCCCAGATGACGTGCACGGTCCAGGGGAAGCGGTCGTGTTCGTGATGGACGAGATAGGCGATGCGCAGACCGTCCGGCGCCCAGGCGATCGCATCGACCCGGCCGCCGGCGGGATGCGACCAGGCCTGGTGCGCGTCGGGCCTCAGGGCCACGAGCGAGCTGCCGACACCCGCGGCGACGTAGAGCGCGTGCGGCGACAGGGTCACGGCCGAGACCGGAAGCCCCTGCAGCCGGAAGCCGCTGCGCGTCACGACCGAGAGCCGTCCGTCCACGACCACCGCGATCCCGTCCGCTCCCTGCGGCAGCGAGAGCGGGATGCGCGTCGACGGCTGCTTCCTCGCCTTCGCGCCGAAGCTGACGTGGATCCCGCCCGCGGCCGCGAGCGAGCCGGCGGCGACCGCGAGCAGGGCGACGACCGCGGCGAAGGCCACGACGACGGTGCGAAAGCCGCGACGCGCGGGGGCGGCCGGCTGGAGAGCGCGCAGCGCCCGGTGCTGCGCCTTCTCCCCCGCTCCCGGATCCGGCTCCGGCGCCCCGGCGAGCAGGCCCTCGAGCCGGCGCTCGAGCTCACTCGACATGCTCGACCTCCAGTGAGTCGCGCAGCTGCTCGAGCGAGCGCGCGAGCCGGGAGTTGACCGTCCCGACCGGGAGGTCGAGCGCCTCGGCGATCTGCTTCGGCGTCATCCCGACTCCGTAGCGCAGGACGACGACGACGCGGCGCTCGACCGAGAGCTCGGCCACGGCCGCGAGCAGGCTCCGGTCGCCCGGCTCGTGCGCAGGAGCGAAGTCCGGTGTCTCGGGCAGCTCCTCGTCGGAAAGGCGCCGCTCGGCACGCAGGAGGTCGAGCGCGCGGTTGGCGACGATCCGGTGCAGCCACGGCCCGAACGGACGGCGCTCGTCGTAGCGCCCGAGCGCCGCGAACGCGCGCTCGAAGCCGTCCGCGGCCACGTCGTCTGCGAGCGACTGCCGCCCCGTGATCGCGAACGCCGCCCGCCACGCGTCGCGCCAGTACCGCCTGAACAGCGCCGCAGCGGCGTCACGGTCGCCGCGTCGCGCCCGCCGCACGAGGTCTCTGTCACTCGGCTCACGCACTCCTCCACAGTCTGGTACGAACGAGCCGCCTCCGCAGGTCCCGGTCCGGAATAGTCCCGGGATGGCCGACTGGCAGGAGCAGGGAGACGCGCTCGTGCGGGAGTTCGAGCTGCCGTCGTTCCCCGAGGCGGTCGCGTTCGTCGACCGGCTTGCCGAGCTCGCCGAGAGCGAGAACCACCACCCCGACATCGACATCCGCTACCGCCGCGTGACCGTTCGCTGGACGACGCATTCCGAGGGCGGCATCACCCAGAGAGACCGCGAGATGGCGGAGAGGACCTCCGCGCTTGCGCCCGCGTAGAGCGGGTTCTCGCGTGTAGAAGTAAGACGTTGGCTCCGCCGGACACTAATCCCGACGTGAGCGCGCTGGCAGCAGCCCCGGGGCTCGAGGAATGGCACCTCGACCTGCACGCGTCCGGCGCCCGCCGCGAAGAGGCCGTCGCACGGCTGCACGGACTCCTGCTCCGCGCCGCCCGCTTCGAGGTCTTCCGGCGGCGCGAGGCTCTTTCCCGGGTCTCGGCGGCCGAGCTCGACGACCTGGCCCAGGAAGCTGCCGACGACGCGGCGGTCTCGGTCCTGCGGCGCCTCGACGACTTCCGCGGCGAGAGCAGCTTCCGCACCTGGGCGTACAAGTTCGCGCTGCTCGAGGCGGCGGTGAAGGTGCGCCGGCGCGCCTGGCGCGACCGGGAGGTGACGCTCGAGCCCGAGCAATGGGACGATCTCGCTCACGCCGGTCCCGGGCCCGACCACGACGCCGAGACCGCGGCGCTCTTCGAGATCGTGCGCGAGGGGATCCGCACGGCGCTGACACCGAAGCAGCGGCAGGTTCTCGTCGCCGTCGTCCTCGAGGGCGTCCCGATCGACGTCCTCGCCGAGCGGCTGGGCTCGAACCGCAACGCGCTCTACAAGATGCTCCACGACGCACGCCGGCGGCTTCGCGCGCACGTCGCGGCATCCGGATACCTGGAGGAGGCGTAGTGACCGGACGTGACCTGGACCCGGCCCTTCTCCGCCTGCTCGGCAGCAACGAGCCCGAGATCGACTGCGACGAGTGCTTCGCGCAGCTCGACCGCTACGTCGAGCTCGAGCTCGCGGGAGCTCCGGCCGACGCGCTCGTCCCCGGCCTGCGCGCCCATCTCGTCGGCTGTCCCGCGTGCGCGGAGGAGCACGAGAGCCTCCGCGCCCTGCTCGAGCTCGATTCCACCTCCTGAAAGAGGGCTGAGATGAACACGACCAAGTACCTGATCGTCGGCGCCGGGATGACCGGCGACATGGCGGCGAAGGGCATCCGCGATCACGACCCGGACGGGCCGATCACGATGATCGGCGCCGACCCGAACCCGCCGTACAAGCGGCCGTTGCTCACGAAGGGGCTGTGGAAGGGAGCGCCGGAGGAGAAGCTCTGGCGCGAGCCCGCCGAGGGCGTCGAGCTCGTCACCGGCCGCCGCATCGTCTCGCTCGACCTCGCCGCGCACACAGCGACCGACGACGAGGGCGAGGAGTACGGCTGGGAGAAGCTGCTGCTCGCCACCGGCGCGCGGCCGCGCGAGATCCCGGGCGCCGACGGCGTCATCTGGTTCCGGACGCTCGACGACTACCACCGACTGCGCGGAGCCGTGGGCGACGGAGCCCGGGTCGCCGTGATCGGCGGCGGCTTCATCGGCTCGGAGATCGCGGCCGCGCTCGTCGAGAACGGCGCCGGCGTCACGATGCTCTTCCCCGAGCCCGGCATCGGCTTCCGCCTCTTCCCCACCGACCTCTCTGCCTCCGTTACCGACTACTACCGCGAGAAGGGCGTCGAGGTCCTCGCCGGCGAGATGGTCGCCTCGGCCTCGGCCGACCGGGTCGAGACACAGTCGGGCCGCACGATCGAGGCCGACGCCGTCGTGGCCGGTCTCGGCGTCGTTCCCGACGTCGAGCTCGCGTCGGCGGCAGGCCTCGAGGTCGAGGACGGGATCGTCGTCGACGAGTACGGACGCGCGCTCGGGCAGGCCGACGTCTTCGCCGCCGGCGACGTCGCCCGCTTCCCGGTGCTCGCGCTCGGGACGTCGATGCGCATCGAGCACGAGGATCACGCGAACTCGCACGGCCGCGCGGTCGGCGCGAACATGGCCGGCGCCGAGACGCCGTACGACCACCTCCCCTTCTTCTACTCGGATCTCTTCGATCTCGGCTACGAGGCCGTCGGGGCCGTCGACTCGCGGCTCGAGGCGGTCGAGGACTGGCAGGAGCCGCTCCGCAAGGGCGTCGTCACGTATGTCGACGACGGCCGGCCGCGCGGCGTCCTGCTCTGGAACGTCTGGGACAAGCTCGACGCTGCGCGCGACGTGATCCGCGCCGGAGAGGGAGCCCTTGCGGTCTAGCGCCCTCGCCCGCTCGCGCAAGCCGCGGCGCGGGACCGAGCTCGTGTGCGAGCACGTCTTCCGGCCGCTCGCGCACCCGCTCGTCCTCGTGCTCGCGCGCCTGCGCGTGCCGCCGCCGATCGTCGTCGCAGCCGCCGGCGTTGCGGGGCTCGCCGCGGCGATCGCGCTCGGCCGTGGCTGGCTGCTCGTCGCGGCGCTCCTCGTGCAGCTGAAGACGCTGCTCGACAACGCCGACGGCCAGCTCGCGCGGTTCACCGGCCGGACGAGCGCCTTCGGGCGCTACCTCGACTCCGAGGTCGACCTGCTCGTGAACGCGGCCCTCTTCGGGGCGCTTGCCTGGACGTCGGGCCGCGTGCTGCTCGCCCTCGCGGGCTTCCTCGCGCTCACGTCCGTCCTCAGCCTCAACTTCAACGCCGAGCGGCTCTCGCGCGGGGCGGCCGCCGAGCCCGACGACGGCGGACGGCCGACCGGGTTTCTCCGGCACGTGTACGCGCTCGTCTACGCACCGCAGGACCGCCTGGCCGAGGCGCTCGTCGCGCGACGGCCGGCGTTGACGAGCCCGCGCTCGGTCTCGCTGCTGGCGAACCTCGGCATGTCGACGCAGCTCGCGGCCTTCGGCCTGCTCCTCGCGCTCGGCCATCCGCTCGCCTTCGCCTGGCTCGCGCTCGCGGAGGTCGCCGCGATCGCGCTCGCGCTTGTGCTCCGACGCATCCCCAGTCGACAGGAGGAACCGGCTTGAGTACCAATGGGCATAGGCTCGGCGGAGCCCATCAGATAGCGCAGGTGCCGGCTTTGCCGGCGCGGGAGCGGGAGAACGTCTTCGAACTTCCGGCCCATGAGGGCGAGGCGGCGCGGGACATCACGCCGGCCGAGTGGGCGCGGCTCGAGCGGAACGCCGCGGAGATCTTCGAGGCGCTCGGGCTCGACCTCGAGACGCCCGGCACGCGCGACACGCCGCGCCGCTTCCTGCGGGCGCTGTTCGACGCGACTGCCGGCTACGACGGCGATCCGAAGCTGCGGACGCTGTTCCCCGCCGAGCGGCCGGAGGGCGTCGAGGGACGGCACGCACAGATCGTCGAGGGGCCGGTCGGCTTCTACGCGCTCTGCGAGCACCACGCGCTGCCGTTCCACGGGCGCGCACACGTCGGCTACGTCGCCGGCGACGAGATCGTCGGCATCTCGAAGCTCACGCGACTCGTGCGGCTCTACGCGCGGCGCTTCACCGTGCAGGAGCGGCTCGCCGAGGAGATCGCCGACGGCCTGGTCGAGCTCGCAGGCCCGCGCGGCGTCGCGGTCAAGCTCGAGGCGGCGCACATGTGCACGGCGATGCGCGGCGTCGAGGAGGACGGCTCCCTCACGGTGACGACCGTCTGGCGCGGCCTCTACGACGAGGACGAGTCGCTCCGCTCGGAGTTCCTTACGCTGACCAGGTGATCGAGCCGTTCAAGGTCCTGGCCGAGGAGGAGGGCCTCCCGCGCTGGGACGTGCCGGCCGCGCTGGCCGAGCTGTACGGCGGCGCGATCGGCATCGACGAGCCCTCCGTCGTCGCGAACTTCGTGGAGTCGCTCGACGGGGTCGTGGCCGTGCCGCGGCTCGCCCGGTCGCACGCGCTCATCGGCGACGAGAGTGACGCGGACAAGTTCGTCCTCGCGCTCGTCCGCGCGTGCGCCGATGCGGTCGTCGTCGGCTCCGGCACGCTGCTCTCCTCGCCGAATGGCACGTGGCGCGTCGACCGCGCCTACCCGCCGGCGGCGGAAGCGCTGCTCGACCTGCGCGCGCGCCGCGGGCGGCCCGAGCAGCCGCTCGTCGCCGTCGTCACCACCGGCGCCTCGCTCGACCCGGCGCATCCGCTGCTGGAGTCCGGCGCGCTCGTGCTCACGACGGAGGAGGCGGCTCCCGCGCTGCACGCGGCCGTGCCCGAGGCGACCGAGGTCGTGGCGGTGAACCCGGGTGACGCCGTCGACCTGGCTGCGGCGGTCGACGTGCTCCGCGCGCGAGACTGCCCGGTGGTCCTGTCCGAGGCCGGGCCGTCGACGTTCGGCTCGCTGCTCGCATCCGGGCTCGTGGACGAGCTCTTCCTCACCGTCTCTCCCCTCCTCGCGGGCCGCGCCGCAGCCCCCCGGCTCGGCCTCGTCGAGGGTGTCGAGCTGATGCCGCAGACGCGGGTCGCCGGCCGCCTGCGCTCGGTGCGGAGCCACGGCTCGCACCTCTTCCTGCGTTACGCGCTGGGCTAGCCGCGCTTGTTCAGCTGTCGGTAGAGCCGGTCGATGAGGGCCGGCATGGCCTCGAGGCGCTCGGTGATCATCCGCAGGCGGTACTCGCGGAAGTGCTCCGGCTCGACCTCGAGGGCGCCGGCGAGCGTGCCGACGACATCGTTCGAGGGCACCGGGCGGTTTCCGTGCACGAGGTGGTTGAGATAGCCGGCCGAGAGACCGGTGCGTGAAGCGAGCTGGCGGTACGTCACCCCCTGCTCGTCCATGAGGCGCTGCACGGTCTCGCCGAATCCTTCCTCGCTGAACCGCCGCCGTCTGGCCACCTAGATCTCCTTGCCGAGTTCGGCAACATTCAATCGTGTCTCGTCGCCGCTCGCGCGGCTCCGGACGTCCACCTTGCCGTCCTCCAGGCTCTTGCGCCCGGCCGTGACGCGGATCGGGCAGCCGATGAGGTCGGCGTCGGCGAACTTCTCTCCCGGCCGCTGGTCGCGGTCGTCGAGGAGAACCTCGAGCCCCGCCGCCGACAGCGCCTCGGCCGCCTGCTCGGCGATCTCCTCCGCGCCGGCCAGCGCGACGACGTGCGCGTCGTACGGCGCAACCGCCCTGGGCCAGACGATTCCGTTCTCGTCGTGAGACTGCTCGACGATCGCCGCCATCGTCCGGGCGAGCCCGATGCCGTAGCTGCCCATGACGAGAGGCTTCTCCCTCCCGTCCTCGGCAAGAAACGTCGCGCCGAACGCCGCCGAGTGGAACGTGCCCAGCTTGAAGATGTGCCCGACCTCGACTGCCGTCTGCACGCTGAGCGTGCCGCCGCACTCCGGACAGGCGTCGCCCGCGACCGCCTGCCGGATGTCGGCGAAGGTCGCCTCGTAGTCGCGGCCCGCCTGGACGCCGCGCAGATGCCATCCGTCCTCGTTCGCGCCGGCGACATACTGGCCCTCGCGGAGCGCCTCGTCGGCGATCACCTCGACCTCGACGCCGACCGGCCCGAGCGAGCCGCCGCCGGCGCCGAACGCCGCGCGGATCTCCTCGTCGGTCGCCGGCCGGAACGCGGCCTCGAAGAACGTCTCGAGCTTCTCGGGGCTGAGCCGGTCGTCGCCGCGGACGAGCGCGAGCACGAGCCGGTCGCCGGTGATCACCGGGAGCGCCTTCGAGGTGGCGGACTCCGCTATCCCGAGGAACTCGGCGAGCCCCTCGATCGTGCCGACGCCCGGCGTCTCGACCCGCTCCGGCGCGTCCAGCGGCTCGGACAGCTCCGCCGGCCGCGGAGTGCCGCGCGCCGCCTCGACGTCGGCGAAGTAGTCGCCGTTCTCGCAGCGCATCAGCTCGTTCTCGCCGGAGCCGGTCGGTGCGAGGAACCCGAGGGAGCTCTTGCCGCCCATGACCCCGGATTCCGCCTCGACGAGGTAGGCCTCGAGCCCGCAGCGCTCGAAGATCCGGGCGTACGCCTTCTCGTGCCTGTCGAAGGCCGCGTCGAGACCGGCCACGTCCGCGTCGAAGGTGTACGAGTCCTTCATGATGAACTCGCGGAGGCGGAGGAGCCCGCCGCGCGGCCGCGGCTCGTCGCGGTCCTTCGTCGAGAAGTGGTACCAGACCTGCGGCAGTTGCTTGTAGGACTGGATCTCCCGCGCGAGGAACGCCATCGACTCCTCGTGCGTCCACGAGAGGACGAACGGACGCCCGCCGCCGTCGGCGAGGTGGAAGAGGATCGGGACGTCGATGCGGCCGGTCGTCTCCCAGAGCTCGGCGGGAGTCAGCGTCGGCGCGCGCATCTCCTGCCCGCCGATCGCGTCGATCTCCTCGCGGATGATCTGCTCGATCCGCATGTGGACGCGCCAGCCGAGCGGCAGCAGTGCCCAGAGCCCCGCGCCGATCTGACGGATGAAGCCGCCGCGCACGAGCAGCTGGTGCGAGGCCGCTTCCGCGTCGGCGGGCGCCTCGCGCAGGGTCGGCAGGAAGAGCTGTGAGGCTCGGGCGATCATCAGCGTTGTCGCCCTAGGCTATTCGAGCGGGATCAGGGAGGCCTCGGCCATCGCCAGCGCGGCCGGCTTGGCCATCTTGAGGCGCTTCGGCCGGTGCATCCCGTCGGCGATCCACTGGTCGATCTCGTGGAAGAGCTCGTCGATCAGGATGTCGGAGCCGACCTTCTTCAACACGCGGCCGTGGGCGTAGATGAAGCCGACGTCGCGGCCGCCGGCGATCCCGAAGTCCGCGTCGCCGGACTCGCCGGGCCCGTTGACGGCGCAGCCGAGCACCGCGACCTCGAAGTGCTGCGGATAGGCCTGTAGCCGCTCCTCGACCTCCTCGGCCAGCGTGTGCACGCCGACGTTGTCGCGGCCGCAGCTCGGGCAGGCGATCATCACCGGCCCGCGCTCGCGCAGCCCGAGCGCCTTGAGGATCTCGTACGCCGTCTTGGGCTCCTCGACCGGGTCGGAGGAGAGTGAGACGCGGATCGTGTCGCCGATCCCCTCGGCGAGGAGCGTGCCGATCCCGACGGCGCTCTTGATGGAGCCGGCGAAGACCGTGCCGGCCTCGGTGACGCCGAGGTGGAGCGGGTAGTCGACCTTCTCCGAGAGCAGCCGGTAGGCGCGGATCATCGTCGGCACGTGGCTCGACTTGACCGAGATCTTGAAGTCGTAGAAGTCGAGGCTCTCGAGCAGACGCACCTCCTCGAGCGCGGCTTCGACGAGCGCCTCGGCCTGGTCTGCCTGCGCGAGCTCCTCGAGGTGCTTTGGCAGCGAGCCGGAGTTCGCGCCGATCCGCATGGGGATGCCCTTCGCCTTCGCGGCGCGCACGACCTCGGCGACCTTGTCGGAGCCGCCGATGTTGCCGGGGTTGATGCGGACGGCCGCGACGCCCTGCTCGATCGCCTTCAGGGCCAGGCTCGCGTTGAAGTGGATGTCGGCGATGATCGGCACCGGCGAGAAGCGCACGATCTTCGAGAGTGCCTCCGCGTCCTCGGTCTTCGGCACCGCGACGCGGACTATCTCGCAGCCGGCGCTCGCGAGCGCCGCCACCTGCGCGGTCGTCGCCTCCACGTCGTGCGTCTTCGTCGTCGTCATCGACTGCACGACGACGGGCGCACCGCCGCCGATCGCGACTCCGCCGACCGAGATCTGCCGCTTGCTCGCCATCCGCGATTTCAGTCTAACCAGGCGGGTTCCCGCGCAATCCCGGGCCTCAGGGGACGCTGAGGCGCGTCAGTGCGGCGGCCCGGAGACGTCGTTCGAGAACGCGATGACCATCACGAGCAGGATGAGGGCGATCCCGACGACGGAGACGCGCTCGTAGACCTCGCGCGCGAGAGCGCGGCGGCGGACTCCCTCGATGAGCGAGAAGAGGATGTGGCCGCCGTCGAGCGGCAGCAGCGGCAGGAGGTTGAGCAGCGCGAGGGACATGCTCACGTAGGCGAGGATCTCGAGGTACCAGGTCAGCCCGACCTGAAGCTCCGAATGCGAGACGCGGACGATCCCGACCGGGCCCGAGAGGTTGTCGCGCCCGTGGCTCGAGAAGAGCGACGCGATTCCCGTGCCGGTGCCCGTGACCACGTGCCACAGGTCCGTGCCGGCGGTGCTCGCCGCCTCCCCGGGCGTGTACCTGATCAGCCCGACGGTCGGCTCGAAGCCGAAGATCCAGCGGCCGTGCTGGAAAATGGTGGGACGCGGCCCCACGGTCAGGCGGCGTCCGTTCCGTTCCACCGTGAGGGCGATCGGGCGCCCGCGACTCTGCCGGATGTGGTGGGAGATCGTGGCGAACGTGCGGGTCGGCCGCCCGTCGACGGCGACGATGCGATCACCGACCTGCAGGTGCGCGGCGGCGGCCGGCGAGCCGGCCACGATCCCGGCCACCTCGTTCGTCGGGCGCGACGAGGGCCCGCCGCTGACGGAGAAGACGACGAACAGGATCAGGAAGGCGATGAGGATGTTCGCGAGCGGCCCGGCGGCGACGACGGCGACCCGCTTCGACGTCGGGGCACGCCAGTACGCGTCCGGAGCTGTCCCCTCCTCCAGGTCGCGCAGCGCACGCTGGGCCGTGCGCCTCGCGCCCGGCGAGAGCTGAGCGGCGGCGACCTCACGGGCGAGCTCGGGATAGGCGCGCCTCGCCGCGTCGTAGTCCTCCAGCTCCAGGGCGCGGCGGGCGGTCCCCACCGGTCCGGCGAGGCTCGGCTGCTCGCGCACGGCCGGCTCGATGAACACCTGCAGGTCGCGGGCCGCCGGGCGGTGCATGCCCGGGATCCGAACCAGGCCGCCGAGCGGGATCATCCCGATCCCGTACTCGATGCCGTTGCGGCGAGTCTTGACGAGCGCCGGCGGGAAACCGATGTAGAAGCTCCGCGGCCGCATCTTCACGGCGAGCGCCATCGTGAAGTGGCCGAGCTCGTGGAAGAAGACGAGCAGGACGAGGCCGCCGATGACGACGAGCCACGTCATGCCGCGGCCAGCGCTCCCTCCGCCAGCGCGCGGGCCGAGCGGTCGGCCTCGATCAGGTCCTCGACGTCGCGCACGGGATCGGCGCCGGCGGCGGCGAGCGTCTCGCCGACCACCTCCGGGATGCCGAGGAAGGGCAACCGGCCGGCGAGGAAGGCGGCGACGGCGACCTCGTTCGCCGCGTTGTAGACGCACGGCGCGCTGCCGCCCTTCTCTCCCGCCGCGCGCGCGAGGGGCAGCATCGGGAACGTGTCCGTTTCCGGCGGCGAGAACTCGAGGGTCAGCGAGGTGAGGTCGAGCGGCTGCAGCGGGGTCGCGGCGCGCTCGGGATACGTGAGGGCGTACGAGATCGGGACACGCATGTCCGGGTAGCCGAGATGCGCGAGAGCGGCGCCGTCGCGGAAGCGGACGAGCGAGTGGACGATCGACGTCGGCTGGATCGCAACCTCGATGCGGTCGTACGGCAGGCCGAACAGATAGTGCGCCTCGATCACCTCGAGCCCCTTGTTCGCGAGCGTCGCGGAGTCCACGGTGATCTTCGGGCCCATGCGCCAGGTCGGATGTGCGAGCGCCTGCTCCGGCGTCACCTCCTCGAGCTCGGCGCGCGTGCGGCCGCGGAACGGCCCGCCCGAGCCGGTGACGACGAGCGTGTCGACCTGCTCCGGCGCGCGTCCGTCGAGGCACTGGAACAAGGCCGAGTGCTCGCTGTCGACCGGCAGGATCCGTCCTCCTCCCCGCTCGCGCGCGGCGAGGGCGAGCTCGCCCGCGGCCACGAGGCTCTCCTTGTTCGCGAGCGCGAGGTCGACGCCGTGCTCGAGTGTCCACAGCGTCGCGTGGACACCCGCGAACCCGACGACGGCGTTGAGGACGACGTCGGGCTCGGCGCGCTCCAGCAGGTCGGTCAGATCGCCGCCGATCTCCTTCAGCGGCGCGTCGACGTCGTCGAGTGGCGTCGAGCCGGAAGCCGCGGCACAGAGCTCGAGCTCGGGATGCGCCTCGACGATCTCGATCGCCTGGCGGCCGATCGAGCCCGTGGCCCCGAGCAGCGCGACGCGTTTCACGGGGCCAGTGTAGGGCGGCCGGCAGCCTCAGTGGAAGCCGTAGCCGACCACGAGGAAGTACGCCGCGGGCGCCGCGAACAGGAGCGCGTCGATTCGGTCGAGCACTCCCCCGTGCCCACCGAGGAGGCTGCCGGTGTCCTTGACCTCGAGATCCCGCTTCAGCGCCGACTCGAAGAGATCGCCGATCACCGCCGCGGTGACGACGACGAACCCGAGCACGACGGCCTGCCACACGCTGAGGTAGTGCTTGCGCGTGTCGTAGAGCGCGATGAACGAGACGAACACGCCCGCGGCGGTCCCGGCCAGCAGCCCCTCCCACGTCTTCTTCGGCGAGAGGCGCGGCGCGAGCCGGTGGCGCCCGGCGAAGCGCCCGGCGAGGTAGGCGACGGTGTCGGCCGCGAACACGGTCAGGACGACGGTGAACGCGATCAGGCGTCCTTCGGTGTGCATCCCGCGCAGGATGAGGATGAAGCCGAGGCCGAGCCCGATCCATGCGGCACCGAGGATCGTGGAGCCGATCGCCGCGGTGGTCGGCGCGCGCGTGCTCGAGAGCGCGTGCAGGAGGAAGGCGAGCACGAATGTCCCGAGGAAGCCGCCGAGCAGCCAGACGACCCCACCTGTCTGCGCGCCGAAGAGCGCGAGCAGCACGCCTCCGTACACGGCCGGCGCGAGCGGACGCAGAGGCCGCGCCGTCGTGACGTATTCGTGCACGGCGACGAACGCCGCGACGGCGACGAGCACGAACAGCCACCAGCCGCCGAGCCACAGCATGCCGAGCACGAGCGGCAGGCCGACTGCCACGACCAGGAGCCGGGAGGCGAAATTGCTCAACGTCCGCCGAATCTACGGCGGCGGCGTGCGTACTCCTCGATCGCGCCCCGCAGCTCCTCCGGCCCGAAGTCGGGCCAGAGCGTGTCGGTGAAGACGTACTCGGCGTAGGCGGACTGCCAGAGGAGGAAGTTCGAGATGCGGCGCTCGCCCGAGGTGCGGATCACGAGGTCGGGATCGGGCATCTCCGGCTCGTAGAGACAGGCCGCGAGCGCGGCCTCGTCGACGTCCTCCGGGTCGACGTCGCTCTCGACCAGGTGCCTGGCGGCGTCGACGAGCTCGGCGCGGCCGCCGTAGTCGAACGCGATCCACAGCTGCAGCTTGGACTTGCCGGCGGTCGCCTCCTCGAGCTCCGCCATCTTCGTGCGCAGCCATTCGGGAGCGCGGTCGCGGCGGCCGAGGAAGCGGCACCGGACTCCCTGTGCCGCGAGCTCCTCGAGCTCGCGGTCGATCGTCTCGCCGAAGGTCTCCATCAGGGCCGCGACCTCGTCGGGCGACCGGCTCCAGTTCTCGGTGGAGAAGGCGTAGACCGCGAGCGACTCGATGCCGAGGTCGATCGCGGACTCGACGACCGGGCGCAGCGCGCGCGAACCGGCGCGGTGTCCCTCGGCGACCGAGACCTTGCGCTCGGCGGCCCAGCGACCGTTGCCGTCCATGATGATCGCGACCGCGTGCGCGACCTCGGGGAGCTGATCCTCCGGCGTGACGTCGGTCCCCGGCAGGGAGGTCACTAGACCTCCATCACCTCAGCTTCCTTGTGCTTCAGGAGCTCGTCGATCTGCTTCGTGTGCTCGTCGGTCAGCTCCTGGACGCGGCCCTCGGCGCGGTGCTCCTCGTCGGCGCCGACCTCGCCCTTGTCCACGAGCTCCTTGAGATGGCGCATGGCGTCGCGTCGGATCTCGCGCACGGCGACGCGGTGATCCTCCGCCATGTTGCGGACGACCTTGACGAGCTCCTTCCGCCGCTCCTCGGTCAGCTGCGGGATCGGCAGGCGGATGAGCTTGCCGTCGTTCGACGGCGTCAGGCCGAGGTCGGACTCCTGGATCGCCTTCTCGATGGCGCGGATCGAGCTCGGGTCGAACGGCTGCACCGTGAGCATGCGCGGCTCGGGGACGTTGATCGTCGACAGCTGCCGCAGCGGCGTCGGCGTCCCGTAGTAGTCGACCTCGATCCGGTCGAGGAGCGACGCCGAGGCGCGGCCCGTGCGGACCGTCGAGAACTCCGACCGCGCGTGCTCGACCGACTTGACCATCTTGTCGCGGGCGCCGTTGATCATCTCTTCTGCAGTCGCCATCTAGTTCTCCTTCTCCCCGGCGCTGCCGTTGGCAGCGCGGTCCTCGGGCCGGGCGTCGGCGGCCTCGCCGTCGACGCTTCCAGCCGTCTCGATGATCGTCCCGACCTCCTCGCCGGCGACGACCCGGGCGACGTTGCCCTCGGCGAGCTCGAAGACGTGGATCGTTAGGCGGTTGTCCATGCAGAGCGAAAGGGCCGTCGTGTCCATCACCTTGAGGCCGCGCTCGATCGCCTGCAGGTGCGTCAGCCGCGGCAGGAACTCGGCGTCGGAGACATGCCGCGGATCGCCGTCGTACACGCCGCGGACGCCGTGCTTCGCCATCAGGATCGCGTCGGCGCCGATCTCGAGGGCGCGCAGCGCGGCGGCGGTGTCGGTCGTGAAGAACGGGTTGCCCGTGCCGGCGGCGAAGATCACGACGCGGCCCTTCTCGAGGTGGCGCATGGCGCGGCGCCGGATGTACGGCTCGGCCACCTCCGACACCTCGAGGGCGGACATGACGCGCGTGTCGGCGCCCTCCCGCTCGAGCGCGTCCTGCAGGGCGAGCGCGTTGAGGAGCGTCGCGAGCATGCCGGCGTAGTCGGCGGTCGCACGGTCCATCCCGCTCTCGGCTGCGGCCGCGAGCCCGCGGTAGAAGTTCCCGCCGCCGACGACGACCGCGACGTCGACGCCCTCGCCGCGGATCCCCGCCACCTCCCGCGCGAGCGCGCGGGTCACGCCCGGATCGATGCCGTACTCGCGCTCGCCCATGAGCGCCTCGCCCGAGAGCTTCAGCAGCACGCGGCGGAACGCGGGCGCCTGGGCCGGCGCGCCGCGCTCGGTCTCCGGCTGCGCCGTCATCCGGCCAGGGAGAAGCGCTGGAACTCGAGCACCTCCGCGCCTGCGTCCGCGAGGACCTTGCCCACGGCGAGCGAGCCGTCGTGGATCCACGGCTGGTCGGCGAGGACACCGCCGCGCTCGGCGAAAAAGCGCTTGTCGAGCATGCCCGTGACGATCTTCTCACGCGCCTGCTCGGGCTTCGACTGCACCTCCTCGGAGTTGAGGTAGATCTCCCGCTCGGCGGCGAGCAGATCCTCGGGCACGTCCTCGCGGGTGGCCCAGCGCGGGTCCGACCACGAGATGTGCATCGCGAGGTTGCGTGCCAGCTCGTCGTCTCCGCCGCGCAACTGGACGAGCACGCCGAGCTTGTTCGCCGGCGGATGGACATACGCCGCGATGCGCCCGCCGTCGACCGCCTCGAACCGCGCCGCGCCAGCGAACGCGATGTTCTCGCCGAGCTTGCTGGAAAGCTCGACGCGCTCCTGCTCGAGCTGCGGCACCGCGTCGATTCCCGCCGACTCGACGAGGTCGAGCGCCTTCTGCGCGAACGCCTGGAAGTCGTCGTTCTTCGAGACGGGCTCCGTCTCGCAGCCGACGGCGACCATCGTCCCGCGCGACCGGTCGTCCGCCAGCCGGTAGCCGACGAGGCCCTCTGTCGTCGCGCGGTCGGCGCGCTTCGCGGCCTGAGCCATGCCCTTCTCGCGCAGAAGGACGACGGCGGACTCGATGTCGCCGTTCGTCTCCTGCAGTGCCCGCTTGCAGTCCATCATCCCCGCGCCCGTCTGCTCGCGGAGCTCGCGGACGAGCTGGGCCGAGATCTCCGCGGCCATCAGGACTCCTCCTTCTCGCCACGCGTCGGGTCGCCGAGCGCGGCCTCGGACGCCTTCGTGACCTCAGCGCCCTCCTTGGCCGGGTCCTCGCCGGTCGGCACCGGGACCGACTCGCCCTCGGTGACGGGCTCGATCTGCTCGCCCGCGGCCACCTGCTCGACATCGTCCTCGGGTGCGACATCGTCCTCGGGTGCGCTCTCCTCGGACGCGGCCTCGGCCGGAGCCTCGGGCGCCGCCTCGGCCTGCCGCTCGAACTCGCGCGTGGTCACCTTCTGCTTGCCCGCGTTGATCGCCTCGGCGAGCGCGTGGACGATGAGGTTGCACGAGCGGATCGCGTCGTCGTTGCCGGGGATGACGTAGTCGGCCTCGTCGGGGTCGCAGTTCGTGTCGACGAGCGCGACCACAGGCACGCCGAGCCGGCGTGCCTCGCGCACCGCGAGCGCTTCCTTCTTCAGGTCGACGATGACGACGGCGTCGGGCTGGCGGCGCAGGTCCGCGACCCCGCCGAGGTTCGCCTCGAGCTTCTCGAGCTCGCCCGCCATCGCAATGCGCTCCTTCGCGGGAAGCAGGTCCATCTGCCCCTCGTCGCGCAGGCGCCGCATCTCGTGCAGGCGGTCGATGCGGTCGGACATCGTGCGCCAGTTGGTGAGCAGGCCGCCGAGCCAGCGATGGTTGACGTACGGCATGTCGATGCGCTTCGCCTCCTGCTCGACGGCGTCCTGCGCCTGCTTCTTCGTGCCGACGAAGAGGATGGTGCCGCCGCGCTCGGCGACGTTGCGCAGGAACTGCTGCGCCTCCTCGAGCCGCTCCGCCGTCTGCGTGAGGTCGATGATGTAGATGCCGCCGCGCTCGGCGAAGATGAAGCGGCGCATCTTCGGGTTCCAGCGCCGCGTCTGGTGGCCGAAGTGGACTCCGGCCTCGAGCAGGTCGCGCATCGAGACCGCGCCAGCTCCTGTCGAAACTGCCATCGAGAATGCTCCTTCCGGATTCGTTTGTCGTCGTGCGCCGGCGGGAGTCGTGGCGCACCTCCCGCGAGGAGAGGCACGCGCGCCGCGGCTGGGCCGCCGGGGAGTAGGGACGGGAACACGGGAAGGTTAGCGGGAGGCGGCTCGGAATCGCTCCTTCGCCTCGGCCGCCTCGGCGGCGAGGTCGAGCATCGGCTCCGGGTACGCATCCGTCCCCCACTCCGGCAGCCGGCCGCGGCAGTACGCGCCGTCGGCGTCGAAGCGCTCGCGCTGGCGCTCGGGGTTGAGGATCCGGAACCACGGCTGGGCGTCGATGCCGGTGCCGGCGACCCATTGCCAGTTGCCTTCGTTCTGCGCGGGGTCGTAGTCGACGAGCCTCTCGGCGAACCAGGCCTCGCCGGCGCGCCAGTCGACGTGGAGATGCTTGACGAGGAAGCTCGCCGTGACCATCCGGGCGCGGTTGTGCATCCACCCGGTCTGTGCGAGCTCGCGCATCCCGGCGTCGACGAGGGGGAAGCCGGTCGTCCCGTCGCGCCAACGCTCGAAGCGCTCGCCCGGCGGGTCCCAGCGCGGCTCGAGCCGCGGCGCGTCGAGGCCCGAGCTCTTCACGTGCTCGAACCAGTCGTGCCAGCAGAGCTCATCGAGCCACTTCTCCCGTCCCTTGCTCGGCGGAGCCGCGAGCGCGGCAGCGGTGCAGTCGACGACGGTGATCTCGCCCGAGGCGATGAGCGGCGAGAGACGCGAGGTTGCGTCACGCGCCGGGAAGTCGCGGTCGTCGGCGTACCCCGCGAGGCGCGTCTCCACGAACTCCTCGATCGCCTCGTGCCGAACGCCCTCGCGGGACGGCCCCCACGCTCGGCGGAAGCCGGCGTACGTCTTCATCGCGCGCGGTCGAGTGCGGCGGCGAGGTCGGGCGGGAGCGGCGATGAGAGATCGACCGGCTCGCCCGTGACCGGGTGCGCGAAGGCGAGGCGCGCGGCGTGGAGGAACTGCCGCTCGAGCCCGAGGTCTCCGGCAACGCCGTAGGTCGGGTCGCCGGCGACGGGGAGGTCGATCGCGGCGAGGTGGACGCGGATCTGGTGTGTCCGCCCTGTCTCGAGCCGCACGCGCAGCAGGGAGTGCTGCGGCAGGAGCTCCTCGAGCTCGAAGTGCGTCACGGCCGCGCGTGGCGTCGCGGTGTCGAGCGAGTGCCGGAGACGGTCGTGCCGGTCGCGGCCGATCGGCGCCTCGATCGTCCCGCTGCGGGACCTCGGCTTCCCGGCGACGAGCGCGAGGTACTCGCGCGTCAGCTCCCGCCGCCGCACGAGGCGCTGCAGCCGCTCGTACGCCTGCTGCGTCCGCGCGACGACGAGCAGGCCGGACGTGTCGCGGTCGAGCCGGTGGACGATGCCCCGCCGCTCCTCCTCCCCACCCGTCGCGCCTGCGGCGGCCAGAGCCTCCGCGAGCGTGCCCCCGGCGTGACCGGGCGCGGGATGCACGACGACGCCCGCCGGCTTGTCCACGACGAGGAGATGCTCGTCCGCATGGACGACCGTGAGCTCGGGCGGCGGCGCGGCAGGCTCCGGCGCGGCGGGAGCGGGCGGCTCGAGCTCGATCCGCTCCCCGCCTGCGAGCTTGTGGCTCTTGCCACGCAGCTGCCCGTCGACGAGCACGGCGCCGGCCTCGAGCAGCCGCTCGGCCGCGGCCCGTGAGCCGACCTCCGGCACCGCCGCGAGGTGGCGGTCGAGCCGCTCGCCCGCGGCCTCCGGCGGGACGACGAGGCGCTTCAGCGCTTCTTCGGCTCGCGCTCGGCGAGGACGAGCGCCGCGAGCAGGATCCCGACCCCGATCACGATGAAGCTGTCCGCGAGGTTGAACGCGGGCCAGTAGCGGAAGTCGAGGAAGTCGGTGACGAAGCCGAGCCGCACGCGGTCGGCGAGGTTGGAGAGGCTGCCGCCGATGACGAGTCCGAGCGCGATCGGCAGGACGGGATGGCGGGCGCCGGAGCGCGCGAAGTAGGCGAGCATCCAGGCGATCGCGAGCGCGGTCAGGACGATCACGGCGGAGGTCGAGTGGGCGAACAGGCCGAAGGCGATGCCGGAGTTCTGAACATGCCTGATCGTGAAGGGGCCGACGACGTGGACTCCCTCCCCCAGCTGCAGGCTCGTGGAGACGACGTGCTTCGTCACCTGGTCGGCCACGACGGCGGCGATCGCGATGGCCGCGAGCGACAGCCACTGGACCGGCGTCGCCGCGAAGGAGCGTGTCGCGCGCGAGAGCGGCGTCAAGGCGTCGGTCGCCGAGCCGACCCGCACCTCGAGCTGCCGCGCGGGCTCGTTCATCCTCCCTCGGCGCTGCGCCTGCAGTCGATGCAGAGGGACGCCGCCGGGTAAGCCTCCAGCCGCTGCAGCGGGATCTCCCGGCCGCAGCTGACGCACGTGCCGTACGTGCCGTCGTCGATGCGCCGGAGCGCGGAGTCGATGTCGGCGAGCACCTGCTCGGAGTTCTCGCCGAGCGTGTAGTCGATCTCGCGGCCGAGCGTCGCCGTCGCGGTCTCCGCGAGATGGTTGTCGCTCGTCGCGGCGATCTCCTCGACCTCCTCGTCGAGCGAGCCCGGATGCTGGTCACGGAGCGATGCGAGGGCGTGCTCGACCCGCTTGCGCTCGTCGAGGAGCGCCTCGCGGAACCGCTCGCTGTCGCTGCTCGTCACCGCCTGTCCTTCCTGCCCCTGCCGTCGCCCGCCACCGCCGACGCCAGACGCCGTTCGATCAGCGCCGGACCAACCCCGGTCAGCTCCACGATCTTCTCCCGGCCGCCGTGGCCCGAAACGAGCGTGAGCGCCGTGCGGGGAAGTGTGAGAGTGTCGGCGAGGAGACGGAGGACGGCCTCGTTCGCGCGTCCGCGCTCGGGCGCCTCCGTGACGCGGACCTTCCACGCGTCGCCGTGTCGCCCGACGACGGCCGTCCGCCCCGCGCCGGGGCTGACGCGCAGGCGCAACCGCGTCGTCTCCGCAGTCATACGCTCAGTTTACGTCGAGGTGGTGCTCAGGCAGCGTTGGCGTCCGGCAGGGACGTCCCGCTCGGATAGCCGTACCAGCTGCGCTCGGGCTCGCCGTCCCCGTCCTGCTCCTCGTCGGCGGGCTCCGCCTCCTCGAGCGCGGCGAGCGCCTCGGTGAGCTGCGCCCGCAGCCGGCGCGACTCGCGTCCGAGCCGCTCGTTCTCGGCGATCGCGCGCCGCCGCACCGCCCGCGCCTCCGCGTGCGCCTCGCCGAGGATGAGCGCGGCCTCGCGGTGGGCCTGCTCCCGCACCTGGGCGGAGGCCTGCTCGGCGGAGACGAGCGTCGTGCGCAGGAGGCTCTCGAGCTCGCGGAAGCGAACGAGGTCCGCCTCGAGCTGCTCGACCTTGTCGGCGAGGTCGGCGCGCTCGCGCCAGACGTCCTCGAAGCTCGTCGCGATCTCCTCGAGCAGCCTGTCGGTCGCACCGACGCTGTAGCCGCGCAAGAGCGTGCGTTGGGGTGTCAGATGTCTGATCTCGACTGGTGTGAGTGCCATGTCGTCTTCTCCTCAGGCGTAGGTGGCGATGAGCCGTATCACGATCCCCGACACGACCCAGAGCACGATCAGCGCGACGGTCGGCGAGAGGTCGAGCCCCCCGAACGACGGCAGGAAGCGCCGGAAGATGCGCAGGTAGGGCTCGCAGACGTCGTAGAGAAACCGCTGGATGCGGTTGATCGTGGGCGAATACGGGAGCCGGAGCCAGCTCGTGAGGATGTAGGCGATGATCGTCAGCGAGTAGACGATCGAGAACGCCCAGATGAACGTCGTGATGCTCGAGACGACGTCGCCGACGGGCAAGGTCAGGCTGGCCGAGACGCCCATTCGTCCGTGCTTCGCGCTCGGCGCAGGCTTTCCTGTGGCTTACGCCTGGTTGAAGAAGCCGCGCTCGAGCATCCGCGCGCGGTCCTCGGCGGAGAGCTCGACGTCGCTCGGCGTGAGCAGGAAGACCTTGTCGGCGATCCGCTGCATCCCGCCGTCGAGCGCGTAGGTCAGGCCGCTCGCGAAGTCGATCAGCCGCTTCGAGAGCTCCGAGTCCGCGGACTGGAGGTTGAGGATGACGGGGACGCCGGCCTTGAACCGGTCGGCGACCTGCTGGGCGTCGTTGAAGCTCCGCGGCAGGACGAGGTGGACGCGGGACGCGCCCGGGTTGCGGACGGGCTCGAGGTTCCGCACGCGCCGCGACTGGGACTGCGGCCGCAGGATGCTCGTCCGCTGCGCGTCCTCGGGCTCCGGATCGGTCCAGTCGTCGTCGTAGCCGCGCCGCGACCGCCGGGCCGGCAGCCTGCGCACGTTCTGCTGCTCGTACGGGTCGGCGAGCTCGTCCTCGGTCAGATAGCCCTCGTCGTCCCAGTCGTCCTCCTCGGCGATGCCGAAGTAGACGAGGGTGCGTGCCCACACGTCGGAGAGCGCCATGGCGCCGCCAAGGTTAGCGCTGCCACAGGACCGCGCCCACCCGGACATAGGTCGCACCTTCCTCGGCGCCGACGCGGTAGTCCTGGCTCGTTCCCATCGAGAGCTCGCGCAGTCCGTGCTGCTCGGCGAGCTCGCGCAGACGGCGGAAATAGGGGCGTGAGGCCTCGGGATGCCCGGTCGCGGGCGGCATCGTCATCAGGCCGCGCACGTCGGCGTAGGCGGCGAGCAGCGCCGGCAACTCCTCGGGCGTGACACCAGACTTCGTGGGCTCGCCGGAGAGGTTGACCTCGACGAGCGCCGGGATCGTGAGCTTCCGCGCCGCCGACTCGGACGAGAGCGAGTGGCACAGCTCGCAGAGCTCGCTCACCACGGGTGCCTTGCGGCTCTGCAGGTGCCCGATGAAGTGCCAGCGGAAGGTGTCGCCGTAGACGTCGTGCTTCGCGGCGAGATCCTGCGCGCGGTTCTCGCCGACGACCTCGACGCCCGCCTCCGCGAGCGCCGCCAGATCCTCGACCGAGACGTACTTCGTCGCGGCGACGACGGTCACCGACGGACCCACCTCCTCGCGGATGCGCTCGTAGCGTTCGCGGATCTCAGTCGGCGACATACGCGATCACCCCCTGGCGCCCGGTGCGGCCGCGGTCGCGGCGGTGGGAGAAGAACGTTTCCGGCTCGCAGGCCGTGCAGCGGTCGACGCGGTGGATGCGTTCGACGCCCGCGGTACGCAGCGCGCGCTCGGCGCTCGTCCAGAGGTCGAGGCGCCGGTCGCGGACGACATCGTCGCCGAAGCGCTCCCGGAACGGCGCGGCGACCTCCTCCCCCACCTCGTAGCAGCACGGCCCGATCCCGGGGCCGATCGCGGCCGCGAGGTCGCCGCCTCCCAGAGCCTCGACCCCGGACGCGGCGATGCCCTCGAGGAGCCCGCGCCAGCCCGCGTGGAGAACGGCGACCGCCGGGCCACGGCCATCCGTGCGCGCGAGCACGAGCGGCAGGCAGTCCGCCGACATGGCGAGGATCGGCAGTCCGGGCTCCTCGGTCCAGAGCCCGTCCGCCCGCTCCCCGCGCGCCGCCGGCTCCGCGCGCCGCACCAGGGCCGAGTGCACCTGGAAGTTGAGCGCGAGCCTCGCGACGTCGGCGCCGATCGCGGTACAGGCGATGCGCCGGTTCTCGTCCACGCGCTCGACCTCGTCGCCGCTCTTGCGCCCGAGGTTGAGCGACTCGTACGGGCCTTCGCTCACGCCGCCGCGCCGCGTCGTGAAGGCGACCTCGTAGCCGTCGACGTCCCAGGGGATCAACGGAGCTCCTGCGCGCGCGCCAGCAGCCGGTCGCGGGTGTTGAGAGCCGGCTCGTCGACGACCGCGTCGAGCAACTCGTCGAGGACGCGGCCGAGCTGCGGCCCCGCCGGGAAGCCGACCCCGATCAGGTCGTTTCCGTCCACGGCCAGGTCGCGCAGCCGGTGAGGGCTCGAGAGCTCCTGCTCCACCACCTGCCGGAACTGCATCAGCCGCTCGATCTCGTCGACGGGCGGCAGCTCCCCGTCGGTGCCGCGCTTACCGAGCAGGTCGGCGTGCTTGTGGTCGATGAGATCGAAGGCGAGCTCGTCTCCGTTCCGCCGGAGGAAGCGCCGCGCCCGGCGGGCGTCGCCCTTGCCGGGCTGGAACATGTGGCGGCGCACGATCTTGACCACGCGCTGGCGCAGCGCGTTCGGGTAGCGGAGCCGCGAGAGCGCGCCGGAGGCGAGGTCGGCGCCGACGCGATCGTGCCCACGCTCGGAGATGCCGGGCTTCGCGTAGTAGTGAAGCCGCCCGTCGCCGCCGCGCCACGCCGCCGCCGGCTTGCCGAGGTCGTGGAAGAGCGCCGCCAGCCGCACCGCCAGCGAGTAGCCCTGGTCGGCCGTGGCCTGGACGACCGCGAACGTGTGCTCGTCGACGGTGAGGTCGTGGTAGCGGCTCTCCTGGTCGAAGCCGATCGCCGGGCCGAACTCCGGCAGGAGCTCGGCGAGGACGCCGGTGTCGCGCGCGAGCCGCAGGGCCCGCGCGGGCTCGGCGCCGAGCAGGAGCTTCGAGAGCTCGCCCATGCCGTCGGCCGCGAGGCCGCCGCCGATCCGCTCGCCGGAGACGAGCTTGACGGCCGGCGCCTCCTCGCGCATCTGGGCGAGCAGCTCCTCGTCCGGGTCGAAGCCGAGCTGCGAGACGAAGCGGAGCGCGCGCACGAGCCGCAGGGGATCTTCGCGGAAGCTCTGGGGCGACACGGTGCGGAGCCGGCGTGCGGCGAGGTCGGTGCGGCCGCCGAGTGGGTCGACGAGCTCACCGGTCTCGAGCCGGCGTGCCATCGCGTTGATGGTGAAGTCGCGACGGCGCATGTCGTCCTCGACTGACAGCGCGGGATCGGCGACGATCTCGAAGTCGTGCCGGCCGGGGCCCGTCGATATCTCCTTGCGCGGCGGCGCGAACTCGATCCCGGCCGGCGTCAGCTCGCGGATGCGGCGATCGCGTGGGTGAAGCCGGATCCCCACGAGCCGGTCGGCGACCACGAGATCCTCCACGCGTCCGTGCGGCGCGAGGGCGGCGCGAAGCGCCTCGGTGTCGACGCCCGGGACGAGGAAGTCGGCGTCCTTGGAGTCCAGCTCGAGCAGCTCGTCGCGCACGGCGCCGCCGACGAGATAGGCGTCGAGGCCGAGCGACCGCACGTAGTTCTCGATGTCCTGGCGCACGCGGTCATTCTCGCCTCTACCCTCGGACGCATGGACGAGCTGAGCCGGGCCTGGGACCACCACGCTGCGAAGTGGATCGCCTGGGCGCGCAAGCCCGGCCACGACAGCTACTGGATCTTCCACCGCGACGCCTTCCTCGAGCTCGTGCCGGAGCCGAGCGGCCGGACGCTCGACCTCGGCTGCGGCGAGGGGCGCCTCTCCCGCGACCTGACCGCTCTCGGTCACGACGTCGTCGGCGTCGATGCGTCGCCGACGATGCTCGCCGCCGCACGCGAGGCGGCGCCCGAGCTCGAGCTGTACGAGGCCGATGCCGCCGCGCTGCCCTTCGAGGACGCCTCGTTCGGCCTCGTCGTCGCCTTCATGTCACTGCAGGACGTCGAGAACCTCGACGGCGCGATTCGCGAATGTGCTCGCGTCCTCCGTCCCGGCGGACGACTCTGCCTCGCGATCGTCCACCCGATCAACTCCGCGGGAACGTGGGAGCGCGACGACGCGGAGAGCCCGTTCGTGATCGAGGGCTCGTACCTCGCCACATTCCAATACGCCGAGACGTTCGCCCGGGACGGCCTGGAGATGACGTTCACGAGCGCCCACCGGCCGCTCGAGGCGTTCACCGAGGCGCTCGCCGGCGCTCGCTTCCTGATCGAGAGGCTGCGCGAGCCGGCCCTGCCCGCGCACGCGATCCAGAGGGAGCGGAGCGCGCGCTGGCGGCGGTTCCCGCTGTTCCTGCACATCCGGGCTCTGAAGCCCGGCTAGAGCGCGGCGATCGCTTCGATCTCGACGAGCGCTCCGGACGGGAGCTTCGCAACCTCGACGGTCGCCCGCGCGGGCGGCTGTTCGCCGACGTGCTTCGCGTAGACCGCGTTCATCGCCTGGAAGTCGTCGAGGCGCTGGAGGAAGACGGTCGTCTTCACGAGCCGGTCGAGCCCGCTGCCGGCCTCCTCGAGGATCGCCGCGAGGTTCGCGAAGGTCTGCTCCGTCTGCTCCTCGATGCTGCCCGAGATCTCGGTGTCCCCCGGCTTCAGACCGAGCTGGCCGGAGACGAAGACGAAGCCGCCCGCGGCGATCGCCTGCGAGTACGGCGCGCCCTGGAAGGGCGCCGGCGCTGCCTCGGTGCGGACGACGCGCTTGGCGCTCACCGGGCCTGCCCCGGTCTCTCGCACGCCTCTGCGAGCGCGGCGCCGAGCCCCTTGAAGATCGCCTCGAGCACGTGGCCGCTGTCGGTGCCGTTCAGGAGCCGGACGTGGAGGACGAGCCCGGCATGCTCGGCCAGCACTTCGAGGAACCGCCGAGCGACGTCGGTGCCGAGCCCGCCGATGCGAGCCTGCGTCAGGTCGACGTTCGTCACGAACAGCGGCTCGTCGCTCGTCTCGAGCACGACGTACGCCAGCGCCTCCGCCGAAGTCAGCGCACCGGAGCCGTAGCCGCGGGCGTCCTCCGCCCGCAGGGGCCCGGCGAGCGCGTCGCCGATCGCCGCCGCGGCGGCCTCCACCTCGGCCTCGGTGTCGCCCGGCTCGATGTCGAGCACGAGGTCGAACCGCGCCGTCTCGGCCAGGCGGACGATCAGCCGGTTGAGCACCGGGAGGCCCGTCTCCACCGTCGCCTCGCCCCGTCCGTAGACGTTGACGCGGACCCCTGCCGCAGTCTGCTCGGTCATCGCCTGGAGGGTAACGCCGCTACGCCTCGACGCGTTCGATCTGCGCGCCCACCGCGCGCAGCCGGTCGTCGATCCGCTCGTAGCCGCGGTCGATCTCGGCGACGTTGCCGATCACGGACCGGCCGTTCGCGCAGAGCGCGGCGATCAGCATCGCCATCCCCGCGCGGATGTCCGGGCTCGTCAGCCGCTGGCCGTACAGGCGCGACGGCCCGCTGACGACGACGCGATGCGGGTCGCAGACGATGATCCGCGCGCCCATCGAGACGAGCTTGTCGACGAAGAACAGGCGGTTTTCGAACATCTTCTCGAACACGAGCACCGTCCCCCACGCCTGGGTGGCGACCGCGACGGCGATCGAGGTGAGGTCGGCCGGGAACGCCGGCCAGGGCCCGTCCTCGATCTTGGGCACCTGGTCGCCGAGGTCGTTCTGGATCACGAGCTCCTGGTGTGGCGGTACGCGGAGCCACCCGTCGCCCTGCTCCACCTCGACCCCGAGCCGGCTGAACGCGGCGAGGATCGAGATCATGTCCTTCGGCTCGACGGCGTCGATCGTGAGGTCGCTGTTCGTGACGGCGGCAAGGCCGATGAAGCTGCCGACCTCGATGTGCTCCGGTGCGATCGCCCACTCGCCGCCGCGGAGCTGCTCGACGCCGTGGATGCGCAAGACGTTCGACTCGATCCCGTGGATCTCGGCTCCGAGCGAGACGAGGAAGCGGCACAGATCCTGGACATGGGGCTCGCACGCGGCGTTGCCGATCGTCGTCTCGCCGGGCGTGAGCACGGCGGCCATGACCGCGTTCTCCGTCGCCATCACGCTCGCCTCGTCGAGGAAGATCTGGGCTCCACGGAGGCCGTCCGTCTGCATCTCGTACCGGCTCTCGATCTCGATGTGCGCGCCGAGGCGCTCGAGCGCGTGGATGTGCGGGTCGAGCCGGCGCCGCCCGATCACGTCGCCGCCGGGCGGGGGCACGCTGACCCGGCCGAGCCGGGCGAGCAGCGGACCGGCGAGCAGGAACGACGCTCTGATCCGCTCCGCCAGGACCGCGTCGACCTCGTACGACGAGAGCCCCCGCGGATCGACGCGCACGTCGTTGGGTCCCGTCCACTCGGCGTTCGCTCCCGTGCCGCAGAGGAGCTCGATCATCGTCTCGACGTCGCGGATGCGCGGGACGTTCGAGAGCGTCACGGGCTCGTCGGCGAGCAGGCACGCGGCGAGGATCGGGAGCGCTCCGTTCTTGTTCCCGGAGGCCCTGATGCGCCCGTTGAGCGGATTTCCGCCCTCGATCACGAGGGCGTGCGGCACCGTCACAACGGACATCTTCGCGCAGGATAGCGAGGCCCCTACGCGGGCCTCGTCCAGGAGCAGGCAGGCATCGGCGGCAGGTCACGCAGGCGTACGGAGGACATCCGCAGGATGGCGTGGAGCACCTTCTTCCTCGGTCCCTGGGTCACGAGCAGGCTCGTGCGCGATACGAACGCGAGCCCCCCGTTCGCGCTCACCTGGACGTAACGCCGCAGGCGTGTGTCCGCGACGAAGACGCCCGGATAGATGCCGAAGGCGACGTAACGACCGCTGAGCTGCACCGAGTTGTCGACATGCTGAAGGTGCCGTGTGTCGACCACCTCGGACGGCTTCGTGCCGGGGGAGGGCGACCACCAGAGCGACTTGTAGGACGCGTCCGGGTAGGCGATCCCGTGGCCGTCGGTCTGCAGGCCGGTGACGTTCCGGAGGCCTTGGAGCGCGCTCGGCACGCGCACAGCCGCGCCTGTGAGCGAAGACGCAGCGTGCATCCTGGTCGGCACACCGGGCGCTGACGCCTCGGCCCAGACGACGATGCGACCGTCGAGGAGGAAGGCACCGCCCGGATGTCCGTGCCGGACGACGAGATCGCGCCCGGCGCGCAGGTTGTAGGCGTGAACCTCACCGAGTTGATCCGGCCCGATGCCCTGGACCCACGTCGCGATGCCGTCCCGAACGTCCGCGCCGCGCCATGGGCTGTCCCAGAACTGACCGTCCGGCCCCCGCATCGCAGCTCCGATCTGGCGCAGGTCGCCGTTCCGCGAGTCCCAGGCCCAGACCCTGAAGTCGTTGAAGCTGTCGAAGCCGTGGTACTCGTTCCAGACGAGCCAGCGCCCGTCGAAGGCCCCCCATGCCTGGGTGTACTGCGGATCCGGAAATGGCTTGATCCGCTTCAGACGGCCGCTTCTCACGTCGATCCGACCCACTCCGGAGAAGCTCGGCGAGTAGACCTCCACGAAGACCCAGCGGCCGTTCCCGGAGAGCGCGACCGGCACGAGCGGTGTTGTCCGCGAGAGCGCCACCACATGGTGCGACAACAGTCGCCGCCAGGCCGCGCTGGAGCGGGCTCGACACCAGTGGCGTGGCGGGTGACCGGCTGCGGCCGTGCCCGCCAGCACGAACACGGCCACCAGGACAAGCGCGGAGCCGGCGCGCCGGGCGCGTCTACCAGACGTAGCCCCGCCCCCCGACGATCGAGACGATCTGGTAGCTCGGCAGATTCGAGTACGCGGGAACGTTCCCCGACCACGAGATCGAGGTCGCGCCGTGCACGGAGTCTTCATACAGTGTGGTCGAGCCCGACCCGTAGTAGCCGCGGATCTCGAACCAGTGGAAGATCTGCGCACCGGCAGGATGTCCTACGAGGTGGTACCCACTCGGCGTCTCCCACGCGTCCCCGACCACCGGCGCCCTGATCGCCGAGATGTCCATCTCGAGGTCCGTCTCGTATCTCTGGATCGCGCTCGACGTCGCAGAGCCGACGGGCTGAGGCGCGTAGTAGTTGCGGCTCTGGTACCTGTTCAGAACATCGGGCACCGGATATCCGGAGGGCGATGTTCCGCCGCCCGACCATGCGGTTCCGTTCGTCGTCGTGTGGAGCGCCGTCGCCGCGGACGACTGCGACAGCCAGACGCCGATGGCGTTGAGCGCCTCGTGCACCGCAGCCGGCCCGCAGTAGTAGGACGTTGCCTGCGGCGTTTGATTGGCGACGATCGACGCCGAGCTCGGATAACTGCCTCCTCCGTCACAAGCGCTCCCACACGTCGAGTCCGGAACGCCGAACGAGAAGGGCGATGCCGGCGCAAGGCCGAACTGACGCTCAGCCGCGCGTTTCGCAGCGGTCATCGCGACCTGCTCCGCGGTCAGGGCCAGATGGGGATCCGTGTCGTGCGCGGCTTTCCAGGCTGTGTCGTTCGCCTGAGCGAGGCCGGCAGAGGCGAACACACCGATTGCGAGGACGAGCGTCAGAACGACCGAACGGCGGGCGATGCGCATAGCCGACTCCTTTGGAGATGACCGGGACGCCGTCCGGTGTACGCGTCGCCCCGCTCCAATCGCAAGGGATTCCGGCGATTTGCGGCACTTTTCTTGCACTGTCGTGACGGTAGGATGACCGCCGAGATGGAGCCGACCCGCGACCGCGCCTGGGAGACGCTGACCCGCTACACCAAGAGCGAGTCATTGCTCCGGCACGCGCTCGCCGTCGAGGCGTCCACCGCCGCGTACGCGCGGAAGTTCGGCGAGGACGAAGAGCAGTGGCGGGTCGCGGCGCTCCTGCACGACTTCGACTACGAGATGCACCCCACGCTCGACAAGCACCCGCAGGACGGCGCGCCGATCCTGCGCGAGGAGGGCTACCCCGAGGAGATCGTGGAGACGGTGCTCTCCCACGCGGAGCACCTCGGGCTCCCGCGCGACACGCCGCTCAAGAAGGCGCTGTTCGCGTGCGACGAGTTGAGCGGCTTCGTCCATGCCTGCGCCCTCGTACGCCCCACGGGGCTCGCAGGCCTCGAGCCGAAGTCGGTCAAGAAGAAGCTCAAGCAGCCGTCCTTCGCGTCCGGCGTCCACCGCGAGGACGTCTACAAGGGAGCGGAGGAGCTCGGCGTCGACCTCGACGACCACATCCGCACGGTCGTCGCCGCGCTCCAGCCCATCGCGGCCGAGCTGGGCCTACCCTCGTAGCCCGTCGACGAGCCGGCGCAGGTCGTCCTCGTTCGTCCACCAGCCGCAAGAGACGCGGACGAGGTTGCGGCCGGGCAGCTCCCGCACGACGACGCCCCGCTGCGCGAGCGCAGTCACGAGCTCCGTCGGATCGCCCGGCGGCCGGAAGGAGACGAGCGTCGAGTGCCCCGGCGGGGTCACGACCTCGGCGAGCGGCGCGAGCAGCTCGCGGCAACGGGCGGCCGCCGCGGCAGCAGCCTCGTAGCGCCACACCGGGTGCGCCGCGAGCGAGGCCTCGAGCCCGGCGAGCGTGGGGCCCCCGAGCCAGCCCGAGTCGAACCGGTGCGCGCCCGCCTTGGACACGAACGAGCCGTCGTCCTCGTGGCTCTGGGTCGAGAACATCCCCACGAGCGCCACCCGCAGCCGCTCGGGATCCCGTACGTAGAGAGCGCCGGTCGGCTCGGGCGCACAGAGCCACTTCTGGGCGGACACGGTGTAGAAGTCCGCCGCGGTGAGGTCGACCTCGATCGCGCCCGCCGACTGCGCGCCGTCGACGAGGAGTTGCGGCCCGTCGGGGCGCCGCAGCCGCGCCAGGTCGAGCCTGCGGCCGGTCGTCCAGAGCACGTGCGAGACGGCGATCAGCCGGGTGCGCGGCGTCACGGCGGCAAGCAGCGCGTCCTCGTCGGCCTCCGCGAGCACGACGCGCGCGCCGCTCGCCCGCAGCGGTCCCGTCAGGCCGAAGTGTTCCTGGTCGGTGGTGACGATCTCCTCGTCAGGCGCGAGCCCGAGCCCCGCGACGACGATCTGGCAGCCGCGCGTCGTGGAGTCGGTGAGCGCGACGAGCGCCGGCGTCGTCCCGAGGACGGCCGCGACCCCGACGCGGACCCGCTCCCGTAGCTCCAGGATCGAGTCGATGTACGGGCGGCCGCTCCGGCCCTCGGCGACATCGCGGTCGAGCCGAGCCCGCACCGCCTCCAGCGCCGCTCGCGGCAGCGGGCCGTTGGTGCCCGCATTGAGGTACGCGTAGCGCTCGAGGACGGGGAACTGCGCGCGGCCTTCCTCGGGCGTCATTCGACGACCGCCTCGACCGGCGCGTGGTCCGAGAGGACGCGGCCGTCCACGGCGCGGCGTTCCTCGGGCCAGGCGCGCGGGCCTTCTCGCAAGGCCGGGCCGCGCACGAGGATCTGGTCGATGCTGCCCGCGAGCGGCGCCGAGAACCCGTCGGCGAGGGGAGCGACGAGGTTCGCGTCGCCGGCGACGATCGCGCGCTCCGGCGCGAGCGCGAGAACGCGGTCGAACTGCTCCCGGCGCCCGTCGATGTGGAAGTTGACGACCGTCACCCCGTCGAGCTCTACCGCGTGCGCGATCCGGCGCAACTCCTCGTGCCCGACCACCCGCTCGCCGAGGTCCAGCGCAGGCTCCCGCGTGAGGATCGCGGCGCCCTCGCCCTCCACCGCCGAACGGATCAGGCCGTGGTGCAGAGCCGTGACGACCCGCGCAAGCACTCCGATCGGCAGCAGCGGCCGCCGCGCGACGGCGGTGGCGGCGTGCATCCCGCTCCAGCTCCCGAGGTGGCCGAGGGCCCACACGGGCAGCTCCTGCAGGCAGACGACGTCGGGATCGTCGGCGGTCACGAGCTCGATCATCTGCCGGAGAAAGGCGCGCCGCGCGGGCGGAAAGGGCTTCCCGTGGAAGAGATTCCACGTGCGCACGAGCATTGCCACGCGCGTAGCGTACGAAGCCGTGCGCGTCCTGCTCGCCGATCCGCCGGCCTTCACGCCGCCGTACGACCACGAGCTCGCGGCCGCGCTCGTCCGGGCCGGCGCCGAAGTCGAGCTCGTCACCTCGCGCTTCCGCTTCGGAGACGCTCCGGAGCCCGACGGATACCGACGACGCGAGCTCTTCTACCCGCTCTCCTCGCGGCTCTTCGGCCGCTCGCGCCTGCGACTGCCGCTCAAGGTCGCAGAGCACCCGATCGGGCTCGCCTCGCTGCGGCGAATCCGGGCGGACGTCCTCCACATGCAATGGCTGCCTGCGCCCGAGATCGACGCGCGCCTCTTCCATCCGCACCTGCCGTCGGTCTTGACGGCGCACGACCTGCTCCCCCGCCGCACCGCGGAACGCACCGAGCTCTGGCGGCGGCTCTTCGGGCGCTTCGACCGGATCGTCGTCCACAGCGAAAACGGGCGCGAGACTCTCGCCGAGCTGGGGGTCGCCCCGGAACGGCTTCGCGTCATCCCCCACCCCGTCTTCCCGAGCCGGCCGGAGCGGACGGACGACGGCCGCACCGTGCTCGCCTTCGGGATGATCCGGCCGTACAAGGGGCTCGGCGACGCGATCGAGGCGGTGCGGCAGGCGGGCGGCGCGAGGCTCCTCGTCGCCGGGGACCCGCTCGAGCCGCTCGAGCCGTATCGCGCGGCCGCGAACGGGCTCGAGGTCGAATGGCGGCTCGGCTATCTGTCACCCGGCGAGACGGACCGCGCGTTCGGCGACGCTACCGTCGCCGTCTTCCCGTACCGGCCGGAGCTCGACCAGAGCGGCGCGCTGCTGCGGGCGCTCGGAGCCGGTGTCCCGGCCGTCGCGTACGACGTCGGCGGGATCGCCGAGCCGGTGCGCCGCTTCGACGCCGGCCGCGTGGTGCCGGCCGGCGACGTCGACGGGCTCGCCGCGGCGGTCCACGAGCTGCTCACCGACTCCGAGGCGCTGAGCCGGGCGCGCGCCGGCGCGCAGCGGGCGCGCGAGGAGCTGACGTGGGACGCCGCCGCGCGGGCGCACCTCGCCGTGTACGAGGAGATCGCGTGAGGCTGCGCCGCAACCCGTTCGGCGACGTGATCGCGCGCCAGCTCGACCTCTTCGTCGAGGACGCGGCCGACCTCCTCGAGGACTGCCGCGAGAAGTTCCGGCTCTACGAGCGCGCCGATCGCGAGGACGCCGAGGAGGCGTACGGCGATTTCGTCGACGCCGTCGAGACGGCGACGGAGGCGCTCGCGGACATGCGCGACCGCTTCTCGCGCACGCTCGGGGAAGACGCGGCCGAGGTGTACGAGGACGCGTTCAACCGAGCCGTTCGGAAGCGCTGGCCCGAGCTCGGCCTGGAGATCGACAACCGGTGAGCCCGCGGATCGAGGACTACGCGCTGCTCGGCGACCTGCAGACGGCGGCGCTCGTCGAACGCGACGGCTCGGTCGACTGGCTCTGCTTCCCGCGCTTCGACTCCGGCGCCTGCTTCGCCGCGCTGCTCGGGGGCCCCGAGAACGGCCGCTGGCTCCTCGCGCCCTCGGCGCGCGCGACGAGCACCCGGCGCTACCTCCACGACACGCTCGTGCTCGAGACGACGTGGACGACGGACGACGGCGACTGCGCCCGCGTCCTCGACTTCATGCCGCCGCGCGGCAAGGCGCCCGACATCGTCCGCATCGTCGAGGGCGTCAAGGGCCGCGTCCCCTTCCGCTCGGACCTGACGATCCGCTTCGACTACGGGCACGTCGTCCCCTGGGTGCGGAAGCGGACGCACGAGGAGCACACGCGCGTCGCCATCGCCGGGCCGGACGCGCTCTGCTTCCGCACGCCGGCACCGACCCGGGGCGAGGGCTTCAGCACGGTCTCGGAGTTCGCGGTGGACGAGGGCGAGCGCGTTCCGTTTGCGCTCACGTGGTTCCGGTCCCACGAAGACGTGCCCGAGCCGATCGATGCCGAGATAGCGCTCGCCGAGACCGAGAGCTTCTGGCGGGAGTGGAGCGAGGCCTGCCCGCTCGACGTGCCGAGGGAGTGGGCGTCGCTCATCCGGCGCAGCCTCATCGTGCTCAAGGCGCTCACGTACGCGCCGACAGGAGGGATCGTCGCCGCGCCGAGCACGTCGCTGCCGGAGTGGATCGGCTCGGTCCGCAACTGGGACTACCGCTACTGCTGGCTTCGCGACGCCACGCTCACGCTGCTCGCGCTCCTCCACTGCAACCACGCCGACGAGGCGGGACAGTGGCGGCGCTGGCTGATCCGGGCGATCGCCGGCGACCCCGCCGACGTCCAGATCATGTACGGCGTCGCGGGCGAGCGGCGACTGAGCGAGTTCGAGCTGCCGTGGCTCGAGGGCTACGAGGGGTCGCGGCCCGTACGTGTCGGCAACGCGGCGAGCGAGCAGCTCCAGCTCGACGTCTACGGCGAGGTGCTCGACTGCCTCTATCAGGCGCGCGTCCAGGGCCTCCCCTTCGACCCGAACGCGTGGCAGATGCAGCTCACGCTGCTCGACCACCTCGAGACCGCCTGGCGGCAACCCGACGACGGGATCTGGGAGATCCGCGGCGAGCGGCGCCACTTCGTCCACTCGAAGGTCATGTGCTGGGTCGCGTTCGACCGGGCCGTGCGCACCATCGAGGAGCACGCCCTCGACGGCCCCGTCGACCACTGGCGCGCGATTCGGGACGCGATCCACGGGGACGTGTGCGAGCGCGGCTTCGATCCCGAGCTCGGCTCGTTCGCGCAGTCGTACGGCTCGAAGGAGGTCGACGCGGCCCTCCTGCTGCTGCCGCTCGTCGGCTTCCTCCCCGCCGCCGACCCGCGGATCCGGGGCACGATCGAAGCCGTCGAGCGCGAGCTGCTGCAGGACGGCTTCGTGCTCCGCTACCGCACGCGAGAGGCCGGCGTCGACGGGCTGCCCGCGGGCGAGGGCGTCTTCCTGCCGTGCTCGTTCTGGCTCGTCGACTGCTACGAGCTGCTCGGCCGGCACGACGACGCGCACGAGCTCTTCGGGCGGCTCATCGACCTCTCGAACGATCTAGGGCTGCTCGCGGAGGAATACGACCCTCACGCCGGCCGGCTGCTCGGGAACTTCCCTCAGGCCTTCACGCACCTCGCACTCGTGAACACCGCGTTCAACCTCGCGCCGCACCTGCCGTCGCCGATGCACCGGCGTCACGCGCGGCGGCATCCTGAACAGCCCCGGCCGCGTTGATCAGCGCCAGGTGGCTGAGCCCCTGGGGGAAGTTGCCCAGCAGCTCGCCGCTCTCGGGGTCGATCTCCTCGGAGAAGAGCCCGAGGTCGTTCGCCAGGGCGGCGAGCTTGTCGAAGAGCGCATGCGCGTCCTCGTGCCGGCCCAAGAGCTCGTAGCAGTCGACGAGCCAGAACGAGCACGGGAGAAAGACGCCCTCTCCGGGCGGGAGGCCGTCGACGCCGCCGGCGTCCGTGCGATAGCGCAGGA
>DASSZE010000070.1:0-6951 GCA_035713675.1 Gaiellaceae bacterium | reverse complement strand
CCCCACGCCTCGCCCGAGGCGAAGAGCTCGTCGGCGTCGACTTCGTCCGCCCAGCCGAGGAAGTGCAGCTCGGGCTCGTCCTCCGTCGACCCGTAGAGCGCGGCTCGGCCGGTGTCCTGCGCCGCGAGCAAGTCGTCGCCGCGCTCGAGCGCCGCGAGACGCTCCTCGACCGCGGAGCCTTCGGCGTACCCTTTCCCCATCGGGACACTGTACGCCCGAGGGCCGGTAGCTCAGTTGGTAGAGCAGGGGACTTTTAATCCCAAGGTCGTAGGTTCGATCCCTACCCGGCCCACTTTTTCGGACATTGCGCAAACCTCCGGCGTGACGAGCCGGTAGGTCGGCAGGATCTCGGCCCGGCTGTTGACGCGCAGCTCCTCAATGAGCAGCTGGAGGAGCGCCTTGGCTTTGCGCGGGTCACCTTCGGAGGCGACGGCTTCGAGGACGTTCGCGATCTCGGCCACTTCGGCGGCCGTGGCCGCCTGTGCGGCCTCGTGCGGCGCGGCGAGCGATAGCTCGGCCTCTTGCACGCGGAGGTCGTCGAGGCGGGATTGCAGGCGGGCGAGCCGGTCCTCGCAGCGTTCGGCCGTGAGCTTGCCTTGCTCGAAGGCTTCGTAGTAGCGCTCCAGGGCTTGCTCGGCGCGAGTGATCTCGGCGGTGATCGACACGAGCCGCCGCTCGAACTCCGGCCGTCGCCTCTCAGCATCGGCGTTCGCACGCGTGAGTGCGTCACCGATGACTTGCTCGTCGCGGTAGAGCGCGGCGAGCTGGTTGATGACCGCGTCTTCGATCTTCTCGCGCGGGAGGCGTTCGCCGTCGCAGGCCTTCGGGCCGTACTTCTGGCGGCCCGAGCAGGCGTAGTAGTGGTAGCGGCCGCCGTTGCCGTTCGCGCTCATGCCGATGTACGCCTTGCCGCACTTTCCGCAGCGAAGAAGGCCGGAGAGGATGAAGTCGGAGGCGTTGCCCCGCCGCTTGGCGTGCTCGCCGCGCTCACGCATGATCGCTTGGGCCTTCGCAAAGGTGAACTCGTCGACGAGCGGCTCGTGCACGCCGTCGAAGACCTTGTCGCGCCAGCGGATCTTCCCGACATAGGTCGGGTTGTTGATGATCCAGTGCACCGCCGGATGCCCCCACCCTGCGGACGGCGCGGGTGCGCCTTCGTCGCGCAGCTGCTGCGCGATCGTCCTCGTCCCGAGCCGCTTGCGCGCGTACAGGTCGAAGACGCGTTGGACGACTGGCGCCTTGACCGGGTCCGGGACGAGCACTCGGTCTTCGCTTGAGAACGTGTAGCCGAACGGTGGCCGGCCGCCGAACCAGCGTCCCTCTTTCGCTCTGCGTTCGATGCCGGCGCTGATGCGGTCGACGATCGTGGCGTGCTCGAACTCCGCGAACACGGCCAACATCTGCAGCATCATCCGACCCGCCGCGGAGCCGGTGTCGAACGGCTCCGTGGCCGACTTGAGGACGATGTCGAGCGAGTCGAGTTCCTCCGTCAGCTGCGCGAGCTGGCGCACCTTCCTGGAGAGGCGGTCGACGCGGTAGACGAGCAGCATGTCGATCTGCCCCGAGCGGGCGAGGTCGAGCGCGGCTTGCAGGCCGGGCCGGTCGAGCTTGGTGCCCGTCGATTGGTCCTGTTTGTGGGCGACGATGCGCCAGCCCTCCTGCGTCTTGCAGAACGCTTCGAGGCGTTCGCGTTGCGAGTGGAGCGAGGTCGGCTGGTTCTCCTCGTCGGTAGAGATGCGGGTGTAGATGCAGACCTTGGTTATCGCCATGACCCCTCCTCGTCGGGCTCTGGGTCGTCCATGAAGCCATTGATCCCGGACAGACGCAAGTCCGCCTCCGCGGCGCGGCCGAGCGGCGACAACCTGTCCCAGAAGCCCGGCGCGTCTTGGCGCCAACGGCGGCCGAGCGCGACCGCGGGATCGAGGTGGCCGACGGCACGATGGACCGGCAACTCGATCAACCGCCGCGGTGGCTCGTCGGCATCGAGGCGATTCCAGATCCGTGCCAGCGCGCCGTCAACGTGCAGCTCGCTGGCGGTTGTAGCGAGGATCGGCCAGGTGCCGTCGCGGTCGAGCGCGCGGCAGAGCTCGCGCAGATTGTCGAGCCGCCGTCGCCCGGGGACGACAAAGAGGACGTTGCGCGGCTCGTCGTCCTCGTAGTGCAGCTTGTGCTCGGCCAGCCGGTAGCGACGCAGCTTCTCGTCGAGCCGGTCGAGCGTCTCGGTGCCGCGGTCCCACTCCAGCAGCAGATCGACCGCGCCAGCAGTCGTGGCAGCGATCAGTTCTGCGTCTGGGCGGACCGTGCCGCGCATCCGTTCGCCGAGACGGGACGCGGCCTGCCGCGGCCCGAACCAGGAAGCGACGCCGAGCGTCGGGTCGGGCAGCGTCGCCTCGATCAGGTCGGTGATGAAGCGGTTGACCTCGAGCCGGTGCGCGAGCTGCGGATGCGAGCGCCAGTCCTCGCGGCGCTGCCACGGCAGCTGCTTGCGGTCGAGGTCGAGGCTGGCGGCCACCAGGTGGGCGCCAGCCTCATCGAGCAGCCAGTGCGCCTGCGGCTTACCGGCATGACGGATCGAGACGGGATAGAAGCGATCCAGCACGCGCTGCCGATAGAGGAACAGCAGCCGATCCTGCGCACGTCGCCTCGACGAGAAGAACAGCAGCGTTAGCTGGTCGGTCGTCAACACCTGCTGCTCGTAGAGGCAGAGCGCGACCTCCCGGTCGCGCTCAGTCAGATGCCGAGCCAGCTCAAACACGCGGTCGGCGCCGATGCGCCGAGCGCGCGGAAGCGCCGCATTCGACTCACCGTGAACGTTTGCCCTTCTTTGTCGGAGTTCGTGAGTGCGCCGGATCACGCCGCCTCACGCCCCTTCCGCCGCGTGTGCGGCAAAGGGATGACGCTGCCGATACCGCTGCCGGAAGCGCTGGTGATAGCGCCGCCGGAACGGATGCCCCGACGCTTCGCTGCCACGTCGAGCAGCAGCTCCGCCAGCAACGACACCGCCTCCTCGTACTGCGCCGCCGACAACGGCACACGCCGCGGCGGCAACAGCCGGATCTCACCCCTCGAGTTGTTCTTCGCCAATCATCGTCGGGCCGGCAGAGGAGCCAAGATCTGACGAGTTACGGGCAGGACCGGCCGTGCCGAACCTCCCACTAGAGAGAAGCCAATCCGACGCCTACGAAGTGACACGCCGCCGGAAACGGTCTCCTATATAGACAGGCGCTTTCGACCCCCGAAAACTCACAACCGCAGTGCAGGATTTACAAACTCCGAGCAGAGCACCGTCGCGAGTCGGCGCCAGGTCAGTCCGCTGTCAGCGGCCCTTGGGGGTCAGGTTTGCGAAAAGGGGGTGAGGCGGGAGGCGGCGTTGCCGCCTCCCGCCCGAAGGTTTCAGCGACGACCTCGTTGGTCGTTGTTGATGCGGCCTAGCGTTTTCTCGCTAGCGACGCTTGCGTATCGCGGATCGATCCAGAAGCGTCCGGCTCCGGTCCGGAAAGCCGCCGACGCATGAACGAAGGGCGTGCCGTCCGGCGCTTGGAGTTCGAGGTAATAGCCTTCGTACTGCGCTGGGTCCCCGAAGAGCGTCTTTTCGATGTTCACGAGGTTCTCAGCGGCGTTCGTAGGGTCGGGGGCGATCGCCACGACTTCCGGCGCGGCATCCGGGATTGCCACGACGTCAATGCTGACGGGCTTGAGCCCCAGGCCCTGTAGCTTGGCTGCGATGGCGCTCGACACTTGCGAAGCCGTGCCGGTGCTGAATGTCTGGCCGCGCACGACATCGCCCATCCCGCCGCTCTCGTCGGGGACAATTGTCCCGTCGGGTAGAACGGCGTCGAAGGTTGACCCTTCGAGTCCCGCGTGGAGGTCAGACGATGTCCCGATGCCCTCGGCGAGTTCGCCCTGGACGAGGTCGGCGATCCACATCGGTCTCACATCCAGACCGTTCTGGAGTGAGGGCACGCGGACGGCGACGTGAAGCCACGGAAGATTGGGATTCGCGGCGCCGGCCGGCGGTGCCACAATGCTGGCGGAAGCGATGGTGTCGTCCGGCACCTGCTTCACCGCCGCCGCTAGCACGGCGGAGGGATCACCGCCGCCGGTTGCACTATTTCCGATCTTCCCGAACGCGATTGGAGTACCCCCTGAGGATGCCCCGCCGAATGCGGCTGCGATGAAGGTGGCGCCTGCGGCCGCCGCGCAGACGGTCAGGGCGGCGGCGAGTTTGATCCAGAGTGTCTTATTCATCTTCGCTACCTGTCCTAGTGTGAGACGGTGAAGGAATGGGATGTGCCGTTGTAGGAGCTCACCGACCAGCACTGCGCCGACGGACCAACAGGCGAGGTCACGTACTGCCACTGATTGAGGGCGAGGTTGTAGTACTGCCATCCGGAGAAGCTCGTGCTGCCGCTCCATCCAGAGCAGGACGAGCCCGTGTACTCGCTGCCCTCCGAGAAGAACCTGCTGCTGTCGTAGCCGGACTGGCCCTCGTATTGGGTGCCACTGGCGTACGTGTAGAAAGTCCCACTCCCCGCGGAGTCGTCGACGGTCAGCAGGTAGCTCCCGCTCGCGCTGCCATGCGGATAGCAGACGGCCGATCCTGTTGCGGGGATGCGTTCGACGTAGAGGATGAAGTTGTTGCTCAAGCTGCATGTCCCGTCGACGCCGTATCCGGATGCGCAGAGGAGTTGGCCGATCTGGAGTTGGCGATTCGAGTCGGTGCTCGTCACGTATGACGCCGACGCGATGCAGTTCGTGCTCGGCGAGAACGAACTCACCGCGACGGTGGCCCTCGTGCCATAGTTGGAATCCCACTGGTAGTTGCCGACCTCGTTCGCGAGCGCTACGCCGGCGAACACCAAAGCGACGACTGTCGCCACAAGCGCAACGGCGGATCTGCGCCCCACATGGACTTGCCTCATGCCAACGTGAACGCGACTGCGCGTGATCAACACGGTCTCGACCTCCTGACGAGAAGGGTCATGTTGCCGAGAGAGACGTCCGCTGCCCGCGCGATCCACGCCCCTCCCAAGTGCCGCATCTCACTCGAGTCATCGCATGCCGCGTCAGCGAGGCTCGCAATGGCCGCCGCACAACGGCTCCCCGATGGGGTGCCTGAACTAGGGTCTCTCCGGCTGGCCATTCGCACCGTCTATGTCCGGCCCCGGCCAGTCCTTTCAGGCGACTCGACACAGGGCCAAACGTCCGTCGGGCCAACGCGTGTAGATGCCGACGACACGAAAGAACCTCGGGCAACCGGACATGAAGATGGGGACGTCCACGACGTGCAGCCGCCGACCTACGACAGAACGCGCCACCTGATACAGAGCCGACAAGCCCGACCGGCACGCCCGCTCTTGATCGCCGCTCCAGAAGATGGCTCGATCACATCTGTCGGTCTCGACGACGAGCGCCTCCGTGCCCTCGGTGTGGCCCGCAACTGACTACCGGCGGCAGATGGGCACATCGCAAGTGGAACACCGTTTCCGACGCCTGTACGGGGAGAACTACCGGCTCCTCTACGCTTATGCCTTGCGACGATGCGGCGATCCCGCAGAAGCGCAGGACATCGCTGCCGAGGTCTTCTTGGTTGCGTGGAGGCGCTTCCACAACGCTCCGGCAAATGATGAAGAGGTGCGACTCTGGCTCTACGCGATCGCTCGGCGCGTCGTCTCGAACCACAGGCGTGGGCGGGATAGACGCTTACGCCTCGTTGCCAAGCTCGTCGCTACGACGCGCGACAATACCCCGCACGATGATGACCACGATGCCCGCGAACGCTCGCATGCCCTCCTTAGCGCGCTTGCCCTCCTCCGGGACGAGGACCGTGAGGTGCTGCTGCTCGCAGCCTGGGAAGAACTCTCGACTAAGCAAATCGCGGCAGTCCTCGACTGCTCGGAGAACGCAGCCGCAATTCGGCTTCATCGTGCGCGGAAACGGTTGACAGATGTTTACAGGAAAGAAACCGCCGCGTCCGGCCATTAGTGCAATAGCGGCTTCTCGCGCGGCAACCTGCGGACCTCTGGACTGACGATGGAACCACCCGACCCCTTCGATGAACTGCGCGCGCTCGACCCGGCAAACACCGAACATCTCGATGCGCCCGAGCTCTCAACCAGAGCACGGCAGACGCTTGAACAAATCCTCCGCTCCAAGCAACGGCGGCGGTCGTGGACTTGGCCAAGCAGCCAGCGACGGCGCATCTACGTGATCGCTCTCGCTGTTTCGTGCATCGCTGCAGGAAGTGCTACGGCTGTGATTCTCACCTTTGCGAGACCAGCAACGCAGCCGAGAGCCGTGCAGTGCTACGAGCGCGCTGATTTACAGGCAGGCGTTGTGAGCGTGCACGTTCAGGGAAGTGCGGTCGAATCGTGCCGTCGCGCCTGGCAGCAGGGACAACTTGGAAGACTCACACCGGTGGGGCTCCAAGCCTGCAAGCTTCCCTCCGGGTCAGCGGCCGTATTTCCAGGCCGGCGTGACGTTTGTAAGAGGCTACATCTCCGCAAACTCAGTGGATCAGGAAAATAGGGCTGGCGACCCCGCGGGCAGGCGTCTGGTTGAGGCCCGCCTCACTCGATGCGAAGGGGCGCAGCGGTCAGGGCGTGGTTTGCGCAATGTCTGGTTCCGCCCATGAGGGAAGCGCAAGAAGCCGCAAACAGCGACGTTCCGTTTCGCGGAGGTCTTGGCAGCGCGGTCGGAGAGCGTTAGCGTCGCTGTTGCCGAGTACGGGGCGCTGGAGGATGAAGCCCCGCCGAGTGATCCGCCGAAGGCTTCGGCCCAGGCTGGTTAGTTGGCGAGGTGGACGAAGGCGTTACCGGCTCGGCTTTTCCATGGTCCGGTGAGCCGGAGCACGCTCCGTCAGGTCGGCTCGGCAGGAAGCCTGAACTCACCCTCGCGCCAGGCCTCCATCGGCGACTCCGCGACCACCGCGTCGGCGTTGAGCTCGCCGTA
>DASSZE010000069.1:0-68476 GCA_035713675.1 Gaiellaceae bacterium | reverse complement strand
CTCGCCGGCCTGAACGACGAGCGGCGCGGCTGGGGGCGGGCCGACGAGACCTGGCACGCGCTCGCGTCGGTCGCCGAGCTCGGCGGCGAGTCGTGGTTCGGGCTCGGAGACCGCGACCTCGGCCTGCACCTCGTGCGGACGCAGGCGCTGCGCGAGGGCGTGCCGCTGTCGGAGATCACCGCGAGGATCGTGCAGGCGCTCGGGATCGGCGTACGGCTCCTGCCCGCGACCGACGACCGTCTCCGCACGTGGATCCGGACGCCCGCCGGCGAGTTCCCCTTCCAGGAGTGGTTCGTCGCGCGCGGGCACCTCGACGAGGTCGACGGGCTCCGCTTCGAGGGTGCAGACGTCGCGGCGCCCGCCCCGGGCGTCGTCGAGGCGATCGCCGCCGCCGACCTGCTCGCGATCGCTCCGAGCAACCCGTACGTCTCGATCTGGCCGATCGTCGCGGTGCCGGCGATCCGCGAGGCGCTCGAGCGCCGCGTCGTGCCCTGCGTCGCGGTCAGCCCGCTGATCGGCGGCCGCGCCGTGAAGGGGCCCGCCGACCGCATGCTCGCCCGTCTCGCCGGCGGCACGTCCCCGCGGCACGTCGCGTCGTGCTACGCCGGCCTCGTCGACGTGCTCGTCGTCGACGAGGCCGACCGGGGCGATCTCGCCGGTCTCGGCGACGTCCGGCCGCACGTGACGCGGACGCTCATGTCCGGCCGCGCGGCCGCGCAGCGGCTCGCCGAGGCGGCGCTCGGCGGGGTGCCTGCGTGAAGGTCGCCGTCGTCGGCGGCACCGGCGACTTCGGGCTCGCGCTCGCGCGGCGGCTCGTCGAGGCGGGCGACGACGTCGTGATCGGCTCGCGCGACGCCGGACGGGCGCAGGAGAAGGCCACGGAGATCGGCTGCCGGGGCGCACGCAACGAGGACGCCGTGGCCGAGGTCGAGCTGGTCGTCCTCGCCACCAACGCCGGCGCGGCGCTCGAGACGGCGGAGGCGCTCGCGGAGCCGATCGGCTCCACCCCCGTGCTCAGCGTCGCGAGCGACCTGCGCTCCACCGACGCTCTCTCGCTCGCCCGGCGCATCCAGGATCTCGTCCGGGCTCCCGTCGTCGCGGGCCTCCACTCGCTGGCCGCCGGAAAGCTCGCGCACGGCCGTCCTGACGAGGACGCGTTCGTCTGCGGCGACGACGCCGACGCGAAGTCGCTCGCGCTCGAGCTCGCGGCCAAGGTCGTCGCGGGCCGCGCGCTCGACGCCGGGCCGCTCGCGCGGGCGCGTGCGCTCGAGGGGATGACGGCGGTGATCATCAGCCTGAACAAGCGCTACAAGGGCCACGCCGGGATCCGCGTCACGGGACTCCCGTGAGCGACGTCGTCGAGATCGACAACCCGGCGGAGCGGTCGCGCATCGCCGAGGCCGTGCTCCGCGACCTGCCCGAGTGGTTCGGGATCGAGCAGGCCACGCAGGCCTACGTCGAGGCGGCCGCGACGCTGCCGACGCTCGTCGTGGAGCCCGACGTCGGCTTCCTCTGCCTGAAGCGCCACACGCCGCGGGCGGCGGAGATCTACGTCATGGGCGTCCGGCGCGAGCACCATCGCCGCGGGATCGGGCGGGCACTCGTCGCGAAGGCCGAGGCGTGGTGCCGCGCGCACGGCATCCGCTACCTGCACGTGAAGACGCTCGGCCCTTCGCGGTCCGACCCCGAGTACGACAGGACGCGCGCGTTCTACGAAGCGCTCGGGTTCGTCCCGCTCGAGGAGCTGCACGGCCTGTGGGACGAGGAGAACCCCGCGCTGCTCCTCGTCAAGGACGTCGGCGGCGGCTTCTCGGTCACGCCGCTCGAGGGCCTGCCCGAGCTGCGCGAGGGGGACGACCTCGCCGCCCTCATCGCCGACCGCGCCGAGCTCGCGGACGGCGACGTGGTCGTCGTCGCGCAGAAGGCCGTCTCGAAGGTCGAGGGCCGCGTCGTCGCGCTCGCGGACGTCGAGGCCTCGGAGCAGGCGCTGGAGCTGGCGGCCGGCGAGGCGGACCCGCGCCGGATCCAGGTCATCCTCGACGAGGCCGCCGAGCTCGTTCGCGTGCGCCCGCCGCTCCTGATCGCGCGTACCAGGCACGGCTTCGTCTGCGGCTCCGCCGGCGTCGACGCCTCGAACGCGCCCGAGCCCGAGACCGTCGTCCTCCTGCCGCTCGATCCCGACGCCTCAGCGGCGCGGCTGCGGGAGGAGCTGTGCGAGCGGACCGGTGCCGAGGTCGGTGTGATCGTCACCGACTCCTTCGGCCGTCCGTGGCGCGCCGCGACGACGGACGTCGCGATCGGAGCGGCCGGTGTGGAGGTCGTGCGCGACCTGATGGGCGAACGCGACCCGGCCGGCTACGAGCTCCATGCGACCCGGATCGCCGTCGCGGACGAGGTCGCGGGCGCGGCGCAGCTCGTCTTCGGCAAGCTCGACCGCGTCCCGGTCGCGGTCGTCCGCGGGCTCGACGTCCGCGGTGACGGCCGCGCGGCCGACATCGTCATTCCACCCGAGACGGACCTCTTCCGTTAGAAACTCCCCCGTGACCGACGCGATCGAGCGGGCGAACGCGCTGCTGCGGGAGAAGGGCTACGCGGAGCGCGACCTCGCCGTCCACACGGGCCCCCGGGGAAAGGCGCTGCTCAAGGGCAACAGGATCCTCAGCCCGCTCAGCGACGAGGCCGACCTGGTGCTGCGCGTCGTGCAGGAGCTGATCCCGTCGGACGCCGAGCTGGGGGCGAAGATCTTGCGACCGGCCGAGCTGCGCGCTCGGCTCTGAGTCACCGCCTGAGTGCCGCTTCGATCTGAGGCTCGATGCCGGCGGCGCTCAGGTTCGCCGGCCGGACGATGTGCAGCCTCCGGCCCGGCGAGGCGAGGGCGAAGCTCGGCGTCGCGTTGATGCCCGCCTGTCTCGCCGACGCGTCTGCCTGCGCGAGCGCGCGGGAGACGGCGGGAGAGCCCGACTCGGCAAGCATGCGCTCGGCGTCCAGACCCGGCACCGCAGCGCCGATGCCGCGCAGAAGCGAGTCGGTCACCCAGCCGCCGTTCTCGGTTCCCTGGTTCTCGTACAGCAGCTCGACCACGTTCCAGAACCGGCTGTGCTGACCCGCCGCGAGCGCGGCCCGGAGCGCCTTGACCGAGTCGGGGCCGAGGAAGGACATGCCGACGAAGACGATCCGCAACTTGCCGGTCCGGACGTAGCGGTCGACGAGCGCCGGCAGCGCGTCGCGGGCCCAGACCCCGCAGTACGGGCACTGCAGGTCGGCGAACTCGACGAGAGTCACCGGCGCAGAGGGCGAGCCGAGCGCCGTGCCTTGCTGTGGAATCCCCTGCAGGAGCGAGTCGACCCGCTGCGCGCCGTTGACCGTCGCCGGAGCGGGGGACGAGCTGCTCGACCCCAGGGCGAACGTCACCACGAGGACGACCACGACGATGCCGACCGCGATGGAGCCGAGCACGAGGGCGCGACGGCTGATGCCCGGTGCATGAGATGGGTGGGCGCGGTGCGCGTGCGCCATGCCTCAAATGTTCGCCCGCCGCGGGCGCGCCGCATCCGTGAGGGCACGGATATCGTGCACGCACGTGGATGCCGCCACGGACAGGACAAGAGCTCTCGTCGAGGCCGGGATCGCGCTCTCGTCGGAGCTCTCGCTCGACTCGCTGCTCCAGAGGCTCGTCGAGACGGCGGCCGACCTCACCGGCGCTCGCTATGCGGCGCTCGGTGTGCTCGACCCGTCGGGCGAGCTGCTGGAGCGCTTCGTCACGACCGGCGTCGACGACGCGACGCGGACGGCGATCGGCGAGCTTCCGCATGGCCGCGGCATCCTCGGCGTCCTCATCCATGACCCGAAGCCGTTGCGTCTCCACGACCTCCAGGCGGATCCACGCTCCGTCGGCTTCCCGCCGAACCATCCGCCGATGCAAACGTTCCTCGGCGTCCCGGTCAACCTGCGCGGTGTCGTCTACGGCAACCTCTACCTCACCGAGAAGGCCGGGGGCGCGGACTTCGACGACGAGGACGAGGTGACCCTCGAGCTGCTCGCGGGCCAGGCCGCGGTCGCGATCGAGAACGCCCGGCTCTACGAGACGTCGACCCGCTGGGCGGCGCAGCTCGAGTCGCTGAACGAGGTCATGAACGTGCTCGTCACCGAGTTCGACCTCGACACGCTGCTCGCCCTGGTCGCCGAGAACCTCCGCGAGCTGACCGACGCACGGCTCGTCGCGGTCGCGCTTCCACAGGGTGACGCGCTGCGGCTGGCCGCGGTCGCAGGCGAGGGCGCCGAGGACTACACGGGGCTCGAGCTCTCGGCCCGCTCGAAGACGATGCGCGTCCTCGCACGCAAGCAGAGCGAGCGCGTGGACTCCGTCCTCGACGACCCGGAGGTCGAGCAGGAGGCCGCACGGCTGCTGGGCGCGCGGTCGGCGCTCTACGTTCCGCTGGTCGTCCGCGACGAGGCGATCGGGGTCATCGCCGTCCACGACAAGTCCGGCCCCGATCCGCGCTTCTCGGACGCAGACCTCAGGATCTCCGAGATCTTCGCCGCGCGCGCCGCGGTCGCGGTCGAGCTCCGGCAGCGGGTCGCGCGGAACGCGCTCGAGCGCGTGCTGAGCGCGCAGGAGGACGAACGGCGGCGGCTGGCGCGCGAGCTCCACGACGAGACGGGCCAGGCCCTCACCTCGATCCTGCTCGGCCTGCGCGGGCTCGAGGAGGCGAAGGATCCCGAGGCGTTGCGCGCCGCCGTCGCCGACGTGCGCGACCTCGTCCGCTCGACGCTCCAGGACGTCCGTCGCCTCGCCGTCGAGCTGCGGCCGAAGGCCCTCGACGACTTCGGCCTCGTGCCGGCCGTCGAGCGTCTCACCGAGAGCTTCGCCGAGCAGACCGGGATCGACGTCGAGTTCGTCCACAACGTGCCTGAGGGACGGCTGCCTCCCGAGGTCGAGACGGCGCTCTACCGGATCGTGCAGGAGTCGCTGACGAACGTCGTCAAGCACGCTCGCGCCGGCCACATCAGCATCGTGTTCACGAGCAAGGACGGCTCGGTCTCGATCGTCGTCGAGGACGACGGCGTCGGCTTCGAGCCCGCGCGCGTCCGCGGCGACGGGCTCGGGCTCGTCGGCATGCGCGAGCGGATCGGCCTCCTCGGCGGCCGCGTCACGGTCGAGTCGCGGCCCGGCGCCGGGACGACGTTCGTCGCAGAGGTGCCGGTACGGTGATCCGCCTCCTGATCGTCGACGACCACCAGCTCGTCCGCTCGGGACTGCGCCGGCTGCTCGAGGGCGAGGAGGACATCGCCGTCGAGGACGAGGCCGGCAACGCCTACGACGCCGTCCGGCTCGCGAGGCTGCACAAGCCCGACGTGATCCTCCTCGACGTCGTGATGCCGGGCGGCTCGGGGCTCGACGCGATCCCGGACATCCGCTCGGCGGCGCCGGACGCGAGGATCCTCACGCTCTCGATGCAGGACGATCCGAGCTACGTCCGGCAGGCCTTCGCCGCGGGCGCGAGCGGCTACGTGCTCAAGGAGGCCGCCGACGACGAGCTCCTCGCCGCGGTGCGCGAGGTCGCGGCAGGCGGCAACTACGTCGACCCGCAGCTCGGCGCGCGGCTTGCCGCCGCGGCGGCCACGGCGACCGCGGAAGCGGAGTCGGATCCGCTCACCGACCGCGAGCACGAGGTGCTGCGGCTGCTCGCGCTCGGTCACACGAACCAGGAGATCGCCCAGATGCTCTACCTCTCTGTGCGAACCGCCGAGACGCATCGGGCGCGGATCATGCAGAAGCTCGGCCTCTCGACCCGGGCCGATCTCGTCCGCTACGCGATCGACCACGGGGTGCTCGCGGAGGACGGGGCTGAGTAGCGAGCCGGAGCCGCAGCTCCGCCGCGCCGATCTCGCATCCGACCCGCTCGAGCAGTTCAGGAGCTGGTTCGCCGAGGCGGGCGCGGCGCTCGACGTACCGGAGGCGGTGGCGCTCGCGACTGCGACGCCCGGCGGGGCGCCGTCCGTGCGCATGGTGCTGTTGAAGGGATTCGACGAGCGCGGGCTCGTCTTCTTCTCGCACTACACGTCGCGAAAGGGGCTCGAGCTCGAGGCGAACCCGTGGGCGGCACTCCTCTTCCACTGGTCGCCGCTCGGCCGCCAGGTGCGCGTGGAGGGGCGCGCCGAGCGGCTACCGCAGGAGGAGTCCGACGCCTACTTCGCGACCCGCCCGCGCGGCGCCCAGCTCGGCGCGGCAGCCTCGCGCCAGAGCGAGCCGCTCGGCTCGAGGGCCGTGCTGTACGAGCGGCTGGCGGAGCTCGAGGGTGACCTCGGCGAACGGGCCGTGCCGCGGCCGCCGACGTGGGGCGGGTACCTCGTGGTGCCGGACGCGTGGGAGTTCTGGCAGCACCGCGAGAGCCGCCTTCACGACCGCTTCCGCTACGTGCGGGACCGCGGCGGGGGCTGGAGCGTGTCCCGGCTCTTCCCGTAGCCGCCCAGGCTGCGGCGCAGCGCTGCCAGCCGCTCGTCCCACGCCGCGCCGACCGAGACCATCCACTCGACCGCGTCCTCGAGCGGTTCCGGCGTCACCTCGTAGCGAGTCTCGCGGCCCACACGAGTAGCGCGGAGGAGGCCGGCGTCGGCCAGTGCGGAGAGCTGCTTCGCAACCGCCTGGCGCGTGACGGGCAGCTCCGCCGCGAGCTCGGTCGCCGTGGCCGTGCCGCGCGCCGCCACCGCCTCGACGAGCGAGCGCCGTCCCGCGTCGCCGAGCGCTGCGAAGACGCGGTCTACGCCGCCGCCTACGCCGCGAGCGCCGTCCACGCCAGCGCATGCAACTCGAGCGCCGGGGCGAACTCGGGGGAGGACTCGACGACGTGCACGCGCGTCCCCTCGACGACGGGCTCGAGCTCGAGGACGACGCTGCCGCCGTCGTCCCAGTCGAGCACCAGCCGCTCCGCCTCCTCGACCTCGCGTACCACGGCCCGCCGCTCGTCGCCGTCGCCCCAGCGGAAGACGCCCTCGCCGCCGGGCCGGGCGTCGAGCTCGACCTCCGTCGCGAACCACTCCTCGAGCCGGTCGGGCTCGGTCAGCGCTTCCCACACCTCCTCGGGAGCCTCCGGTACGACGATCTCGCGCTCGACCCTCATCCGCTCGACTGGCATTTGCGCAACCTCCTAGTTGCGTATTAATGTGCAACCGATGAGTAGCGTATCGAATCACCTCGTGCCCATGGTCGTCGAGTCGGACGGCCGCTTCGAGCGTTCCTTCGACATCTTCTCGCGCCTCCTGCGGGAGCGGATCGTCTTCCTCGGCACGGAGGTCGAGGCCTCGACGGCGAACCTCGTCGTCGCGCAGCTCCTCTTCCTCGAAGCCGAGGATCCCGACGCCGACATCCGCTTCTACATCAACTCCCCCGGCGGCGACGCCTACGCCGGAATGGCGATGTACGACGCGATGCAGTACGTGCAGCCGGACGTGCAGACCTACTGCATCGGGATGGCGATGTCGGCGGCGGCCATGCTGCTTGCCGGCGGCGCGCCCGGCAAGCGCTTCGTCCTGCCGAACTCGAAGGTGATGATCCACCAGGGCTCCGGCGGCTTCCGCGGCACGCCCGCCGACATCCAGATCGCCGCCCGCGAGATTCTCTCCCTCACGCGGCGCTACGCCGAGGTGATCGCATACCACTCCGGCCGCGACGTCGAGGAGGTCGTGCGCGACATCGACCGCGACCGCTTCCTCGGCCCCGAAGAGGCGGTGGAGTACGGCCTGGCCGACACCGTGCTGGCCTCGCGGAGCGAGGACGTCGCCGCCTAGCCGTCGTCGACGGCGTCGAGCAGTCGCCCGCACGACTCGCCGCTGCGCCGGAGAGCGAAGACGACGGCCGTACAGTCGAGTGGCACCTCGAGCGACGTGAGCTGCTCGAGCGCGGCGAGCGAGGTCTCCCGGCAAAGTCGCGCCGCCGCCAGGACCAGCACCGGTGGCCGGTCGGCGAGGTCGACGAGAATGCCCGAGATCGTAGCCGGCGGCACGATCGCCCTGAGCAGCCGCTGCTGCTGCGTGGGCGCCAGCGTCTCGCGACCCGACTCGAGGAGCCGTTCGCATGCGGCGGCACAGGCGCGCGCGTCGACGAGCGCCTGCGCGAGCGCGTCCGCGAGGCCGCTGAACCAGGTCTCGTGCTCCATCGTCGGGCCGGGTACCCCGGGCCCGGAGGATCCGAACCGCGTCAACGTGCGGAGGCGGGCCCTTCCCACGAGACGCTGTCGCCGAGGATCTCGTCGATCCGGGACAGCGTCGCGGAGTCGAGCTCGACGCCGGAGGCCGCGGCGTTGTCCTCGACCTGCTCGGGGCGGGTGGCGCCGATGATCGCGGAGGCGACGTTCTCCTCACGCAGCACCCACGCGAGCGCGAGCTGGGCCATCGACAGCCCGAGCTCCTCGGCGACCGGCCGCAGCCGCTGTACGCGCTCGAGCAGCACCTGGTCGTCGCGCCGGTCCATGAAGTAGTTCATCCGCTCGTGGGCGGCGCGGCTGTCGCCCGGCGGCGGCGCGCCGGGTCGGTACTTGCCCGTCAGGATCCCTTGCCCGAGCGGTGACCACACGATCTGCGAGATGCCGTGCTCGCGGGAGTACGGGATCACGTCGCGCTCGGGACCGCGCCAGATCAGCGAGTATTGCGGCTGGCTCGAGACGAAGTGCTCGACGCCGGGCATCTCCTGTGCCTCGCGGATCTTCTCCACCGGCCACTCGCTGAAGCCGAGGTAGCGCGCCTTGCCCTGTCGTACGACCTCCGTCAGCGCCTCCATCGTCTCGGCGAGCGGCGTGTCCCAGTCGTAGCGGTGGCACTGGTAGAGGTCGACGTAATCGGTGCGTAGGCGGGCCAGCGACGCGTCGATCTGTTTCAGAACCTGCCCGCGCGAGAGTCCGCGGTCGGCGTCGGACATCGGGAAGTAGAGCTTCGTGGCGAGTACGTACGAGTCGCGCGCCCGGTGGGCGAGCACCTCGCCGAGGAACTCCTCCGCGGCCCCGCTCGAGTAGACGTTCGCGGTGTCGATGAAGTCGATCCCGACCTCGAAGGCCCTGGCGACGCACGCCTCGGCCTGCTCGCGGCCGACCCCGCCGCCGTACGTCAGCCACGAGCCGAGCGAGATCTCGGAGACCATCAGATCGCTCGAGCCCAGACGCCTGCTGCGCATCGAGCCGACGCTAATGGCTAGCGTCCGGTCTGTGCCGCAGCTGAACGCGATCGGGATCGTCTGCTCCGACATGCGCCGCTCCGTGGCCTTCTACGGGCAGCTCGGGATCGAGTTCCCGGAGGGCAACGGCCACGTGGAGGCGACCCTGCCGAACGGCGTGCGCCTCATGCTCGACACGGAGGAGGTCGTCACCAGCTTCCGGCCCGACTGGACGCGCGCGTCCGGCAACCAGCTCTCGCTCGCGTTCGAGTGCGGCAGCCCGGCCGAGGTGGACGAGCTGTACGCGCGGGTGGTGGCCGCGGGCTTTGAGGGCGAGAAGGAGCCGTGGGACGCGTTCTGGGGCCAGCGCTACGCCCAGCTCAGCGATCCCGACGGCGTGCCCGTCGACCTGTTCGCGGCGCTCTGAGCGAGACGCTCGTTCCAGAGGAGGTCGAGCTGGCGCCGGATCTGCGGCTCGAGATCCTCCGCCCGCCGAGCGCGGACGAGCTGATCGACGAGGCGGTGTTCGACGAGGAGGAATTCCTCCCGTACTGGGCCGAGCTCTGGCCGAGTGGGCTCGCGCTCGCGCGGCACGTCTCGCGGCGGGAGCTGCGCGGGCTGAAGGTGCTCGAGCTCGGCTGCGGCCTCGGCCTGCCTTCGCTCGCGGCGGCGGCGCGCGGGGCGGACGTGCTCGCGACCGACTGGGCGGAGGACGCGACCGAGCTGTTGCGGCGGAACGCCGACCGCAACGGCGTCTTCCTCCGTGTCGCCCGCGTCCGGTGGAGCGAGCCCGAGCCGCTGCTGCGGGCCGCGCCGTGGGATCTCGTCCTCGGCGCCGACCTGCTGTACGAGGCCCGCAACGCGGAGCAGCTCGGCGAGCTCCTGCCGCTGCTCGGAGGCGAGATCGTGCTGGCAGAGCCGGGCCGTCCCTACGCGAAGGCGTTTCTCGAGCGCTTCCGGGCCGAGGATCTCGGCGACCGGACGTACCGGCTCGGCTAGCGAGATCGGGCGGCCTCGCAGAGCACGACTCCCGCGGCCACGGCGACGTTGAGGCTGTCGACGGGCCCGTGCGAAGGCACCGCGACCTGGTCCGTCGCCGCCTCGAGCCAGACACGCGGGAGCCCGTGCCGCTCGCCGCCGAGCGCAACCGCGACGGTGCCGGCGTACGCCGGCGCCCAGTACGGCGTCGTCGCCGCCGGGGTGGTGGCGACGATCGGGATCGTGCGTTCCCGCAGCCACGCGAGCACGTCCCCGGTCGGCGCACAGGCGCACGGCAGCCTGAAGACGGCTCCGACCGAGCCGCGGATCGCGTCGCGGTGGAAGACGTCGGTGCGCGGGTCGGCGACGAGGAGCGCGTCGGCGCCGGCCGCACAGGCCGTGCGCGCGATCGCCCCGAGGTTCCCAGGGCGCTCGATGGCGACGGCGACGGCGAGGAAGGGCTCCGGCGGCAGGGCGAGCTCCTCGAGCGCTGTCGGAGGACGGGAGACCACGGCCAGGATCCCGTCCGGCCGGCGTTCCGTCAGGCTCGCGAAGGTAGCCGGCCCGAGCTCGACGACGAGGGCGCCGCCGCGCTCGGCCGCGTCCACGAGGTCGGCGTCGAGGCTGCCCTCGAGCAGCTCGCGCGAGACGTACAACTCGCGCACGTGCGCGCCGGCCGCGAGCGCCGCCCGCACCGCGCGCGAGCCCTCCGCGAGGCAGAGCTCCCGCGAGCCGCGGCGGGCAAGCCGGCGCACGGCCTTCAGCCGGACGTTGGCGGAGCTCACGATGAGCGGGGGTCGTGCCAAGGAACACCTCGAGGTAGGGGACGCAGAGGCGAGGCGGACTGCCTCGCTGCGACGGCGGCTGGTGGGCTCGCTACCTCGACACGACGGGGCGGAGGCTACCCTGCCGGCCCGGTGTTCGCCACTCTCGCAATTGCGCTCTCGCTGGTCGCGCCGAAACCGCACATCGTCTGGAAACCGATCCCGTACGGCGCGCAGCGGAGGGCGGAGATGGCCGCGTACGCCGCGAAGCACTATGGGATCCACTCCTGGCGCCTGAGCCCCAAGGTGATCGTCGAGCACTACACGGCGGGCAACAGCTTCTCGTCGGCGTGGAATGCGTTCGCCTCGAACACGCCCGATCCGGAGCTCCACCAGCTACCGGGCGACTGCGCGCATTTCATCGTCGACCGCGACGGGACGATCTACCAGCTCGTGCGCCTCAACGTGATGTGCCGCCACACGGTCGGTCTCAACTACGTCGCGATCGGGATCGAGCACGTCGGCACGTCCGACGCCGAGATCCTCCACGACCCGGCCCAGCTCCGCTCGTCGCTCGCGCTCACGGCGTGGCTCGTCGGCCGCTTCCACATCAGGATCCGCAACGTGATCGGCCACGCCGAGAGCCTCTCGAGCCCGTACCACCGCGAGCGGTACAGGCCGTGGGCGCATCAGACCCACGCCGACTGGCAGCACGCGGATATGAACGTATACCGATCCAAGCTCCGCGCCCTTCTCCGCGCGGACGCGCGGATATAGACTCGCGCGCATGCCGCGCTACCTGATCGTCCGCGCGTTCGAGGTCACCGAAGAGCAGATGCCGCCGGTCGGCCGCCGCTCGCGTGAGCTCACCGAGACCGAGTTTCCCGAGATCGTCTGGGAGCACAGCCACGTCGTCGTCGACGACGAGGGCCTCGTGCATACGTACTGCATCTACGAGGCGCCGGACGAGGAAACGGTTCGCGCGCATGCCGAGAAGCTCGGCAGCCATACGGTCACGTTGCTGCTGGAGATCGCGGGCGACGTCTCGCCGGCCGACTTCCCGCCCGTCCCGGCCTAGTCCTCGCCGGTACCGAGCCCGAGCAGCTGCGCGTCGCTGACGTGATAGACCGCCTGCTGCGCGACGGCCAGGCGCTTACGCAGGAAACGGATGCGCTCCACGTCCTCCACGGGGGTGATGTCGAGCGCCTCCTTGTAGTGCCGTACGGCCAGCGGCTTCGCCCACCCGCGTTCCGCTTCCGCCGCGAGCGCGACGAGGTGCTCGGCGGCGTGCTCGAGCTCGCCGGCGTCGCGCCAGTGGCGTGCGAGCGCGGCTCCGGCGTCGCCGACCTCGGGTGTCGACTGCTCGATGAACTCCGCGACGTGGCGGTGGCCCTCGCGCCGGCGTGCGCGGGGCTGTAGGTCGTATGCGACGTCGCGGATGAGGATGTGCTTGAACGACCACTGCTCGTCTCCCTCCATCTTCGAGACGGCGTCACGGCGGATCAGGTCGCGCCGCTCGAGCGCGGCGAGCGCGACGGCGAGGCAGTCGGGATCGCGCGCTATCCGGTCCAGTGCGCCGCGCCAGAAGCTCTTCCCGATGATCGAGGCGTCGAGAATCACTTCGCGCTCATCGGCAGGCAGTGCATCGAGGCGCGCGGAGACCAGCCCGCGGATCGTCGTCGGCAGGCTTCCGGACGCGTCACCGTCACGCTCGCTCAGCACTGCGGCGAACTGCTCGATGAAGAGCGGATTCCCCTCGGCGATCTCGGCGACGTGGGCCGCCTTCGCGTCCGCCCCGATGAGGTGGAGCGCGAGCTGCGATGCGTCCGAGCCGCCCAAGGGGTCGAGAGGGAGTGCGTGGTAGGCGAGCAGGCCGCCGCCCCACGCGGGCCGCGTGTCGAGTAGCTCTGGCCGGGCGTTCGTGAGGAGCAGCACCGGCAGGTCGTGCAGACGCGTGGCCAGGAGTTCGACCAGGTCGAGGAGAGCAGAATCGCTCCAATGGAGGTCCTCGAACACGAAGAGGGTGGGCTCGTCCCGGGCGCCGGCCTCGATGAAGACGCGTACCGACTGGAAGAGACTGTCGCGGTCGGGGGTGGTCACCTCGGTCTCGAAGCCCAGGAGGATCGCGAGGTGCCCGGCAACCACGGTGGCCTCGTCCTGTCCGAGGCCCTCCAACCGCTCGACCAGGGCCCGTAGCTTGGCGGTCGCGACCTCGACGTCGTCGCTGTCGAAGATGCCGGCGAGCTCCTTCACCTGCGCCGCGAAGGCGCCGTAGGCGCTGCGCTCGCGATACGGGAGCGACCGGCCGCGCGCGATCCTGCCGTTGCGCGCCCCGACGCGCTCCATGAACTCCGCCGTGAGGCGCGACTTGCCGACACCAGGCGGGCCGAGGACGGTGATGAGGTGCGGGCGGCGCTCCAGCACGACGCGCTCCCAGGTCGCGTCGAGAAGCTCGAGCTCCCGCTCACGCCCGACGAAGGGCGTGGTCGACAGGTGGCGCTCGCCGGTCGGTGATGCGGCGGCCACTGCGCGCCAGACCGCGATTGGCTCGGCCTTCCCTTTCGCCGTCACCGGTTCGACGTGCTCGTACCCGATTGCGGCGCGCGTGGCCCGGTAGGTCTCCTCGCCGACGACGATCTCGCCGACCGGCGCGTGCTGCTGCAGGCGCGCCGCCGTGTTCACGACGTCGCCGGCGACCATCGCCTCCCCGAGCGCGGGCCGCGCGGAGAGGGACACGACCGCCTCGCCGGTGTTCACGGCGCCGCGGATGCGCAGCTCGAGCCCGGGCCGCTCGACGTTCAGCGCCGTCACCGCCTCGCGCACGGCGAGCGCGGCGCGGACCGCTCGCTCCGGATCGTCGCCGTGAGCCGTCGGCGCCCCGAAAACGGCCATCACCGCGTCGCCGACGAACTTCTCGACGACGCCGCCGAAGGACTCCATCTCGGCGCGCACGAGGTCGTGGTACGGGGTGAGGATCGCCCGCACGTCCTCGGGGTCGAGCCGCTCGGAGCGGGACGTGAAACCGACGAGGTCGACGAAGACGACGCTGACGATCCTGCGCTCCTCGCGGGGCGCCGGTTCCTCGCCGAGCGGCGCTCCGCACGCGAGGCAGAAGCGTGCGATCTCGGGGTTGTCCTGGCCGCAGGCGCGGCAGCTGGGCATCCCCACATCCTGGCAGCGGAGTGCTTCCACAGCAACGGATTCGCGAGTTCGGCCGTTTTCGGATTGACGCGGGACATGCCAACGACGGAGGGAGACTCACCATGACGAAAGCCATCCTCGGCGTCGGCGCGCTCATCGCGGTCGCGGTGGCGCTCGCCGGTTGCGGCGGCGGCGGCAGCGCGAGCGGCACGACGAGCGGCACCACCGCCGGCGTCGCCGGCGTCAGGCATGCGCAGGGCTCCGGGAGCTTCCGGGCGGGCATCCATGGCCTCGCGGCTCGCGTCCAGACGAGCGTGCACGAGTTCCAGAGCGGCAATCTCACGGGCGCGGTCGCGTCCGGGGCGCCGCTGCTCCGGCAGTGTCAGAGCATCGTCAACGGCAAGCTCTCGACGCAGGCCGGGAGCGCCCGGCAACAGCAGGCGGTCGTGCACATGCAGGTCGCGTGCAACGACATGTCCCGCGCGGCGAGTGCCGGCGCGAACGGGAACACGGCGAAGGCGAAGTCGCTCGCCCGCCAGGCGCTACAGCAGGCCAAGCTCGCGGCGCGGCTCTCGGGCTGACCGGAGCCTGCTCCACATCAGAACGACGGAGGCCCCGCGGTGCGGGGCCTCCTGGTCACGCCGGGTGGAGTCTTCTTCCTACTTCTTACGAGCAGCCGGTGTTCGTGCCGCAGTCCCGGCAGGTGTAACAGCTGCCGGTGCGCACCATCCGCCCGCCGCAGCGGGCGCATTCGACGGCGTCCTCCCAGCTGTTGAAGAGCGCGGTCTGGCCAGGCGGCGGCGCCTCGCCGGGCTCCGCCGGCGCCGACGCCTCGCCGCTCGCGTAGCGCTCGGCGAGCCGCGCCTTGACCTCGGCCGACAGGATGCCGGCCTCCTCCTGCTGCTCGGCGGTGAGGAACGTCTTGCCGAACCAGCGGAAGATGTAGTCGACGATCGACTTCGCCGTGCGGATGTCGGCGTCGTTCGTCAGCCCGCTGGGCTCGAAGCGCTGGTGCGACAGCTTCGAGACGTACACCTCGGGCGGCACGCCGTACTGCAGGCCCATCGAGACCGCGATGCAGAGCGAGTTCATCAGGCCGGCCATCGTCGTGCCGGCCTACGCGATGTCGACGAAGATGTCGCCGGGGCTGCCGTCGTCGTAGGTGCCGACATGGATGTAGCCCTCGTAGTCGCCGACGCGGAACTTGCGGCCGATCTCGCGCCGGTCCTCCGGCAGCCGCTTCCGTTCGTGGACGTGCACCGGCGGCGTCGCGACGGCGGTCTGGCCGTCCTTGCCGGAGCTCGAGAGCGGCTGCGCGACCTTGCAGTTGTCGCGGTAGATCGCGATCGCCTTCACGCCGAGCTTCCACGCGTCGACGTAGAGGTCCATCACGTCCTCGACGCCGGCCTCCTCGGGCATGTTCACCGTCTTCGAGATCGCGCCGGAGATGAACGGCTGGACGGCACCCATCATCCGGACGTGGCCGAGGTAGTGGATGGCGCGCTCGCCGACCGCGCAGTCGAAGACGGGGTAGTGCTCGGTCTTCACGTAGGGCGAGCCGACGACGCCGTTCCGCTCGTCGACCCAGGCGACGACCTCCTCGATCTCGCGCGGGGCGTAGCCGAGCCGCTCGAGCGCCATCGGCACGGTCTTGTTCACGATCGTGATCTCGCCGCCGCCGACGAGCTTCTTCGACTTGACGAGCGAGAAGTCGGGCTCGACGCCCGTCGTGTCGCAATCCATCATGAAGCTGATCGTCCCGGTCGGCGCGAGTACGGTCGCCTGCGCGTTCCGGTAGCCGTGCACCTCGCCGAGGTCGAGCGCGTCGTCCCACGCCTTGCGGCAGTGGCCGAGCAGGTCGGCCGGCACGGAGTCGGCGTGCTCGATGTTGCCCACCGCTGCGCGGTGCTTCGCGACGACGCCGATGAACGGCGCCCGGTTGACCTGGTAGCCGTCGAACGGCCCCATCCGCGCGGCGATCTCGGCCGACTTGCGGTAGGCGCGGCCCGTCATGAGTCCGGTGATCGCCGCCGCGTACGCGCGTCCCTCGTCGGAGTCGTACGGCAGCCCGCGCGCCATGAGCAGCGCGCCGAGGTTCGCATAGCCGAGCCCGAGCTGGCGGAAGCGCTTCGCATTCCGCCCGATCTCGCGCGTCGGATACGACGAATAGCCGACGAGGATCTCCTGGGCGAGGAAGACGACGTCGACCGCGTGCTCGAACGCCTCGACGTCGAGCTCACCGTCCTCGCGCCGGAACTTCATCAGGTTGAGCGACGCGAGGTTGCACGCCGAGTCGTCGATCGACATGTACTCCGAGCACGGGTTCGAGGCGTTGATCCGACTCGTGTTCGGCAGCGTGTGCCACGAGTTGATCGTCGTGTCGTACTGGACTCCCGGATCCGCGCACTCCCAGGCGGCCGCCGCGATCTGGCGGAGCAGGTCGCGCGCGTCCACGGTCTCGAGGATCGTGCCGTCGGTGCGTGCGGTGAGGTTGAACTCCTCGCCCTTCGTCGCAGCCTCCATGAACGCGTCGCTCACACGGACGGAGTTGTTCGCGTTCTGGTACTGGATCGAGGCCCAGTCGGGCGAGTCGAGCGACATGTCGTAGCCGTTCGATTCGAGGACGCGGGCCTTCCGCTCCTCCTTGGCCTTGCACCAGATGAACTCCTCGACGTCCGGGTGGTCGACGTCGAGCACGACCATCTTGGCCGCGCGCCGCGTCTTGCCGCCCGACTTGATCGTGCCGGCCGACGCGTCGGCGCCGCGCATGAACGAGACCGGGCCGGAGGCGTAGCCGCCCTTCGAGAGCTGCTCCTTCGACGAGCGCAGCCGCGAGAGGTTGACGCCCGAGCCGGAGCCGCCGCGGAAGATGACGCCCTCGCGCCGGATCCAGTCGAGGATCGACTCCATCGAGTCGTCGATCGAGAGGATGAAGCAGGCCGAGCACTGCGGCGCAGCCTCGAAGCCGACGTTGAACCAGACGGGGCTGTTGAACGAGGCGTACTGGTTGACGAGGATCGCCTTCAGTTCGGCCTCGAAGGTCTCGGCCTCGTCGGCGTCGGCGAAGTAGCCGCCCTCCTTGCCCCAGGCGACGACCGTGTCGACGACGCGGCCGATCATCTGCTTCACGCTCGACTCGCGTTCTGGCGAGGAGAGCCGGCCGCGGAAGTACTTCTGCGCGACGATGTTCGTGGCCGTCTGCGACCAGAACTTCGGAAACTCGACGCCGCGCTGCTCGAAGGCGGGGCCGTCGCGGCCGGGGATGACGGCGTCGCGCGTCTCCCACTCGATCTCGTCGAACGGGTCGCGGTCCGGGATCGTGAAGAAGCGCTTGACGCCGAGCCTCGCACCCTCCTCCACGACGGTGTTGACGACCTCTGCGGCCGTCTCTTCGGTGCCCGGAACCTGCTCGACGCTCGCCATCTTCCCCTCCCGAACTGTAGTCGCCTCTAAGCCCTTTCTGGACCGTCGCCGGCATCCGATCCCGCCGACGGGGAACGGGACCGTAGACCCCGCATCGGACGGAACCGAAAGCGGCTGCCGAGGCTAGTTCGCGCCGAGGATCACGACGAGCGGAACGCGCGCGTACGGGGGCGCGACGCGCCCGTCGAGGGGCGTCACCGTCGCGATCCTGGCGTCGCGTCCGAGGCGCTCAGCCTCCCGCTGCCAGCCCGGCCTGAACAGGACGAGCGAGCGGGCGTAGTCGAGGTTCGGCGCGTCGGTCGGGACGGCGTGGCGGTAGCCGCGGGCGAGCAGAGCGCTCGCCAGTCCGCCGGCCGCACCGCCGATCCCGTTGCCGTTGAGCACGAGCACCGAGATCCGGCCTCGCGGCCGCAACGGCGGCAGTGCGGGCCCCTTCGGGGCGTGCCGGGAGACGGCTTCCGGACGCGTCTGTCCCGAGCCGTGGGTGAGGACGAGCGCACCGAGGATCGCGAGTACGACGGCACAGGCGACGAGCGTCGTGAGACGCCAGGGGAACGGACGGCTGAGCGGCTGGGCGTGCTCCACGGACCGTCACGGTTCGTCGAGCGGCGCGGCGCTCCTCCTCCCGTATGGTTGGACGCCGGTGTTCGTGACCTTCGAAGGAGCCGACGGCTCCGGCAAGTCGACGCAGGCGGAGCTCCTGCGTGCGGCGCTCGAGGCGGAGGGCCGCGACGTCGTCCTCACGCGGGAACCCGGCGGCACCGAGCTCGGCGAGCTCGTCCGCGCGCTCGTCCTCGAGGGCCCGGACATGGCTCCGTGGGCCGAGGCGGCGCTCTTCGCCGCGTCGCGCGCGCAGCACGTCGACGAGGTCATCCGGCCGGCGCTCGAGCGCGGTGCCGACGTCGTCTGCGACCGCTATTTCGACTCGTCGCTCGCGTACCAGGGAATCGCCCGCGGGCTGGGCGTGGACGCCGTCCTCGAGCTCAACCTCGCGGTGACCGGCGGCCTGGCTCCCGACGTGACCTTCCTGCTCCTGCTCGATCCCGAGGTGGCCACCGGCCGTCACGTGGATCCCGACCGGCTCGAGCGGGAGGGGACGGAGCTCCAGGCGAAGGTCGACGGCGCGTACCGCGAGCTCGCCGAGCGGTTCCCGGAGAGAATCGTCACCATCGACGCGACAGGGTCGGCCGACGAGATCGCGAGGGAGGTGCGTGAGCGGCTTCGAGAGCGTTCCTGAGCAGCACGAGGCGAAGCGGCTGCTCGCAGCGGCGCTGCAGGAAGGGCCGGCGCACGCCTACCTCTTCCATGGGCCCTCCGGCGTCGGCAAGCGCGAGCTCGCGCGGCGCTTCGCGGCGGAGCTGCTCGGCGACCACGCGCGCGTCGAGCGCGGCAGCCATCCCGACCTCTACGTGCTCGAGCCGCTCGGCGAGCAGATCCGGATCGACGACGTCCGGGAGCTCCGCCGCGACCTGCACATGCGACCGTTCGAGGCGGCGCGCCGTGTCTATCTCGTCTTCGGCGCGGACTCGCTGAACGAGGACGCGGCGGACGCCCTGCTCAAGGATCTCGAGGAGCCGCCGCCCTACGCGGTCGTCGTCCTCGTGGCCGAGCGGCTCGGGCCGCTGCCGGAGACGATCCGCTCGCGCTGCCAGCTCGTGCCCTTTCGGCGGCTGACGGAGCCGGCCGTGCGCCAGGCCGTCCGCGAGCGGGCGCCGGAGCTGAGCGACGACGAGGTCACGACCCTCGCGCGCGTCGCCGGCGGCCGGCTCGGTCGTGCGCTCCAGCTGCTCGATCCCGCCGCCGCGGGCCGGCGCGAGGCGTTGATCTCCGTCGCGCGGTCGGTCTACGCGGATCCCGATTTCGAGCCCGCGGACGCCACCGAGGTTCTTCTCACGGGAATCTCGGAGCGCGGCACGGAAGCCAAGGAGGCCGCCGAGGTGCAGGTCGAGTCGCTCGAGCTGACGGGCCGAGAGGCGGAGCAGCGCGTGCGGCGAGCGCAGCGCGGCGCCGAGCGCGAAGAGCTCCTCGCCCAGCTCGAGGAGCTCGAGTCGTGGTACCGCGACCTGGTCGTCGTCGCCGCGGGCGCCGAGTCCGCTGCCGTTCACGTCGACCGGCTGGCGGAGCTGCGCAGTGATGCGACCCTCGAGCGGATGCACGCCGCCGAGGAGGCCTGCGAGCTCGTCCGCGCGGCCTGGCGGCAGGCCGAGGAGCTGCAGGTCTCGACGCCGCTCGCGCTCGAGGCGCTCCTGATCCGGCTGCGCGACGAGCTCGGCGCCGCCACCGCCGTCGCCTGAACGAGGAAGGGCCGGGATCGCTCCCGGCCCTTCGCGGTGTCTCTCAGACCCTTCTAGCTTACGCGGCGAAGACGAGCTCGTCGCCGAGCGCGAGCTGGAGCCGTGCGAGGGCGTCGCTCTCGAGCTGCCGGACGCGCTCCCGCGTCAGTCCGAGCTCCTTGCCGATCGTCTCGAGGGACGCAGGCTCGGACTCGAAGCCGAAGCGGAGCTCGATGATCCGCCGCTGCCGCTCGGGGAGGTCGGCGACCGCCCGCTGTACACGCTGCCGGCGCACCGACTCGACCGCCTCCTCGGCGGGATCGGCCGAGGACTCGTCGGCGAACAGGTCGCCGAGCTCCGAGTCGCCGTCCGAGCCGAGGCCCTGGTTCAGGGAGACCGAGTCGACCGCATCGAGTGCCTCGACGACGTGCTCGAGCTTGAGCCGCGTCGCCTGGGCGAGCTCCTCGGGCGTGGCCTCGCGGCCCAGCTTCGCCTGGAGCTCCGCGGAGGCGCGGTTGAGCTTGATGCGGCGCTCCTGGACGTGCACCGGGATGCGGATCGTCTTCGACTGGTTCGCGACCGCTCGCTGACACGCCTGGCGAATCCACCAGGTGGCGTAGGTCGAGAACTTGTAGCCCTTGCGCCAGTCGAACTTCTCGGCAGCGCGGTTGAGGCCGATTACGCCCTCCTGGATCAGGTCGAGCAGGGGAACGTCGTGGCCCTGGTAGCGCTTCGCGATCGAGACGACGAGGCGAAGGTTCGAGTTGATCATCTTCTCCTTCGCCGCGAGGTCGCCGCGCTCGATGCGCTTCGCGAGCGCAACCTCGTCCGCGGCCGTGAGCAGCTTGTGGCGGCCCGCCGCGTCCATGAACAGTTGCAGCGGGTCGAGCGTGCCGGTGACCGGCGCGGCCACGACCGGGCGCTTCTCCTCCGGGGTGTCGTCGCGCACGATGACGTCGCGCTCCTCGAGCGCGACACGAAGGCCGGCCAGGTCGTCCTCGGTCAGCTCGTGCTCGTCCGCCAGCGCCTGAATGTCCTTCTCCTCGACGAAACCGCGCTCGGCGGCCTCCTCGAGCAGGCGCTCGGCAGGGGAGAGATCGTGCAGGTGAATGGTGTCGCTCAGTTGTTGTTCCTTTCGCTCATGGTGGGCTGCCGGATTTCGGCGCCCCGGGCGGCGTTGAACGGCTTTGCGTGCGGCGCCGCCACCCAGACGAGTTATAGAACGGCGTTGCACCGAAGTCCATTCCCAAACCTGGGTATTTTTCTATTTCCGTACAAAGTCTCATTCCCTGCTCATGCAGGGAAAATCACCTCTCGACGGCTCGGCCGGATACCTCGTCGAGGGTGATCCGTAGGACGACGACGTTCGCGCCCAATTGCCGCGGCTGGGCCGTGCGGCCCGCGGCGGAGGAAAAACGCTCCCGCAGGAGCGCCAGAGCGGTCTCTATCCCGTCGCCGGCGAGCTCTTCGCACGTGCCGTGGGCGATGACGCTCCGCCAGCTGCCGCGGCCGTCGGTGTCGTACTCGTCCACCTCGACGCAGACGCGCGGGTTCTCGCGCAGCATCGCGGTTTTCCGCCCCTCGGTCGTGACCGCGACGACGGCGCCGTCGTCGTACGCGTAGATCAGCGGCACGACGTACGTCGCGCCGCTCGCGTGGCAGCCCAGGCGGGCGATCCGCTGTCCGCGGAGGAATTCGTCGATCTCGGCGTGCGAAAGCTCGCGCGGGATCCCTCTGCCCCCTTCGGCCCCGGCCATCGGCGTGAGCGTAGGACATACTGGAAGCGTCGTGATGCGGGTGTGGGTCTTGACGGCGCTCGCCGTTGCCGTCCTGGCAGCCGGCGCGGCCGCGGCTGCCCTGCTCGCGTGGCCGGCCGGCGCGCTCGCCGGTTCTTCGAGCGGGCTGGCCGAGATCTCGGTGCCGGGCTTCGCAGGCCAGGTCGAAAGCGTCGAGGTCACGGATCCGTCCGGCAAAGTCGTGCCGGTCAGGGTCCGCGGAGACACGATCGTGCCCACGGTCCGGATCGCGCCGGGCGAGCGGTTGACGGTGCGGGCGGGCATCCGACGGCCCGGCTGGATCGGCTGGTTGGTCGGCCACGACGTGGAGCGGACGACGACGATCGTCGCGCCCGCGGCCCACCTCCGCTCGACGCTGCTCAGCCCGAAGCGCGGCAGCGTCGTCACCGTCCGGTTCGTCGAGCCGGTGAGCCGCGTCGCCATCGGCCGCGCCGGCAAGCGGATCTGGGGCGGCGCCACCGCCGTCTCGCTCGGCATCGTCGCCTCGGGGCCGGCGAGCGCGGGGACCACGACCGTGGCGGCTGCGCCTCGGCCGTGGGAGAAGCTCCCACCGCCGGTGCGCGTGTCGTGGTTCATCCAGGGCGCGCCGACGAAAGTCGTCTCGCAGCCCGCCGCCGGAGGCAGGCTCGGGCCACACGACGCGTTGACTCTGACGTTCGCGCAGCCGGTCAGCGAGGTGCTCGGGTCGCGGCTGCCGCAGCTGGTGCCGGCGACGCGCGGTCGCTGGGAGCAGGTCGACTCGCACACGCTCTCCTTCCAGCCGACCGGCTTCGGCTTCGGCCTCGGCGGCACCCAGCGCGTCCGGCTCCCCGGCCAGGCGCTCAGCTGGAGGGTCCCGCCCGGCTCGACGCTGCGCCTGCAGGAGCTGCTCGCGAAGCTCGGCTACCTCCCGGTGCGCTGGGCTCCGGAAGCCGGCGCCTCTCCCTCGACACCGTCCGCCGAGGCGGCGGCCGCGGTCACCCCTCCGAGCGGCAACTTCACCTGGCGGTACCCGCAGGCGCCGGCTTCGCTGCGGACGCTCTGGAAGCCGGGTAGCTGGAACGTCGTCACCCAGGGAGCCGTGATGCGCTTCGAGGACGTGCACGGCATGTCCACCGACGGCGTCGCCGGCCCGCAGGTCTGGCGGGCGCTCCTCCGCGACGACCTCGCCGGCAAGCGCTACAACCGCGGCTACAGCTACGTCTTCGTGCACGAGACGGTGCCGCAGTCGCTCAGCCTCTGGGTCGCCGGCCGCGTGATCCTCACCTCGCCGGGCAACACCGGTATCGCCCAGTCGCCGACGGCGCCGGGGACGTGGCCGGTCTTCGAGCACATCCCGGTGGGAACGATGAGCGGGACGAATCCCGACGGCTCGCACTACCACGATCCGGGGATCCGCTGGATCAGCTACTTCCACGGCGGCGACGCGCTGCACGAGTTCCCACGCGCGTCCTTCGGAACCCCGCAGAGCCTGGGCTGCGTCGAGCTGCCCGAGGGCGCCGCCGCGCAGATCTGGCCCTACACGCCGATCGGGACGCTCGTCACGATCGAATCCTGAGCGGGGCTAGACTTGGTGCCCCGCCGACGTAGCTCAGCTGGTAGAGCACATCACTCGTAATGATGGGGTCCGGGGTTCGAGTCCCCGCGTCGGCTTTCGCCTCCGTCACTCACGCGGCGGGGAAGGCGACGCGGAAGGTCGACTCGGCGCCGGCGGTGTTCTCCACCTGGATGGTCGTCCCGTGCGCCTCCGCGATCACCTTTGAGATCGCGAGGGCGAGGCCGCTGCCCGGAATCGCCTTCTCGATCGCGATCGTGCCGCGGAAGAAGCGCTTGAAGAGGTCGGGGCGGTCGGCGGATGTGATCCCGACCCCGGTGTCCGTCACTTCGAGTGTCGCCGTGGCCGCGTTGCCGCGGGCCACGAGGCGCACGGTGCCGCCGGCGAGCGTGAACTTGATCGCGTTCGCGAGGAGGTTGTCGACGAGCCGGAGGAGCTGGGGCCGGTCCGCGACCACGTGCTGCGGCGACTCCGTGTCGACGCCAAGAACGATGTTCTTGGCCCGGGCCGCGGGACGTGCCGTCTCTGCAGCCTCGCCGAGGAGCTCACCGAGCTCGACGCGCTGCTTGTCGACCGCGTGCCGGTGAGAGTCCACCCGCGCGAGGAAGAGGAGCTGATCGACGAGGACGATGAGCCGGTCGGCGTTGCGCTGGACGACCCTGAGGTGGCTTTCGCGGTCGCGCGAGAGCGGCCCTTCGGCAGGAGGCGCTCGTTCTGGTGGGCGAGCTGGGCCGACGCCCGCAAGAGCGACTCGGTGTGCTCCTGCAGCAAGGTGTTGCGCCGGCGCGCGTCGTCTACGAGGCGCTGAACCGTAAGACCCGTGATCGCGGCGACGGTGCAGAGGACGAAGCTAGGCGTCGGCGATTCGCGGCTCGTGCTGTGGCACGAGCGGGATGTCGTCGACCAGCGCGATCGTCTTCGCCTCGGCGGTGAGCGCCGCGTCGAGGTCGGCCTGCGCCGGCCCGACCGGGGTTGTGCAGTAGGGGCAGATCTGCCAGAGGAGCTCGAGCGGCGCCTTGCAGGTCGTGCACGGCTCGCGGAGCATCGTCGCGCAGACCGGGCACGCGAGATAGTCCGGCTCGACGGCCGAGCTGCAGAGCGGGCAGGTCGGCCGTGACCCTGCGACCTGCTGCTCGAGCGCTCTGAGCTCTGCGCGCCGGCAGCGCACGTCCTCGAGCGTCTCCGAAGGCCGGAAGAGCAGGTAGACGACGGGCCCGATGTACGGCGGCACGAGTCCGAGCACCGTCGCGAAGAAGACGAGGAACGGGTCGCCGAGCCGCCGCCGACCGTCCTTGTAGACCCAGAACCCGAGCGCGAGCCAGAACACGACCGCCATCACGAGGACGAGGTTCCGGGCGATCACGAAGCCCGTCGAATGGAAGAAGTCGTGGAGGCTGGAGAACGTCGAGGCGCTGACCAGAAGAGAAGCGGCGGGCACGACTGAAGAATCCCCGGGCCGGCGACAGACAAACGTCGAGCCGTCCCGGCGCCCTTGGTCCATCTGGGCTGTTTCCAGATCCGCCGTTTGCAGCACAATGGCGGGTGGCAGTGGAAGGAAACCAGGGTCGCAACGGAGGAAGAGGGCCGCAGCGGCGACAGCCGACGCGTGACCGTGATCTCGAACGGCTGCTCCTCGCGCGGCACGCGCGGATGCGCCGCCGCCACCGCAAGCGCCGCAGCATCCTGCTCGTCGCGGCGCTTCTCCTTGCTTCGGTCATCGCGCTCGCGCTCGCGACCGTGGCGTTCACCGGGCGGCAGATCCTGCTCACCACCTGCAGCCTGAGCGACCTCCGCCCGCTCTCGCGCGGCGAGAACTCCTTCCTCTACACGAACAACATGCGCCTGCTCGGCGTCGTGCCGTCGGCGACCAACCGCCAGCCGCTGCCGCTCGCGAAGATCTCGCCCTGGCTGCCGCAGGCGACGGTGGCGATCGAGGACGCGCGCTTCTGGCAGCACGGAGCGCTCGATTACCAGGGCATCGCGCGCGCCTTCTACCAGGACATCTCGAAGGGCCACATCGTGCAGGGTGGCTCCACGATCACCCAGGAACTCGTGCGGAACCTGTACATCGGCAACCCGCAGCGGACGCTTTCGCGCAAGATCAGGGAGGCCTGTCTCTCGGAGAAGTTCTTCCAGAAGCACACGCGGAAGCAGATCCTCGGCGACTACGTCAACGAGGTCTTCTACGGGAGGCACGCGTACGGCGCCGAGGCCGCCGCACAGACGTACTTCTCGAAGAACGCGGCGGACCTGACCCTCGTGCAGGCCGCGCTCCTCGCCGGGCTGCCGCAGGCTCCGACCGTCTACGACCCGCTCTCCAACCCGAGCGCGGCCAGAGCTCGTCGCAACGAGGTGCTGCAGGCGATGTGGAAGAACGGCTACATCACCGCGTCGAAGCTCAAGATGGCGGAACGGAAGAGCCTCCAGCTCCACCCGGGACATCTCTACACGCAGCTGAGCCAGCCCAACTTCTTCGGCTGGGCGACGCAGCAGCTCGCCGACCTGCCGCACTTCAACGGGCAGCGGCAGGTCGAGCTCGGAGGCCTGAAGGTCAAGACGACGCTCGACACGCGGCTCCAGGGCCTCGCGCTCCATGCAGTCGCGTCTGTCCTCCATACGCGCACGGATCCGGCCGCTGCGCTCGTCTCGATCGACCCGAGCAACGGCGCCGTGAAGGCGATGGTCGCCTATCTCCCCGACGGGCGGCGGATGCAGTTCAACCTCGCGACCCAGGCGCACCGCTCGACGGGGAGCTCCTTCAAGCCGATCACGCTCGCGACAGCGCTGGCCGCGGGCGACTCGCTCTACTCGACCTTCTACGGCCCGCCCGAGCTCTTCATCACCGACCCACAGTGCGCGACGAACAACGGCCCGTGGGACGTCCACAACTACGCCGACGAGGCGGCCGGGACCATGAACCTCATCGACGCGACGGCGAACTCCGTGAACACGATCTTCGCCCAGCTGATTGCGAAGGTCGGCGTCCGGAACGTCCAGTACATGGCGCACCACCTCGGGATCACGAGCAGCGGCAACGACTTCAAGCCCGTGTGCGCGATGACGCTCGGCGCGGTGGGGTTCACGCCGCTCGAGATGACCGACGTCTACGCGACGTTCGCCTCCGGCGGCATCCACCACGCGCCGCAAGCGTTCGAGAGCGTGCGCGGGCCGAACGGCAAGGTCATCGAGTCGATCAGCACCAAGGGGAAGCGGATCCTCGGGCCGAACGTCGTCGCCGAGCTCACCTACGCGCTCCAGGGCGTGATCCAGCACGGCACCGGTACCGCGGCCGCCATCGGCCGGCCGGCCGCGGGCAAGACCGGCACCGCCGAGAACTTCCAGGACGCCTGGTTCTGCGGCTACGTGCCGCAGCTCGCCACCTGCGTCTGGGTCGGCTACCCGGGCGGCGAGATCCCGCTCCAGAACGTGGAAGGGGTCTACCAGGTCGCCGGCGGGACGCTCCCCGCGGAGATCTGGCACGACTACATGGGCCCGGCGGTCGCGAACCTGCCGGTCAGGAACTTCCCGACGCCGACGATCACCGGCACCCAGATCAACGGTGACGGGACGTACAGCTACTCGCAGTACTCCTCGCCCACCTCCCCGAGCGGGTGAGTTTTCCGGCGAGACGGGGCATCAGCGCGCGATGGCGCCTGCCCCGTTGAACCGCCTCGACGACCTCGTCGGCGACACGATCGAGCGCATCATCCGCGCCCGCCACGTGCGGCGACTCGCCCGCCGGGGCAGCGGCGCCGCGATCGACCCCGTCCCCGGAGGCTGGGCGCGCACGGCGTCGTTCGTGCCCAGGCCCGGCTGTCGTGTCGAGCTGCTGACGGACGGGGCCGAGGCACTGCCGCGGATCGCCGACGCCGTCCGCTCGGCCCGCTCGCACGTCCATCTCGCCGGCTGGCACTTCGACCCCTCGTTTCGGCTCGAGGAGGAAGGCCCGATCCTGCGCGAGCTGCTCGCAGACGCGGCCGAACGCGTCGACGTGCGCGTGCTCGCCTGGGCCGGCGCGCCGCTGCCGCTCTTCCATCCCGACCGGAAGGAGGTGCGCAGGGCCTGCGAGGAGCTCGTGCGCGGCACGCGCATCACGATGGCGCTCGACGCGAGGGAGCGGCCGCTGCACTGCCACCACGAGAAGCTCGTCGTCGTCGACGACGAACTCGCCTTCGTCGGCGGGATCGACCTGACCTCGCTCGCCGGGAACCGGCTCGACTCGAGCGAGCATCCCCACCGGGACGGCCTCGGCTGGCACGACACCGCCGTCGGGCTCGAGGGGCCGATCGTCGCCGATGTCGCCCGGCATTTCGGCATGCGCTGGCGGGCGACCGCGGGCGAGGAGCTGCCGGATCCCGAGCGCGAGGACGCCACGGGCGGCGTCGAGGTTCAGCTCGTGCGCACGGTGCCCGAGCGCCTCTACGAGCCGTGCCGCGAAGGGGAGTGGTCGATTCTCGAGAGCTACCTTCGCGCCATCCGCTCGGCCGAGCGATTCGTCTATCTCGAGAGCCAGTTCCTCTGGTCGCCGGAGCTGACGTTCGCGCTCGCCGCGAAGCTCCGGAGCCCGCCGAGCGACGACTTCCGCGTGCTCGCCGTGCTGCCGTCGCATCCCAACAACGGCGCCGACGACAGCCGCGGCCAGGTCGGGATGCTCATCGACGCCGACCGGGAGGGCGGTGGCCCGGGACGCTTCCTCGCGTGCACGCTCTTCCAGCCCGGCCCGGGCGGCAACCCGGTGTACGTCCATTCGAAGGCGGCCGTGATCGACGACGCCTGGCTCACGGTCGGCTCGGCGAACCTCAACGAGCACTCGCTCTTCAACGACACCGAGGTCAACGTCGTCCTCCACGACGAGTCGCTCGCACGCGAGGCCCGGCTGCGGCTGTGGGAGGAGCACCTGGAGCGGCCGCGCGCCGAGATCGAGGGCGATCCGGCGCGGGTGTTCGACGAGCTGTGGAAGCCGCTCAGCGAAGAGCGCTACGAACGCCGCAAGCGCGACGGCTGGGCCGACGGCAAGCTGACCCTCCTCCCGCACGTCTCCCGCCGCGCCGAGGCGCTCTGGGGCCCGCTCAACAGCCTGATGGTCGACGCCTGACGGGCCGTACTAGAAACCCGATTTGCAGGGACTCTCGCCGAACTTCGTCTGCAGCGACGGCTCGATCGACTCGAGGGCGTCGAAGCAGTCCTGACAGAGGGCGACCGCGCTCTTCGCCTTGCGGATGAGGTCGCCGCGCTCGTCGACGGGGAGGTAGCCCACCGAGAGCAGGAACTTGTTCAGCAGCAGCTCGAGCTTCATCGGCCCGTGCTTGTGCACCGTCTTGAGCGGTTGCTCGAGCTCGTGCATCTGCACGATCTCCCGCTGCAGACGTGCCATCAGGCGGCGCTGCTTCGCGGAGAGCTTGCACTTCGGCGGGGGGGTCACGGCCACCGAGGCGACCCGCGTCGTGGTCGTGTGGGGAGCGGAGCTCCCGCCGCCACAGCCGGTTGCCGCGACGGTGGTGGCGAGCACCGCGAGGACGGCTCTTGCTCTCAGATCTGCCAGGACCCCTCGCGGATCAGCGGGATGCGGCGGCCGCGGCCGTCGATGCCGGTCGCCTCGAGGTCGGGGCTCCCGATCATCACGTCGAGATGGGTCGTCGAGCGGTTCACGCCTCTGGGAGGCGTTTCCGTCCGGGTGCCTCCGAAACCACTGCCGAACGCGATGTGCGCGGCCGCGTTCTCGTCGAGCAGGGTGTTGTAGTAGACACGTCCCGTCCGGCCGATCCGCGACGAGGCGTCCACCAGGGCGACCTCGCCGAGCCGCCTCGCCCCGGGGTCGGTGTCCAGATAGGCGGCGAGGAAGTCGCGATCGTCGGCCGACTCGGCTTCGAGCCGGACGAGCCGGCCGCTCGAGAACTCGCCTCGGATTCCCCGGATCAGGCGGCCGCGGAACGAGAGGGGGAACGTGCAGCGGAACGTCCCGTTGGTCTTGCGGGGGTCGGGGCTCGTGAAGGTCTCCTCCGTCGGCATGTTCGGCGCGATGACCCGGCCGTCGGCGAGCGTCTCCGGGCCTCCGAGCCAGCGGGTGCCGGCGACGAGGCCCAGGTCGAGCTCGGTGCCCGGGCCGCGCAGCTCCAGGCCGGTGAGGCCGAGCTTCGTCAGCCGGGCCGAGCGGCGGCCGAGCGTGCGCAGGTGCTTGAGCCAGCCGCTCGTGCCCTTCCCGTCCTCGTCCGCGAGCCGGCTGAAGCGGAGCAGGTCGCGGGCGAGACGCCGCTTCGCGACGAGCGGCGACAGCTCCGGGTAGACCTGGCCGGCCCAGTGGTCTGTGGGCCAGCCCGCGATCGTCCAGCGCGCCTGCTGGTTGAGCTGCGCGCGGCGCAGGAACGTCGTCTGCTTCGCCCCGCGCCGGTAGTCGGTCGCGATCCGGTCCGGACGGACGCCGTCGAGGTAGCCGGCCTCGCCCTCGCCGGCGATCGAGGCCAGCGCCCCGCGTGGGCCGGCGACCTCCCGGAGCTGCCGGCGGCGCCAGGGCGAGAGCGCTCCGAGCGCGTTGTCCTTGCCGTAGAGCAGCCGCGCGCGCATGACGAGCGGGTCGGCGGTGACCACGTCGACGAACCGCGCGCCCGCCTTGTACGCGGACTCGGCGACGGCGACGAGCAGCTCGCGATGCTCGGGCTCGCCCTGGACGACGAGCGTGTCACCCTGCTCGATCCCGAGGGACGCACGGACGATCGCGTCGGCGTAGCGCGCGAGCGACTCGGCAGGCAGCAGCGGTTCGCGCGACATCACCGAGCGGCTTCGAGCGCCTCCGGAACCGTGTCGTGGACGGCGAAATGCTGGTCGAGGCCCGAGACCTCGAGTGCCCGCCGGGTCTCGAGACCGGGCGCCGCAAGGCGGAATCCCTTGCGGTCGGCCATGCGTGAGCGCGCCTCGATCAGCACGCCGAGGACGGTCGAGTCGACGAACCGAACCTCCCCGAGGTCGACGACGAGCAGCGCCGGCTCGCCGGCGCACGCGTCGAGCAGCGTGCTCCGCACCTCCTCGGCGTTGTAGAGGTCGAGCTCTCCTGCGAGAGACACCACGATTGCGCCGTCGCGGCTTTCCACTCCGGTCACCGCAGCATCGCGTCCTGACGCGTCGGGCAAGCTCGCCTCTTTCCTGTCGGGGCAGGCGCGGGGCACTGCCCCCCGCCGCAGCATTCAAGCAAGAATGGGGTCGTGGAGCTGGCCGAGATCGCAGCGCGTGCCGCCGGCGAGAACTTCCCCGTCGGCTCCGTCCTCTTTCCGCGTGCGCTGCGGCCACACATCCGCGCCCTGTACTGCTACGCGCGGCTCGTCGACGAGCTCGGGGACGCCTACGAGGGTGACCGGCTCGCCGCGCTCGACGAGCTCGAGCGCGAGGTGGGCGCGGCCTTCGCCGGGGAGGCGACGTGGCCGGTACTGCGGAACGTCCAGCCGACGATCCGCGAGTTCGACCTGCCGCGTGAGCCGTTCCTGCGGCTGATCGATGCGAACCGCATGGACCAGCGCGTCGGCGAGTACGAGACCTGGGCTGACGTCAAGCACTACTGCGTCCACTCGGCGGATCCGTGCGGCCGGCTCGTGCTCGGCGTGCTGCGCCGGCTGGACGACGACGAGCTCGTGGCCGCGAGCGACTCCGTCTGCACCGGGCTCCAGCTAGTGAACTTCCTCCAGGACGTGCCCCGCGACCTCGAGCTCGGGCGCATCTACCTTCCGGCTGAAGACCGGCATGCGTTCGGCGATCCGCCGCTCGACCGCCCGTCCGACGACCTGTGCACGCTGCTGCGGTTCGAGGCCGCGCGCGCGGAGGAGCTGCTCGCCGCCGGCGACGTCCTGCGCGCCCGGATCGGCGGCAGGCTCGGCCGGGCGGTCGCGCTCTTCGCCCGCGGCGGCCTCGCGGCGCTCGACGCGCTCGACTCGGCCGGCTGGGACGTCTTCAGCTCACGCCCGCGGCCCTCGCGCGGACGGCTCGCGCGCGAGGCCGCCGTCGTCCTCGTCCGATGAGCGTCACGGTCGACGAGGCCTACGCCGAGGTCGAGCGAATCACGCGGCGGGAGGCGAAGAACTTCGCCTACGGGATCATGGTGCTGCCGCGCGAGAAGCGGCAGGCGATCGCCGCCGTGTACGCCTTCGCGCGTCGCGTCGACGACGTCGCCGACGGCGAGCTGTCGCCGGCGGAGAAGCGGGTCGAGCTCGAGGACCTCCGCGCCGGGCTCGACGCCGACCGCAGCGATCCCGTCTTCGTCGCGCTCCGCGCCGCGCGCGAGCGGTTCTCCATCTCGCGCGAGCCGCTCGCCGCGCTCGTCGACGGCGGCCTGCAGGACACCGAGCAGTCGACGTACGCCGACTTCGACGACCTGCGCGGTTACTGCGAGAAGGTCGCGGGCGCGGTCGGGCTCGCGTGCGTGCCGATCTACGGCTCCGGCGACACCGAGCACGCCATGACGCTCGGCATCGCCTTGCAGCTGATCAACATCATCCGCGACGTCGACGAGGACGCGAAGCTCGGCCGGGTCTATCTCCCGCAGGACGAGCTGACGGCGTTCGGCGTCGCCGAGCTCGCTCCGTCCGCGGAGTTCCGTGAGCTGATGGCGTTCCAAGCCGAGCGTGCGCGGACGTTCCTCGCCGAGGGGCTGCTGTTGCTCGGCTCGCTCGACCGGCGCAGCGCGCTGTGCGTCGGCACGTTCGCGGGGCTCTATCGGGAGACGCTCGACCGGATCGAGGCGAGCGGCTTCGACGTCTTCGGCGAGAAGATGCGGCTCTCGACGCCGCAGAAGCTCGGCGTTGTGGCGAAGGAGCTGTTGCGCTGAAGGTCGCCGTCGTCGGGGGAGGGCTCGCCGGGCTCACTGCCGCGCTCGAGCTCGTGGACGCGGGTCACGAGGTGACCGTGCTCGAGGCGCGGCCGACGCTCGGCGGGGCCGTCCAGACGCTCCCCGAGCGCGACGGCGATCCCGAGCCGCCGCCCGACAACGGCCAGCACATCGCGCTCGGCTGCTTCACCGAATACCTCCGCTTCCTCGACCGCGTCGGCGAGGGCGGCTCGTACCTGCGCACGCGGCTCGGGCTGCCGGTGCTCGACGAGTCAGGACGCGTCGCGACGATCGAGCCGAGCCTCCCGGCGCTTCTCCGCTACGGCCATCTGCCGTTGCGGGACCGGTTCCGCATCCCGCTCGTCACGGCGCGCTGCCGGAGCGCCGAGCCGCATCCGGGTGAGACGTTCGGGCACCTGCTGCGCCGGCTCGGTGCGAGCGACGCGGCGATCGAGCGCTTCTGGGACGTCTTCATCCGGCCGGCGCTCAACCTCCCGACGGACGAGGTCGACGCCGAGGCCGGTCTGTTCACGGTGCGGACCGCACTGCTCGGCCCGCGGCCGAACAGCGACCTCGTGCTCCCGACGAAGCCGCTCGGCCGGATGCACGGCGATGCGGCCGGCCTCGTGCTCGGCGACCGAGTCCGGCTCGAGCAGCGTGTCGAGTCTCTTGACGAGATCGACGCCGACTCGATCGTCGTCGCCGTTCCGCCGCGCGAGAGCGCGCGCCTGCTCGGTGAGGCGGAGCCGACGCTCGAGGACTCTCCGATCGTGAGCGTCCACCTCTGGTTCGACCGCCCGCTGCTCGCGCAGCCGCTCGCCGCCCTGATCGGGACGGACGCGCACTGGGTCTTCGATCGCGGCTCGCTCACGGGGCATCGCCCCGAGCGCGGCCAGTACCTCACGGTCGTCTCGAGCGGGGTGCCGGAGTTGCTCGATGTCCGCGGTCGCGAGCTCGTGGAGCGGATCGCGGGCCAGCTGACCGAGCGGCTGGGCGAGGCGGAGCTGCTCTGGTCGCGCGTGAGCCGCGAGCCGTACGCGACGATCGCGGTGCGTCCGGGCGTGCAGCGGCCAGGCGTGGAGAGCTCCCGGCCGGGCGTCGTGCGCGCCGGAGCCTGGACCGACACGGGCTGGCCGGCGACGATGGAGAGCGCCGTCCGCAGCGGCCGGCTGGCAGCTCAGCACATCTTGAGCGGCTCTTCCGCCAGAGTTAGAGCCTGAGATGGCTGCCATCGCGGAGCTGACCCGGCTCGACGCCGCGATCGACCGCGGCGCTCGCCGCCTGCTCGAGCTGCAGCGGCCGGACGGCATCTGGGTCGGCGAGCTCGAGTCGAACGTGACCATGACCGCGCAACACCTCTTCTGGAACCACTACCTCGGGCTGCGCACGCCCGAGCTCGACCGCCGGATCGCGAACGAGCTCGTCGCGCGCATGCGCGACGACGGGACATGGTCGATCTGGTTCGAAGGCCCGCCGGACCTTTCGACCTCGGTCGAGGCATACGTCGCCTGCCGACTCGCGGGAGTCGATCCGGGGCCGAAGGCGCTCGCCTACATCCGGCGCAAGGGCGGCATCCCCAAGAGCCGGCTGTTCACGAAGTGCTTCCTCGCCCTGCTCGGGCAGTGGCCGTGGCAGCGGATGGTGCCGATCCCGCCGGAGCTCGTCCTCCTGCCTCCGTCGTCCCCCTTCTCGATCTACGACTTCTCGTGCTGGGCGCGGCAGACGTTCGTCGCACTCGCGGTCGCACAGTCCCTGCGGCCGGTGCGACCTGCGGACGTCGACCTGTCCGCCATCGGGGCGATGCCCGGACGCACCCGCCCGCCGGGGCCGCCGAACGCGCTGCGCCGGCGTGCCGTCGCGGTCGCCGAGCGGTGGATCCGCGAACGCCAGGAGGCGGACGGCTCGTGGGCCGGGATCCAGCCGCCGTGGGTGTGGGGGATCATCGCGCTCGCCGCCCTCGGCTACGGGCTGGACGACCCGACGCTCGGCAAGGCGGTCGAGGGTTGGCAGGGCTTCATGGTGGAGGACGGCGACCGGCTCCGCCCCGAGGCCTGCCAGTCGCCGGTCTGGGACACGGGCCTCGCGCTGCTCGCGCTCCGCGCCTGCGGCGTCGCCGACGACCACCCACAGCTCGTCCGCGCCGGCCGCTATCTCCTCGCCGAGGAGGTGCGCGTCAAGGGCGACTGGGCCGTCCGCCGGCCGGAACTCGCGCCGGGCGGCTGGGCCTTCGAGTACCAGAACGACAACTACCCGGACCTCGACGACACGGCGGTGATCCCGCTGGCCCTGCACGGGATGGGCATCGGCGAGGAGGACGCGATCCGCCGTGGGATCGACTGGCTCGTGGGCATGCAGTCGAGCGGCGGCGGCTGGGGCGCGTTCGACGTCGACAACAGGGCGATGTGGCTCTACAAGATCCCGTTCTGCGACTTCGGCAAGGTGACGGACGAGCCGAGCGCCGACGTCACCGCGCATGCGATCGAGCTTCTCGGCACGCTCGGCGTCCACGGCGAGGCGGCGCAGCGCGGGGTCGACTGGCTCCTCGCCGAGCAGGAGGACGACGGCTCGTGGTTCGGCCGCTGGGGCGTGAACCACCTCTACGGCACCGGCGCCGCGCTGCCGGGTCTCGAGGCCGCGGGGGTGCCGCACGACCACCCCTCGATGCGCCGCGCGGCCGCCTGGCTCGACTCCGTCCAGCAGGAGAACGGCGGTTTCGGCGAGGACGTCCGCTCCTACGGTGACCGCGCCTGGCGAGGACGGGCAGAGTTCACGACTCCGTCGCAGACGGCTTGGGCGCTACTCGCCTATGTGGCCGCAGGAAACGCTGAGGATTCGAGCGCCCGGAGGGCGGCAGACTATCTCTGTGCCGCGCAGCGCACGGACGGCGACTGGGAGGAGGAGCACTTCACCGGCACGGGATTCCCACTCGATTTCATGATCCGGTACCACCTGTATCGCATCACGTTTCCTCTTCTGGCACTCGGACGACTGAGAGAAAGGTTGGCTGGATGAAGTTCCCGATCGCATCGACGGTCCAGATCGGCAAGTACGTCGCCTCGCAGCAGCGGAAAGGCGAGCGCTATCCGCTCGTCCTGATGCTCGAGCCGACGCTCGCGTGCAACATCGCGTGCATCGGCTGCGGGAAGATCCGCGAGTACGAGTCGAACCGGGCGCGCCTTTCGGTCGAGGAATGCGTCGACGCCGCCGTCCAGTGCCCCGCTCCGGTCGTCTCGATCTGCGGCGGCGAGCCGCTCGTCTACAAGGGCATCGACGAGGTCGTCACGCAGGTGCTCGACCTCGGCAAGACGATCGAGCTCTGCACGAACGCGCTGAGGCTCGAGCAGTGCCTCGACTGGTTCGAGCCCTCGAACCACCTCACCTTCGTGATCCACCTCGACGGGATGCGCGAGATCCACGACTACGTCTGCGACTACCCCGGCCTCTGGGACATCGCGATCGACGCGATCAAGAGGGCGCGCTCCCGCGGTTTCCGCGTCACGACGAACACGACGATCTTCAAGGAGACCGAGGTCGACGACGTCATCGAGATGATGCGCTACCTCACCGACGAGGTCGGAATCGACGGGATGCTCGTGGCTCCCGGCTACCAGTACTCCCAGATCGACCCGGCGCTGACGATGACGCGCGACGAGCACGAGGAGAAGTTCCGGGCGATCCGCGCGGCGACGAAGCAGCACGGCTACCGCTGGATCGCGTCACCGATCTACCAGGACTTCCTCACCGGCGAGCGCCAGTTGACGTGCGCGCCGTGGGGCTCGATCACGCGCAACCCGTACGGCTGGAAGGGCCCGTGCTACCTGCTCACCGACGGGATCTTCCCGACCTACGAGGCGCTGCTCGAGGGTATGGAGTGGGAGGCGTACGGCCCGGGCAACGACCCTCGTTGCGAGCACTGCGGCATCCACTGCGGCTTCGAACCGTCGGCCGCGTACGAGGCGTCGAAGAGCCTGAAGGAGACGGTGCGGAGCCTGGCGTGGACGCTGACGGGCTGACGTTCGTCGTCGCGACCACGGCGGAGGAGCGCGTGGCGAAACGCGCGGGCTTCCCCACCGTGCGCGTCGGAGTCGGCGTCGCGAGCGGCGTTCCCGAGGGACGGCTCGTCTCGTTCGGCGTCGCCGGCTCGCTCGGCGAGCTCCAGGTCGGCGACGTGCTCGACGCGACGCGCGTCGTCGACGAGACCGGCGCGACGCTCTGGGAAGGGCCGGGCCTCGGCGCCCACGGTGCCCGTCCCGGCGTCCTCCTCGGCGGCGCGGTGCTCGTCCACGACGCGGCCGAGCGCGACCGGCTCCGCGAGGCGAGCGGCGCCGACGCGGTGGACATGGAGACCGGCACGCTCGCGCGCAGCGGCCGGCTCGCCGGCGTCGTTCGCGCCATCTCCGACGACGCGTCGAGCACGGTCGAGGGTCTCGACACGACGGTGCACGCCGACGGCCGCACGAACGTGCTCGGCCTGCTTCGCTGGGTCGCGACACAGCGGAGCGACGCGGTGCGCTCGATCCGCGGCGCGCTTCGCGCGCTCAAGGCTCTGGAAGAGGCGGTCGCAGGTGCGTAGGCTCGACGGAGCCGACAACACCGTGAGGGGTCGGGTCCTGCTGGCGGCTCCGCGCTCGTTCTGCGCCGGCGTCGACCGAGCGATCGAGATCGTCGAGCGCTTGCTCGAGGAGCACGGGCCGCCGGTCTACGTCCGTCACGCCATCGTCCACAACGACCACGTCCTCCGGCGCCTGGAGAGGCTCGGCGCGGTCTTCGTCGAGTCCGAGGACGAGATCCCGCCCGGCGCGATCTGCGTCCTCTCCGCTCACGGCGTCGCGCCGGCGGTGAAGGAGAACGCGCAGCGGCGCGGGCTGCGGGTCGTCGACGCGACGTGCCCGCTCGTGAACAAGGTGCACGCCGAGGCCCGGCGCTACGCCGACAGCGGCCACCTCGTCGCGCTCGTCGGCCACGAGAACCACGTCGAGGTGATCGGGACGCTCGGCGAGCGGCCGGGCTCCACGGTCGTGATCGAGTCGCCGGAACAGGCGCGCGAGCTCACCACCGACAAGCCGGTGGCCGTGGTCACGCAGACGACGCTCTCCCTCGACGACGTCGCCCCGATCGTCGACGCGCTCGAGGATCACCTCGGCACGCTGCGGCGTCCGCACGCGGACGACATCTGCTACGCGACCCAGAATCGCCAGGACGCGGTCAAGGCGATGGTCGCGGAGGGGGCGACGCTCGTGCTCGTGATCGGCTCCGATACGAGCTCGAACGCGCAGCGGCTCGTCGAGGTCGCGCAGGCGGCCGGCGCCGAGGCCACGCTCGTCGACGGCGAGAGCCCGCTCGACGAGGAGCTGCTGAACGGTCACGAGACGATCGGCCTCACCGCCGGAGCGTCGACCCCGGAGGAGCTCGTGCGGTCGACCGCCGCGCGGCTCGCCGAGGCCGGGTACGCACTGCCCGAGGAGATCGAGGTCGCGAAGGAGGACGTTCATTTCCGCCTGCCCAAGGAGGTCGCGAAGGCATGACGAGCATCGAAGTCCCCTACTCGATCGCCGCGGCCCTTCCGTCGCTGTCGGTCATGGACATCACGAACGACGTCTCGCGAGAGGTAGCAGCCTCGGAGGTCTCGTCCGGGATCGCCTACCTCCACACGGCGACCGAGCTCTCGCTGGTGCGCGTGCAGGAGCGCGAGACCGGCTTCTTCGAGGATCTCGAGTCGCTGCTCGAGCGCGTCGTCCCCGGCTCGGCCCGCTCGCGCGAGCGGCTGCTCGCGTTCGTGCTCGGGCCGCGCTCGGAGCAGGTGCCGTTCTCGGACGGCGAGCTCTGCCTCGGGCAGTGGCAGCGGATCCTGCTCTTCTCGCTCGACGCGGAGCACCGGCCCGACTGGTTCGTCACGCTGCTCGGCTGACACCCGGTGCGGGCGCGTGAGTTGACGGCCGAGGAGGCCGACCGTCCTCTCGGCTGGCGCTACCCGGGCCGCTATGCGACGTACGACGCACTCGGCCCGCTCGGCAGGGGGCGCGGCTTCTTCGCAGTCGAGGACGAGGGCGACCTCGTCGGCTACGGCTGCGTCGGCGTCGAGGCGCGCGTGGCCGGCGTCGAGGAGGAGCCCGGGACGGTCGACGTCGGCTACGGGATGCGGCCGGACCTGATCGGGCAGGGCCGCGGCCGGGCCTTCGTCGGCGCGGTGCTCGACCACGTGACCGAGCGCAATCCGGCGGCCAGGCTGCGCATGTCCATCCTCGAGTGGAACGAGCGCTCGCGCCGCGTCGCCGAGGCCCACGGCTTTCGCATCACCGGCCGCGCGGGCCGCTTCGACGTCCTCGAGCGGGACCCCGCGGCGGAGAGCCGATGAGGCGGAGTACCGTCAGGTCGAGATGCTGGTCCTGACCCGCACCGAGGTCGAGGAGCTGCTCGACCTCGACGCGCTCCTCGACTCGCTCGCCGCGGCGCACGCCGAGCTGTCGACCGGCCAGGCGTCGCTCGTGCCGCGCACCGGTGCGTTCGCCCCCGGCGGGGTCCTGGGCTCGATGGTCGCGTACGCGCCGTCGAGCGGGCTCGGCTGCAAGCTCGTCACGCTCTTCCCGGCCAACACGGACCGGCCGACGCACCAGGCGGTGATCGCGCTCTTCGATGCGGCCACGGGCACGCCGGTGGCCCTCATGGACGGGACGTACATCACGGCCATGCGCACCGCAGCGGCGGCGGCGCTGGCGACCCGGCTGCTCGCGCGGCCCGACGCACGCGTGCTCGCGATCCTCGGCACCGGTGTGCAGTCGCGCTCGGCGCAGGAGATGTTCCCCCGCGCCCGCGACTTCGCCGAGGTGCGGGTCGCGGGCCGCGGGGAGTTCGAGGACGCGGTTCGCGGCGCCGACGTCGTCCACGCGACGACGGCCTCGCCGGATCCGGTCGTCCGCCTCGACTGGCTGAGTCCCGGTACGCACGTCAGCTCGGTCGGCTCGACCCTCGAGGGCGGCTCCGAGCTCGACCCGGAGATCGTCGAGCGCGCGGACGTGGTCGTGGTGGAGCAGCGCGACTCGGCCTTCGCGCCGCTGCCCGCGGGCGCGCCGGAGCTCGAGCCGCGCGGCCGCGACGGAGTCGTCGAGCTCGGAGAGATCGTCGCGGGGACGGCCGACGGCCGCACCGCGCCGGAGCAGATCACGCTGTACAAGTCGGTCGGCGTCGCCGTCCAGGACCTCGCCGCCGCGACGCTCGTGCTCGCGGCGGCGAGGGAACGCGGCGCGGGCCAGGAGATCGAGCTGGAGGAGATACACGCATGAACAGCAACGACTTCTCTCCCGGCCTCGCCGGGGTCGTCGCCTTCGAGACGGAGATCGCCGAGCCGGACAAGGACGGGGGCGAGCTCCGCTACCGCGGGGTCAACATCGAGGAACTCGTGGGCAAGGTGCCGTTCGAGCAGGTCTGGGGGCTGCTCGTCGACGGGTCGCTCCAGCCGGGGCTGCCGCCGTCGCACGTGGACCTCGAGCGCCGCACCGGCGGCTACATCTCCGATCTCCAGTCGAGCCTCGCCGCGTTCAGCGGGGAGTGGAAGCTCGGCCAGTTCATCGACATCGACGACGAGCAGGCGACGGAGGATCTGCGCCGCCTCTCGGCGGCGGCGCTCTCGATCGTCGCGCAGTCGGCGCGCGGGGCAGATCTGCCGCCGGTGCCGAAGGAGACGGTCGCCGAGGGACAGACGGCCGCGGAGCGCTTCGTCCTCGAGTGGCGGGGCGAGCTGGACGAGCGCTCGGCGAAGGCGATCGACACGTACTGGATCTGCACGGCCGAGCACGGCCTCAACGCGTCCACGTTCACCGCGCGGATCGTCGCGTCGACCGGAGCGGACGCGGGGGCGGCCCTCGCCTCGGCCGTCGGCGCGCTCTCGGGCCCGCTGCACGGCGGCGCGCCGGCCCGTGTCCTGCCGATGCTCGACGCCGTCGCGGAGTCGGGCGACGCGGAGAAGTGGGTCTCCGACGCTCTCGGCCGCGGCGAACGGATCATGGGCTTCGGCCATCGCGTCTACCGTGCCGAGGATCCGCGCTCGCGCCTCCTCAAGCGCGTCGCGAAGGAGCTCGGGTCGCCACGCGTCGACGTGGCCGAGGAGCTCGAGCAGGTCGCGCACGCGGCGATCGCCGAGAAGAGCCCGAGCCACTCGTGGACGAACGTCGAGTACTGGTCGGCCGTCGTCCTCGACGTCGCCGGCGTACCGCCGCAACTCGCACCCGCCATGTTCGCGTGCTCGCGCACCGCGGGTTGGTCGGCACACATCCTCGAGCAGAAGAGGCTCGGCGTCCTCGTGCGTCCCTCCGCCCGCTACGTCGGCCCCGGAGCCCGCTCGCTGCAGGAGGTCTAGGCTTCTGCCCGTGAGACGGCTCGCACTCGTCTTCGCCCTCGTCGCCCTCGGGCTCGCCGCCTGCGGGAGCTCGAACCACAAGCAGCGGCTGGCCCAGGACAAGATCAAGACCGCGTACGAGACGTTCTTCTCCGCCAAGACGTCGGTCCCGGACCGCATCGCCGTGCTCCAGGACGGGCCCCGGTTCAAGGCGCTCGTCACGAGCTTCGCGAACAACCCGCTGGCGAAGAACGTGGGCGTGACCGTCGGGACGGTCACGCTTCAGGGGGCCGACAAGGCGAAGGTCACCTACACCGTCAAGCTGGGAGGCACGAAGCTCCCGCAACAGACCGGCACCGCCGTGCGGCAGAACGGCATCTGGAAGGTCGGATACCAGCCCCTCTGCAAGCTCGTCGCGCTGAGCGGCACCACCCCGGCCGTCTGCAAGAAACCGTAGGTTCTCCCAGATGAGCGCGATCGCCGCCGTGCGGGAGCGTCACGCGCGGGCTGCGGCGCTCGCGGCCGTCTGCGCCGTCCTCTTCCTGACGTTCCTCGACAACACGATCGTCAGCGTCGCGCTCGCGAACATCCAGTCGTCGCTCAGCGTCAGCGTCCCGGGTCTGCAGTGGATCGTGAACGGCTACATGCTCGCGTTCGCCGCACTCATGCTCACGGGCGGCACGCTCGGCGACCTGTTCGGGCGCAAGAAGGTGATGTTGAGCGGCGTCGGGATCTTCTGCGTCGGCGCCATCGTGGCCGCGGTCGCGCCGAGCAGCGGGATCGTGATCGTGGGCCGTGTCGTGATGGGGGTCGGCGCGGCGGCCTCGGAGCCGGGGACGCTCTCGGTCCTCCGGCACATCTATCCCGAGCGCCAGGAACGGGCGCGCGCCCTCGGCGTGTGGGCCGCGGTCTCCGGTCTGGCGCTCGCGCTCGGCCCCGTGCTCGGCGGCGTGCTGGTCGAGGGCGCCGGCGGCTGGCGCAGCATCTTCTGGTTCAGCCTCGGGCTCGGCGCGCTGTGCTTCGGCGCGGCCGCCGTCACGCTCACGGAGAGCAGCGACCCCGAGGGGAGGCAGCTCGACGTGCCGGGCCTCGCGACGGGGGCGGCGGCGATCCTCGCGGCGACCTTCGCGGTGATCGAGGGCGAGAATCAGGGCTACGGCACGTGGTGGATCCTCCTGCTCTTCGCCCTCTCGGCCGTGCTCACCGTCGCGTTCGTGGAGATCGAGCGGCGCGTCCCCGACCCGGTCCTGAAGCTCGAGTTCCTCCGCAACCCGACCTTCACGGCGGCGAACGTCGTCGCCTTCGCGACCAACCTCGCGGTCTTCTCGGTCTTCTTCTTCACCGCCCTCTACCTGCAGCTGATCTCGGACTTCTCGGGCTACCAGATCGCGCTCGTGTTCACCTCGCTCGCCGTCGCGATGATCGTCGCGGGGCCGATCGCCGGCCGCTGGACGGCCCGTGTCGGCCCGCGGGTGCCGATGGTGCTCGGCTGCCTCCTCGCGGGCGCGGGGCTCCTCCTCACCGACCATCAGCTCACCGCGACGACGAGCGTCGCCGCGCTCGCGTGGCCGCTCGCCGTCGCCGGGCTCGGCTTCGGGATCGCGCTCGTCTCGATGACGCAGGCCGTGCTGACGCTCGTGCGGCCCGAGGAGTCCGGCATGGCCGCCTCGACCGTGAACACGAGCCGCGAGCTCGGCGGTGTCTTCGGAGTCGCGGCTCTCGGTGCGGTCGTCAACGCGCAGCTCACGACCGGGCTGACGGAGAAGCTCGTCAAGCTCGGGATACCCGTCCAGTTCCGCCAGGTCGTGATCCAGTTCGTGACGACCGGCGGCAACATCCAGGTCGCGGAGCACAGTCCGCTCGCGAAGGGGCACCTGAAGATCGTCGCCACGGTTCTCGTCGCCGCCGAGGAGTCCGCGGGACACGGCGTCCACCTCGCGCTCCAGATCGCCGGCGCGATCGTCCTCGCCGCTGCGGTCGTCGCGCTCTTCGCGGCCCGCCGCCGGACTACGGTTTCCGAGTGATGCGGGCCGTTCTCATCGGCGGCACCGGCCAGATCGGTCGCGCGGCGGCGCGTGCGCTCGCGGCGGACGGCTGGGAGGTCGTGGCGATCTCGCGCTCCGGCACGCTGCCCGACGGGCTCGCGGAGCTGGGAGTCCGGGCGGCCGTCGCCGACCGCTCGGATGACGGACAGCTGCGTGCCGCACTCGGGGACGGCGCCGACGTCGTCCTCGACGCCGTCGCCTTCACGCGCGAGCACGGCGAGCAGCTCAACGGGCTCGCGGGGCTCGTCGGCTCGCTGATCGTCATCTCGAGCGCCTCCGTCTACGCGGACGAGGAGGGTCGAGCGCTCGACGGCGAGAGCGAGTTCCCGGACATCCCCGTGCCGATCCCCGAGACCCAGCGCACGGCCGCACCCGGCGACGCGACGTACTCGACGCGAAAGGCCGCGCTCGAGCAGACGCTGCTCGATGGGCCGCTGCCCTCGACCCTCGTGCGCGCGTGTGCGATCCACGGCCCGGGCGCGCAACTGCCGCGCGAGCTCTTCTTCGTCAAGCGGGCCCACGACGGGCGGCGCCGGGTCGCGCTCGCGTGGAAGGGCGAGAGCCGCTTCCACACGACCTCGGTGCCGAACCTCGCCGAGCTGATCCGGCTCGTCGCGGCGCAGCCGGCCGACCGTGCTCTCAACGCGGGCGATCCCGACCCGCCGTCGACGCTCGAGATCTGCGAGGCCGTCGGCGCCGCGATGGATCACGAGTTCGAGCCGGTCCTGCTGCCGGACGAGGCCGTGGAGAACCCGTGGGCGGTGCCGCGACCGTTCGTCGTCTCGATGGAGGCGGCGGAGCGCGAGCTCGGCTACCGCCCCGTGACGACGTATCCCGAAGCCGTGCGGGAGACCTGCGCCTGGCTCGTCGGCGAGCTCGAGCGCGGCCGCAGCTGGGACGGCACGTACCTCGAGGGGATGATCGACTACGCGGCCGAGGACGAGGTGCTGGAGTCGCGCGCGTGATCGACCCGGGCCAGTACCGCGACCGCTTCCCGATCCTCGAGACCTGCACCTACCTCATCAACCACTCGCTCGCGGCGATGCCCGCGGCGGCCGAGGACAACCTGCGCGAGTACGCCCGCACGTGGCGCGAGCGGGGGATCAGGGCATGGGCTGGAAGCGACGCCGGCGAAGCCGGCGCCGCCCGGCCGGAGACCGCGGGTCGCGTGCCGCGACCCGCCTGGGCCGAAGGCTGGTGGGAGATGCCGGTCACGGTCGGCGACCAGCTCGGCCGCATCCTCGGCGCGCCGGCGGGCTCGATCGTGATGCACCAGAACGTGACCGTCGCGGAAGCGATCGTCCTCTCGTGCTTCCAGCCGACCGCCGGGCGGAACCGGGTCGTCTACGAGGACGCGAACTTCCCCTCGGTGCGCTACCTCTACCAGGCCCAGCCCTCGCTCGAGGTCGCTGCGGTCGAGGACGCAGCGGCGATCGTCGAGGCGATCGACGAGCGGACGCTGCTCGTCCCGATCAGCCACGTCCTGTTCAAGAACGGCGAGATCCAGGACGTCGGGCCGATCGTCCGCCGAGCGCACGAGGCCGGTGCCTACGTGGTGCTGGACTGCTACCAGTCGGCCGGAGTCGTCCCCTTCGACCTGACCGAGCTCGATGTCGACTTCGCCGTCGGCGGCAGCGTCAAGTGGCTGTGCGGCGGGCCCGGAGCGGGCTGGCTCTACGTGCGTCCCGACGTCGCGGAACGGCTCGAGCCGACCCTCGTCGGCTGGCAGGCGCATGTGCGGCCGTTCGCCTTCGAGCCCGAGCTCGAGTACGCGGCCGGCTCGCGCCGCTTCCTTACCGGCACGCCGAACGTTCCCGCGCTCTACGCCGCGACCGCCGGCTACGACGTGATCGAGGAGGTCGGCGTCCCGCGGATCCGGGAGCGCTCGCTCGAGCTCACGCAGCTCCTGATCGACCTCTGCGACGAGTCCGGGCTCGAGATCGTCTCCCCGCGCGAGCCCGAGCGTCGGGGCGGCACCGTCACCGTCTCGACGCCCGACCACGCCGCGTGTCACCGCGAGCTCGGCGAACGCGGAATCGTCTGCGACTTCCGCCCGGACTCAGGGCTGCAAGCGTCGGCGGCCAAGCCGCCGAGGCGCGGCGGGGAAGACCCCGGCGCCCCCGGCGCCGGTGGGGCAGGCGGAGTGAGGCTCGGCCCGCACTTCTACAACACCGACGACGAGGTACGGCACGCGGTCACCGAGCTGGCCGACATCGTCGGCAGCCGCGCGTACGAGCGGCATCTCGGCGCCGCAGCCCCGTTCTGAGGGATCGCCTGCGACAGGACGGCCGCCGATGCACGGGGCCATGCGGCGGCTCATCCTTCTCGTCGTCGTGGTCCTTGCGCTCAGCGCAGGGCCCGGCGCCGCGCGCACGTCGCAGGCGACGGTGGGCGTCTACCCGTCGGGGACGACGTTCGCCGCCTCGTCGGCCGCGCCTGCGCATGCATCTTCCTCGGTGTCGCTCGCGATGCCGATCGGCGGCGTCGACGACGCGACGGTTCTCGTCCGCGGCGCGCAGCGCGTCGCCGTCCGGTCGGCGACGCTCGGCGCACCCCTTCAGGTCAGGCTCCTGTTCGCCCACTACGTGTCGGTGAACGGCAGGCCGGTACCCGACGCGCTCGAGCCCTGGGACGGCTCGCAGCGCGCCACCGAGCACGTGAACCAGCCGGTCTGGCTCCAGGTCACCGTCCCCTACGGCACGGCCGCCGGGACGTACGGCGGCTCGGTCCAGGTCGTGGCGGACGGGATCGCGACCACGGTCCCCGTCAGCGTCGCCGTCTCGCCGGTGACGCTGCCGCGCGAGAACCAGGTCGCGGGCAGCCTGCTCACCGCGTTCAACTTCTCACCCCAGTCGTACGGCGCCAAGGCGAACGAGCTCTACGGCGTCGACCCCCAGTCGACCCTGGCGGGTCTCTTCAGCTTCTTCTCCTCGTACCGCCTCTCGCCGAACAACTGGGGCTACGGGAACCCGAACGCGAGGTCCGGCTACACGAGCGACCGCCGCTGGTGGCTCGACAAACAGGGGCAGATGGTCAACGCCGCTGGCCGGCCGTCGCAGTTCGCCTCGATGTGGATCCCGGTCTCGAACAACCGCTGGAGCCCGAGCACGTACGTCGGAGACATGTCTCCGTTCGAGCCGCAATCCTGGTGCGGGTACCTGCGGTCGGTGCACGACTTCTGGCAGAAGAACGGCTGGGTCGGCTCGTCGTATCCGTATCTGTGGGCGATGGACGAGCCGGGTCTGGCGCGCGACCACGTCGTCGCGCAGCAGGCGAAAGAGGCGCACTCCTGCTTTGCGGGCAGCCACGTCATCGTGACCGGCAGGCCGACGGCGCAGAACCGCTTCCTCTGGAACGGCGGCGCCGACGACGTCGACGCCTGGGTGGTGCTCGCGAGCCGCTACTACGGCGAGTACACGGTTCCCGCCCAGTCGCGGCGCGGCGTCTCGCGCGCGACGCAGAACCTGAGGTTCATCGACGCGGTCCGCAGCCGGCACAAGCAGATCTGGGCCTATACGTACGACGCGGCCTCGCACTCCACGCCGGGTTTCACCGCGACCGAGCCGCTCGCCGATGCGCGCATGTTCGTCGACTGGACGGCGCTCGAGGGCATCAGCGGCCTGCTCTACGGACAGGGCACGACGACGTATTCGAAGGGCAATCCGCTCGTCTCGAACGACAAGGAGGCGGGTTCCTACGTCCTCGTCTACCCCGGCGAGGACGCCCCGATCCCGAGCGCGCGCCTCGAGGTGCTGCGCGAGGGGATCGAGGACTGGGAGATCATGAACGTCGTCCGCCACAAGCACGGCGCGGCGGCCGTGAAGCGGCTCATGTCGGGCCTGTTCTCGACGAAGCTCGGCTGCACCGTCGGCTGCCCGCTCAGGACGTCGACGCCGTACTCGTGGCCGACGTGGTCGCACGATGCGACGACACCGCAGAAGATCGCGCAGATGCGCGTCGCGGCGTTGCGCGCCGCTTCCTAGAGCAGATCGAGGAGGCGCGAGGCGTAGGCCGGCGCCGTCGGTTCGTCGTCGTGGCGGAAGTAGACGTAGACCGGCTCGCGCGCCGCTGCGACCGCTGCGGCGAACGTCTCGTCCGGGGGCTCCCGGCGGCGGAGGTAGCGGAACGGCGCCGGCTGCTCGAGGTCGTTCACGCGGACGGCGCCCGCCTCGGCGAGCCGCGGCTCGATCCCGTCCCACGACGGATGCTCGAGGTCGAACGCGAGCCGCAGTGACGGGTCGAGCGAGCCGAGCAGGAGCTCGAGCATCCCCTCGTCCCGCTTCGACTTGAGCGAGACGCGGATCGGCCCCAACCTGTCGCCGAGCCGCCGCACGCGGCTCTCGAACTCGCCGACGACGCGCGGCCGCTCGCCGGGGAGCTTGGGCGCGAACTCGAACCCCTCGGGCGCCTGCTCCGCCCAGCGCAGGAACTGCTCCTCCGCGGGCAGCCGGTAGCCGGTCGTGTTCAGCTCGACCGTGGAGAAGCGCTCGGCGTAGAAGGCGAGGAAGCCGGACGGGTCGAGGCCGGCGGGATAGAAGCCGGGGCGCCAGCTCGGATACGACCAGCCCGAGGTGCCGACGCGGGCGTCTACGGCGCGGTGCGGTCGTTCGCGACGAAGGCCGCGTGCGTCACGGGCATCCTCTCCGCCAGGAACGACTCGACCGCCTCCGCGTAGCGGCGGATCTCGCGCTGTGCGGTCTCGGCGGCGCGCAGCGAGACGAAGTTCATGAGCGCCCGGGCATTCACGGTCCAGAAGAACTCGGTGTAGGCGCCGACCGGCAGCACACAGCGCGCGATCTCGCGGGCGACGCCGGCCTCGACGAGTTCCTCGTACGCCGCGTACGCGGTGCGGTACACGGACTCGAGGGTCTCGCGCGTCGACTCCGCGACCTCGGGCTCGACCGTCTCGAACGTGTACGCGCCCGGCTTGCCGACCTGTGTGCGGACGTCCTCGGGAGCCGGGACGTAGAAGTCGTCGGTCGCCTTCGCGTACCGCATCGAGAACTCGTTGAAGGAGCCGATCCTGTGCCGGAACCACTCGCGCGCGACGAAGATCGGGCAGCGGATGTGGAAGCGGAAGCTGTTGTGCTCGAACGGCGTGCCGTGGCGCTCGCGCATCAGGAAGCGGATCAGCCCCTCGTCCGAGGCGTCCATCGTGTCCTTGTGGCGGGCGAACGAGACGCGCGCCGCGTTCACGACCGAGAGGTCGTCGGCCATCGCCGCGTCCAGCCGGACGAAGCCGTGGTCGAGGACAGGGCGGTAGTCGCTCGGGATCACGGGTGTCTCGGTCACAGCGGCCACGGGGACGGGAGGCTATGTCCCCTGCCGGATGGTATGGCCGGATGGTACGACGAGCGCTAGGCGGCGACCGGGCGCATGACGGTCTTGCCGGGCTCGGAGCCGGGCGTCTGGCGCGTCACGACCCACGTGTCGCCCTGCTGCAGCTTGTACGGCGAGTTGAGCGAGACCTGCACCACCTTCGAGGCGTTCGAGACGACGAACGTCCCGCACGAGCCCCACGGGTGCCCGTCGCGCACGAGGTAGACCTCGTAGTAGGTGTGCGCCGGCAGCTTCGGCAGGCCCTGCACGTCGAGCGTCATCGGCCAGTTGCCGTCCTTCTGGCGCCAGACCTCGAGCCTCGCCTGGGCTTTGGGAACCGACGCCGTCCCCTTGAGCTCGAGCGACTGGACGATCACTCCCGAGCCGCTGCTGTTTCGCTGGCTCGAGACGGCGTAGCCGGCGGAGAAGACGACCGCGATCGACAGCGCCGCGGCGAGCAGGACGAGCGCGCGCCGCTTCACGGCGCGCCGCCGGTGCTGCTTCCGGACGACACCGGGGTTCGGGCCCGCCTTCAGCTTCGGCGTGAGCTCCGGCGGAGGCCCGGCTCGGAGGAGCAGGTCGTGCGCATCCCGCAGCCGCGCGCGCTCGGCGCCGGTTGCCTCGGTGCCGACGAGCTCGTCGAAGTCGGGGCTCACAGATCTTCTCCTTCCAGCAGCGACGCGAGGTGCGCGAGCCCGCTTCGCGTCCGGGTCTTCACGGTTCCCAGCGGGAGGCCGAGATAGTCGGCCACCTCGCTCTGCGACATGCCGCTCCAGTAGGCGAGCTCGATCACCTCTCGCTCGCGCGGCTGGAGCTCCTCGAGGGCGCGGTGGACGCGCCACGAGACGTACGAGTCCTCAGCCTTCTCTGACGGGCCGGGCTCGTGCGAGACGAGCTCCGGCAGCTCGGCGTCGGTGGCGAGCCCGTTGCGGCGCAGCCGGTCGACGATCGCGTTGCGGGCGACCGTGTACAGCCAGCCGCCGGCCGCGCCGCGTTCCGGCCGGTACGTCGAGGCGGAGCGCCAGATTGCGGCGAACGCCTCCTGGACCGCGTCCTCCGCATGACCGCGGTCGCCGAGCCGCCGCAGGGCGAGGCCGAAGAGCGGCCTCACGTACCGCCGGTACAGGAGCTCGAAGGCCTCGCGGTCGCCCTCGGCGACCCGCGCGAGCAGCTCGGCGTCGCTCGTGTCGAGCGTGGGGGCGGGGTCGGGTGAGGGAACGGCCCGCAGGCGGGGTGCTTCGAGCGCAATCTCCATGTCGCCACCGTTCCTACGCACGTCGTCCTCCGCCGGATTTACGAGGTCTGCGCCTCCGCGAACCGCCTCTCCACCTCGGGCCAGTTGACGACGTTCCACCAGGCGTCGAGATAGGCGGGCCGCTTGTTCTGGTACTTGAGGTAATACGCGTGCTCCCACACGTCTATTCCGAGCAGGGGGACGTCGCTCTGCATCACGGGGGAGTCCTGGTTCGCCGTCGAGTAGAGCGAGAGGGCCGTGCCGTCCCAGACGAGCCAGGTCCAGCCGCTGCCGAAGCGCTTGACGCCGCCGTCGTTGATCGCGGCGCGCATGTCCTCGAACGAGCCGAACGTCTCCTCGACGGCCGAGCGGAGGGCTCCCCCGGGCTCGCCGCCGCCGTCCGGGCTCATGATCTGCCAGAAGAGCGAGTGGTTCGCGTGGCCGCCGGCGTTGTTGCGCACCGCCGTTCGCTTCTCCTCCGGGATCTCGTCGATGCTCGAGAGGACGGTCTCGAGCGAGGCGTCCGCCCACTCGGTTCCCTCGAGCGCGGCGTTCGCGTTCGTGACGTAGGCCCCGTGGTGCAGGTCGTGGTGGATCCGCATCGTCTCCGCATCGATGTGCGGCTCGAGCGCGTCGTAGGGATACGGCAGGTCCGGCAATTCGAACGCCATCTGATCGGCTCCTTTCGGCTGCTGCGCTTCCGCGACGGAGGATATGCTCCGCGCTCGTGTCCACGCTCGCGTACAGGTTCGAGGAGATCGCACCGCGCCCGCTGCGGCCGGAGGTGTACGAGCTCGACGGGATCTCCCGGGCCTCGGTCGAGGCGCACTACAAGCTCTACGAGGGCTACGTCGCGAAGCGGAACGAGATCCTCGGCCGGCTCGCCGACGTCGACCTCACGACGGCGAATCAGGCGTTCTCCGATCTCCGCGCGTTGAAGGTCGACCTCTCCTTCGCGATCGGCGGGATCAAGAACCACGAGCTCTACTTCGGCCACCTCGGCGGAGGCGGCGGCGATCCGGACGGCGCGTTCGGGGAGCTCGTGGGGCGTCACTTCGGCTCGGTCAACGCGTGGCGCGCCGATCTCAAGGCGACGGGCATGGCCGGCCGCGGCTGGGCGTGGACGGCGTACGACTGGGACGAGGGGCGCCTGTTCAACTACATCGGCGACGCCCAGAACACGTTCCCGATCTGGAACGCGACGCCGCTCGTCGCGCTCGACGTCTACGAGCACGCGTACTTCCTCGACTACCAGACCGACCGCTCCTCCTAAATCGACGCGTTCTTCGCGAACCTCGACTGGGACGTCGTGAACGGCTGGGTCGAGCAGTACGGCATTCCGTCCTAGCGGGAGGGGCCTTGGAGACAGCCGCGTTCGTCGCCGCCGGCTACCTGTCCGGCTCGCTGACGTGGGGCTACTGGCTCGTACGGATCTTCCGCGGCGAGGACATCCGGATGAAGGGCAGCGGCAATGTCGGCGCGACGAACGTCTGGCGCGTCTACGGCCGTCGGCTCGGGCTCGCCGCCGTCGTCCTCGACACGGCGAAGGGCTTCGTTCCGGCGTATGCGGCCGTGATGGTCGTCGGACACGGCACCGGCGTGCTCGCGGGCGCGGCGGCGATGCTCGGTCACTGGCGGCCGATCTTCCTCGGCTTCACGCGAGGCGGGAAGATGGTGGCGACGGCAGGCGGCGCGTTCCTCGGCGTGGCGCCGCTCGTTGGCGCGGTGGGCGCGGGCGTCTGGCTCGTCGTCTTCGGGCTGACGCGCTACGCGTCGGTCGCCTCGATGACGGCCGCGGCCTCGCTCGCCCTGTGGGCGTGGCTGTTCGGCTACCCGTGGCCGGTGATCGCGTTCGGGGCCGCAGCCGGCATCGGCGTCGTCTTCCTCCACCGCGCCAACATCGGCAGGCTCTGGCGCGGGGAGGAGAGCCGCTTCGAGCTGAGGCGCGGGCGAGACGCCACCGGTGCCGCCTCGCCGCCGTCCTAGCCGCGGAGCCAGTCCCGGAGGATGGTGTGGGCGGCGGGGCCGTGGCCCGCGCCGTCGAGCTCCGCCCGCAGCTCGCCGGCCGTCCCGTGCCGCTCGGCGACCACCTCGTGGGCGTGGATCGTCTCGAAGTTGACCTGGCGCGAGAGGACGAAGTCGCCGCCTTCCAGCTGCGGCAGCTCGTCGAGGACGCTCTTGAGCGCGACCCGCACGGAGTCCTCGACGAAGCGCGGTTGGAGGTGCGCGTGCTCGACGACGAACAGCTCGTCGGGTCGCTTGAGGAGCTCGTAGATCGGCGAGCTCATCGAGCTCTCCACGATCTCGACCAGGCGCTCGGCGTTGACCCGCTCCGCCGTGCCGACGAGCAACGTGCCGCGGCCGCGCTGGTTGTGTGTCGCGAGGGGGACGAGCTCGAGGATGCGCTCGACGTCGGCGTCGTCGAAACCCGCTTCGAGCAGCCGGTCGGCGGCGGCTCCGCGGACGAGCCCCTGCGCGCACGGGCAGGCGTTGATCCCGGTCGCCTCGACACCGACCACGCGGCGGACGCGGTCGCGCGAGGCGGCGGCGATCCCGATCAGCGAGACCATCTCCTGCGTCGACAGCTTCGTCACGGGCGTGTGCCGCTCGTACGGGTAGCGCGCGGTGATCCGCACCTCGGCGAGCAGGGCGCCCTGCCGGTCGACGACGCGGCGCGCGACGTGCTCGGCGAGATCCTCCACGAGGAACGCGTCGTCGTCGACAACGCCCTCGACCGCCTCCTCGAACAGCTCGGGGAAGCGGGACATGTGGACGCCCTTCTGGCGCGGGTCGAGGTCGACGGTGCAGTCGATCGTGGCCGCGATCAGCTTCTCGCCGCGGCCGCGCCCGATCCGCACGGCCTTCTGGACGCCGGTGACCCCGACGCTCGAGAGGCCGAGCGCGACCTCGGGGGCCGCGGCCTGGAGATCCGGGGTCTCGGTGCGCTCCATCCGGTTAGGTTAGACCCCATGAGCGAGGACAACGACTTCTCCCGCCTCGTCTCGCTCGCGTGTCACGACCTGCGCACGCCGCTCGCGACGGTGCACGGGTTCGCGCGGACGCTCGTGCGGGGCGGCGGGCTCGAACCGCCCAACGATCGCTACGTCGAGATGATCGACGCCGCCTCGGCGCAGCTGGCGGAGCTGCTCGACGAGCTGTCGCTCGCGGCGCGGATCGAGTCCGGCCGCTACGACCCGACGCTGCGCGAGGCCGACACGCTCGAGCTCGCGCGGGCCGCGGCGGCCCGTCTCGAGGAGGAGCGCGTGGATGTCTCGGGCTCGGGAGCCCGCGTGGAGACGGACGCGGAGGCGGTCGAGCGCGGGTTGGCGGCGCTGTTCCAGTCGGCGCTCCGGCACGGCGGCCTCGACAGCGTCACGGTCGAGGTCGACGGTCTCGAGGTCCGGCTCTCGCCGGTCACGGCCGCGTCGGCGCCCGTCGTCCTCGGCGACGACCTGCGGGACCTCGGCGCCGCGGTCGCGGCCCGGCTCGTGGCGCGGCTCGGGGGCTCGCTCTCGGTCGAGGGCGAGACGCTGACGATCCGGCTCGCCTAGCTGACGGCGAGCGCCGGCGCCGCGAGCTCGTGGCAGCTCCGGCAGCGCGCTTCGTACTGCTCGAACGCCCCCACCACGATCGTCGCCCCGTCGGCGGGAGCGGGATAGCCGTCGACCAGCCGCTGGGTCATGGTCGCGGGCCCGCCGCAGCGGTGGCAGACCGCCTGCAGCTTGTCGACGAGCTCGGCCCGGCAGAGGAGCTCGGGCAGCGCGCCGAACGGGGAACCGCGGAAGTCCTGGTCGAGGCCGCAGGCGACGACGCGCAGGCCGCCCTCCACGAGCCCGTCGAGGACGAGCACGATCTCCGGCGCGAAGAACTGGACCTCGTCGACGCCGACCACGTCGTAGCCCTCGACGAGCCCTGGGATCTCGGCCGGGTTGTCGACGGCGACGGCGCGCATCCGCGCGCCGGCGTGGCTGACGACGTGCCCGATGTCGTAGCGGTTGTCGAGCCGCGGCTTGACGATCAGCGCGCGCTGCCCGGCGATCTCGGCACGGCGCAGGCGACGGATGAGCTCCTCGCTCTTGCCGCTGAACATCGGGCCGCAGACGACTTCGAGCCAGCCGCCGCGCTCGGGAACGAGCCTGATCACCGGGCCGACCCTAATGGGCCGGTCCGACGGACTCCTTCCCGTGCTCGAACTCGTACTGCGAGAGCCGCCGGAGGCTGACGATGCCGAGCAGGCGCCCGTCCTTGCACACGGGCAGGTGGCGGAAGTTGCGCTCGAACATCATCTTCGCCGCGTCGTCCACGGTCGTCTCCGGCTCGATCGTGATCACGCTCTCGGTCATCCACTGGCGCACGCGTGCCTCGGCCGCGCGTGCCCGCTGCGCGACGGCGCGGAGGATGTCGCGCTCGGTGACGATGCCGGTGAGGCGCACCATGTCCTCCATCACGACGACGGCGCCGACACCGGCGTCCATCATCTTCTCGGCGGCCTCGCCGATGGACGCGGTCGGGTCGACGGCGAGGACGTTCCGGTTCATCACCTCGGCGACCGTTGCCATGGCCGCAGCCTAACGTAGTGTCGATGGGTGTGAACGCACGGCTCAGAGGGGTTTCGCGCCGCGCACGGGACTGGGTCGAGCGGCAGGAGCCGGACTCCCCTGCCGGCGTGGCGATCGGCGCCTGGAGGCGGTACCGGGCGGTCGAGGGGCCGCTGCAGTCGGCTCTGCTCTCGCTCTACATCCTCGTCGCCGTCCTGCCGGCGGTGCTCGTGATGGAGGAGTACCTCGACCCGCATCCGAACTCGCTCGCGAACTCGCTCGTCCACCACTACCGGCTCAACGCACCGACCGCGGAGCTGATCCACAACGTGCTCGCCGAGGGGCGGTCCCACGAGCTGGGATCGGCGCTCCTGGCGATCGTGAGCTCGCTCGTCTTCGGGATCGGCTTCGGTCACGTGCTCCAGCTCGTGCACGCGCGGGCGTGGGAGCTCGAGCTTCCGACCGGCGTGTTCGACCAGGTCGGCTACGGGGCGGTGCTCGCCGGCCTCTACGGCCTGCTCCTGCTCCTGCTCGTGCAGCTGAACGACTTCCACCCGCGCTCGGTCGTCGTCAAGGCGCTGCTCGGGATCGCCTGGGTGGCGTTCCTGGCCCTCTTCTTCGTCTTCGCACCGTGGCTGCTGACGCACAAGCTGGTGGCGCGGCTAGACCTCGTGCCCGGGGCGGTGCTCACCGCGCTCGCGCTCGTGCTGCTGATGGTCGTCTCGCGCTTCGTCATGCAGTACTGGGTCGACCTGTACGCGCGCGACTACGGCGGGCTCGGAGTGGTGCTGGCGATCTATTTCTGGATCGCCTTCAGCTCGGCCGTGATCGTCGGCGCGGCGAGCCTCTCTCCGGCGCTCGCCGAGCGGCGGTCGGCTCGCGCTAGCGCAGGAGGCGCGACAGCCGTCGATCCTTGAGGACGCGGCCGCCGGTCTGACACGTCGGGCAGTAGTAGATCGTGTGCTCCTCGAAGTCGACCTGCGCGATCGGGGTGGCGCAGACGTGACACGGCTCCCCGAGGCGCCGGTGGACGCGGTACGTCTTCTTGTCGGAGGCGCCGCGCGCGCGCAGCTCGAGGCCGCGCTCCAGCTCGGAGTCGATCGCGGCGGCGAGCCGATCCACCTCCTCGTCGTCGAGGTCGGCCGAGAGCGCGTACGGCGAGAGCTTCGCGGCGTGGAGGATCTCGTTCGCCCAGGCGCGGCCGATTCCGGCGATCAGCCGCTGGTCGCGGAGGAGCGCGTGCAGCCGCCGCGACTCGCCGTGGACGATCTCGCCGAGGCGGTCGGGCCCGAGGCCCAGCGCCTCCGGCCCGAGATGCTCGAGCTCGGCTGCGGCGGCTTCGGGAGTGAGGAGCCACACGCCAGCGCGCTTCTTCCGCGCGTTCTCCGTGAGTACCAGTTGCGCGCCGCCTGCGAACTCGAGCCGGAAGGCAGGCGATTTCGGCGCTGCACCGCCGGCCGGCACGTACTTGAGCCGGCCCGCGGTCATGAGGTGCACGAGGAGGACCAGCTCGCCGTCGTCGGTCGGGAAGAGCAGGCGCTTGCCGCGCCGGTTCGCTCCTGCGAGCTGCCGCCCCTCGAGCGCCGCGAGCGGCGGGTCGAACGTCTTCAGCGTCGCGATGTGCGCAGGGCCCGCCTTCGCCACCGGAAACGCGGCGACAGGCTCGTCCAGCTGGCGCCGCCACGCCTCCATCTCAGGCAGCTCCGGCATCGCGGCGAACGGTACCGCCGCCACGGCCGGTAGCAGCCACCGTCACGATTCCGTCAAGACTTCTCGACAGCGCGCCGCAGCGCGGCGCATGGATCGAGCTCGCTCCGGAAACACCCGAGGACCGGTCCATCGTCGACGAACGAGCTGGCCGGCCCGAGGCCGACCGTCCCACGGAAGCTGCTCCATTGCCAGAGGCTCGCTTTCGAGCACAGGCCGGCCTCGACCGGGTTGTTCATCGCATAGGCGTACGCCTGGATGAGGCTGTCGTTGTCGCCGAGCCGCCGGGAGCCGTACCGTCCGGACTGGACATGGCCACGCAGTCCGTGCCTGCGATTGAACTGGCGGGAATACCCGTGGTTGAGCGAATGCATGGCGACCGGGAGTACTCCATCGGCGACCTCGACCACGAGGTGGAAGTGCGTGCGCATCAGACAGAAACCCATGCAGCGCCAACCCGTCTTCGCCGTCACCAGCGCGAGGCCACGGAGAAACTCGAGGCGGTCCGGGTCGTCGCGGTAATGGGCCTTCGCCGCCCAGACGCAGTGGGCCCACACGTGGAAGACGCCGGCGGAGGTGCCGCGAAGCTGGTGGGGCATCGCCCTCAACAGTGCCGCCGTAGGTGTCCCGGTGCTGTTGCGACTTCCTGACGCTTCTGTGATCGTGGCTGCTACCGGTCTCTCGCGTGCTGCGTAGGCTCCCGGGGTGCGGGAGCCGCTGCTCGTGGAGGTGCGCCGGAACGGCGTGGTCGAGGCGGTGCACCGCGTTCGCGCTGTTGCGGTGCGCGGCCGCGAGGTGGTCGCGGCCGCCGGCGACCCGTCGTCTGAGTGCTTCCTGCGCTCGGCGTCGAAGCCGCTCCAGGCTCTTCCGCTCGTCCGTGCTCGAGACGACCTGCCGGACGACGAGCTCGCAATCGCCTGCGCCTCGCATCACGACACGCCGGACCAAGTTGCGGCCGCCCGCGCGCTCCTCGTCAGGGGCGAGGTGACGGAGGACGAGCTCGAGCTCGGCCCGCAGGAGGGCCGGCCGCCGGGCCCGATCCACAACAACTGCTCCGGCAACCACGCGGGGATGCTCGCCCTCTGCCGCGCGCGCGGCTGGCCCACCAGCGGCTACCACCTGCCCGAGCATCCCGTCCAGGAGGCCTGCCGGGAGGTGCACGCGGAAGCGGCACAAATCGAGCCGGACGCCATGAGGACCGGCACCGACGGCTGCGGCATCGTCACCTTCGCGCTGAGCCTGGAGCGGATGGCGCACGCGTACTCGCGGCTCGAGTCGCTGCCGGGCGGCGACCGGATCGGCGCCGCGATGCGTTCGCGACCGGACCTCGTGGGCGGACCGGACGGCGCCGACTACCTCCTGATGCGCTGCGCGCCGGGCTGGCTCGCGAAGGGAGGCGCCGAAGGGCTCCTCTGCGCCGCCGGCCCGGACGGCACGGGCCTCGCGCTCAAGACGGAGGACGGCTCGAGCCGCGCCCACGGCCCCGCGCTCGCCGCGTTCCTCGCCCGCCTCGGAGTCGAGTTGCCGGATCTCGCCGCGAGGCCGATCCTCAACACCCGCGGAGAGCGCGTGGGCGAGATCGTCGCCCCGGAGGCGGGCTGAGAAGAGCCAGCGCCCGGTCGTTGACAAGTTCTTTACGAAACCGCAACACGTGACTAGTGTTCGGCTCGCGATTGAGGGAGGACCGGGGTCCTGGCGCAAGCAGGACGCGGTCGGTTGGTAGCAACGCCGTCGTGCAACCACTAGCCGGGGAGGTTCGGGACGTGCTCACCGTCGACATCTCGCTTCCTGACGTTGAGGAGCTCCACAAGCTCGTCGCCGAAGGGAAGGAGAAAGGCTTTCTCTCCTACGACGAGATCGTCACAGGGCTCGAAGACGTCGAGCTGACGAAGGAGCAGACCGAGGATTTCTACACCTACCTCGTCGAGCACGGGGTCGATCTCGTGGAAGGCGAGCAGCACAAGGCGCCGCCGCACGAGCAGCCGCCGCCCGAGGACGAGAAGGCGGTCGCGACACCGAAGCTCGACCTCACGGTCGAGCCCTCCCTCGACTCGCTCCGCCTCTACCTGCGCGAGATCGGGAAGGTGCAGCTCCTCACCGCCGACCAGGAGGTCACCCTCGCGAAGCGGATCGAGCGCGGCGACATGGGCGCGAAGAGGGAGATGATCGAGGCGAACCTCCGCCTCGTCGTCTCGATCGCGAAGGGCTACCTCGGCCGCGGGCTCTCCTTCCTCGACCTGATCCAGGAGGGGTCGCTCGGGCTCATCCGCGCCGTGGAGAAGTTCGACTACCGCAAGGGCTACAAGTTCTCGACCTACGCAACATGGTGGATCCGCCAGGCGGTGACGCGGGCGATCGCCGACAAGGCGCGCACGATCCGGATCCCCGTGCACATGGTCGAGAAGCTGAACAAGGTCGTGCACATCGAGCGCCAGCTCGTGCAGCGCCTGGGACGCGAGCCGAGCCCGGAGGAGATCGCGGAGGAGCTCGAGATCACGACCGAGGAAGTGCGCGAGATCCTGCGCATGTCGCAGCTTCCCGTCTCGCTCGAGAAGCCGATCGGCGAGGAGGAGGACTCCTCGCTCGGCGACTTCGTCGAGGACGAGGCGGCGGAGTCGCCCTTCGACACCGCACAGCTCCTGCTCCGGCGCGAGGACGTGGTCAACGCGCTCAACGCACTCCCGCGCCGCGAACGCGAGGTGATCGAGCTCCGCTACGGCCTGCTCGGCGGCGAGCCGCGCACCCTCGAGGAGGTCGGGCGCGCGTTCGGCGTCACCCGCGAGCGGATTCGGCAGATCGAGAACAACACGCTCAAGAAGCTCGAGCACCTGCCCGAGGCGCAGGCGCTCCGCGACGCCGTCAGCTAGTCAGGCATCCGTGTCGCGGGAGAGCGGCTCCAGCAGGTCGCGGTCGGCGGCCCGGTGGAGCGGCACGAAGAGCTTGCAGTGCGGGCACTTGAAGCCGCGATAGCGGGCGGCGCGGCCGCCGGCCATGGGCTCGGCGCCGAAGCTCTTGTGGCAATGCGGGCACTCGACCTCGAAGCTCTGCTGGCCGACCCCGCTCACGGGACATACGTACCCGCGGGCAACCGTCGTCACTCCTAAGTTCCGTCCGATCGCGCTCGTAGCGTTCCGCCCGTGGATCAGGACGGCCTGCGCAGGGGCATCGCCGAGTTCGTCGGCACGTTCACGCTCATCTTCATCGGGGGCGGCGCCGGCATCATCAGCGGGCAGGACATCGTCGCCGTCGCGCTGGCGAACGGCCTCGCGATCGGGATCATGGTCTCGAACCTGGGTCACATCTCGGGCGGTCACTTCAATCCGGCAATCACGGCCGGATTCCTCGCGACGCGCCGGATCGGGGCGCGACTCGCCGGGATCTACTGGGTGTTCCAGCTCGGCGGCGCGATCATCGCCGCACTGATCCTCCGCTACCTCTTCAAGAAGCCGGCGATCCTCGGTGCGGTGCCGCATGTCGCGCACGGCTACCCGGTCGGGCGCGCTCTCGTCCTCGAGCTGATCTTGACCTTCTTCCTGATCTGGGCGGTCTTCGCGACCGCGGTCGACGAAGGCGGCGCCTTCAAGTCGATCGCCGGCCTCGCAATCGGGCTGACGATCACGATGGGTGTCTTCGTCGGCGGCCCGATCACCGGCGCTGCGATGAATCCGGCCCGGGCCTTCGGTCCCGAGGTCGCGGCGAACTTCTGGGCGCAGGGGTGGATCTACTGGGTCGGGCCGATCGCGGGTGGGCTCGTGGCGGCTCTCGCCTACGACTACCTCTACCTTCGCCGGCAACGGCCGCCGCTCGTCGGGACCCGCGAAAGCGGTGTCGACGAGCCGCGGCCGGGCGAGACCGCCGCGAGCTAGGGCAAGAACTCCACGTAGCTCTCGGCAGGGTCGCGCTCGCGCGGAACCGGCTCGCGCGTCGGGGCGCCGAAGTGCAGGAGCCCGAGGAAGCGTTCTCCGTCCGGGATCGTGACGGCCTCGCGTCCAGGCCCTGTGCGCAGGACGGCCGGGGTCCGCCAGTACGTCGCGATGCCGCGCTCGGTCGCGGCCAGGAGCACCAGCATGACGGCCGCGGCCGTCGCGCACACGTCCTCCTCGTCCGTCACGAGGTCGCCGGTCAGGGCTGCGGTCGCGACGACGAGCGTCGGAGCGCGCTCGAGCTTCGCCGACTCCTTCTCGCCCGCGGCGCGCTTCAGAGCGGCGAGCGTGGCTGGGCCGAGGACCCGGAAGCGCCACGGCTGGTTGAGGTGGTGCGTCGGCGCGAGCCGCGCGACCCCGAGGAGCTCGAGCAACGTCTCGTGCGGAAGCGGCTCCGACCCGAAGGTCTTGTGCGTCCGGCGCGCGGCCGCCAGCTGTTCGAGGTTCACCCGAGTCGGGCGGTGACGGTCACGTGCGCTCCGGCCCGCTCGAGCAGCTGCGAGAACGGACAGCCTTCGTGCGCCGCTGCGGCGGCCGCCTGCAGGGCGTCGTCGTCGATCCCGTCCACGCGCGCCACCAGCTCGACCTGCGAGCCGACGATCTGGTGTCCCTGCCCCTCGACCTCGTCCATGACGATCGTGACCGTCGTGTCGAGCCGGCCGGGAGGAGTGCCGGCTCCGGTCAGCTCGCCGGCGAGTGACATCGTGATGCAGCCGCCGTGGGCAGCGGCGAGCAGCTCCTCCGGGCTCGTCTTGCCGCCCGGCTCCCCGATGCGCGAGGGGAGCGAGAACGGAAGCCGGACGAAGGCGCCGCTCGACGAGGCGTCGAGGAGGCCCTCGCCGCGGGCGAGGTTCCCGTCCCAGCCGACGCGCGCGGTGCGCTCGATGTGCGGCATCAGGCGACGGGGACGGCTGCCGGGGTGCCGTCGGGGTAGTAGGCCTCGGCCGGGGAGCCCGCCGGCCGGAAGACGCCGAGCACCCGCATCTCGCCGGGCCCGTGGTTCTCGAGGCAATGAACGAGCCGGGCGGGCAGGTGCACCGCCGTCCCGGCCCGGAGCGGCTCCGTCTCGCCGTCGACGTGGAACCCGCCCTCGCCCTCGAGGATGTACACGACCTCGTCGTACCGGTGGAAGTGGTCGGGCGCGCGGCCGGCCGGGATGTAGCCGACGAACTGCGTCACCGACGCGCAGCCGTTGTCCGGCTGTGCGAGCAGGGAGAACTCCCGGCCCGCGGTGGCGACACCGCGCTCGCCGGACGGGACGACCGCGTGGCTCGCGGTCGCTGCGAGCGGATCCTCGACAAGGACCGACAGGAGCAGCAGGCCCTCCGCCGTTTCGACGCGCCATGGCGTGCCGCGCGCCACGAAGGCGCCGGTTCCCGGCTCGAGCCGGTGCGGCTCGCCGCCGACCTCGGCGGCGCCTGCGCCCTCGAGCACGTAGAGCACCTCGTCCCGCGCGTCGTCGCGCCGCTCGGTCCCCGCGCCGTCGAAGCGCAGCAGGCGCTGCTCGAACTGCGGGCACGTCACGAGTGGGGTGAGCGGCCCGTCCGTCCCCCCAGGCTGGATGCAGTAGCGCACGACCAGGAGTGAGCCTATCTGTGCCTTCCCTTCCTCGGCTAGGAGGGATAAAGTCGCGCAACTTCTCCGCTTCGACACAAACCTCGGCCGGAGGCGCGTCGTCTTAGTCGGTGTACGTCCCAAAAGGAGGGCATGGATGTTGAAGAAGGTTGCTTTGCTCGCGGCGGTTGCGGCGGTGTTCGCCGTGGTCGTCTCGACCAGCGCCTGGGGCTCGGCCAAGGCTCCGGCCAAGGTCAGCGCCGCGGCGGCGAATGCCGTCAAGTGCGGCAACAAGGTCACGATCGGAGTCGCGTACCCGGCAACGGGTCCGGCCGCCTCGCTCGGCGGCCCCCAGTGGGACTGGGCGAACTTCGCGAAGCAGACGTGGAACAAGAGCCACAAGCTGAAGATCGCCTTCGTTCCCGGCGACACGCAGCTCGCGGGCAATAACCCGCAGGCAGTTCAGGTGGCGCATGCATTCGCGTCGAACAAGAAGATCCTCGCGGTCACCGGCCCCGCCGGTAGCCAGGAGATGGAGGACACTGCCTCCGTGTGGAAGGGCGCGGGCCTCGGGCCCGTGTCGGGCTCCGAGACCCGCGTCGCGTTGACGCGCGCCGCGCCGGGCACTCCCCGGGAGACCACGAAGGGCTACTTCTTCCGCACGGTGCCGAACGACGGCGAGCAGGGTGACAACGTCGCGACGTTCATCCACAAGGTGCTGAAGAAGACGAACGTCCGGATCATCGACGACGAAGAGGCGTACAGCCAGGGGCTGTCTGCTCAGGTCAAGGCCGACCTGCAGAAGGTCGGGGTCACCGTGACCACGGACCACATCAGCCAGCAGAACCCTGACTACAACTCGGTCATCGCTGCGATCCCGGGTGGCACGCAGCTCGTCTACATCCCGTGGCAGGTTCCCGCCATGGCGCAGCAGTTCTTCACGCAGATGCGGGCGAACGGCAAGAACCAGGTCATCATGGGTTCGGACGGCACCGACGACCCGAGCACGTTCAAGGGTGCCGGTAGCTACGTGTCCGGCTTCCCGGCCGACACCACGTCCGGCGGCTTCGCGAAGTTCAAGAAGTCGCACCACGGCCAACCGGAGATGTTCGGGCTCCCGACCTACACCTCGGTCATCGTCAACGCGACCGCGATTCAGGCGGCCTGCAAGGCCGGCCACGGCAAGACCACGCGGGATGCTGTCCGCAAGGACGTGGCCAAGGTCAAGCTGAGCAAGAAGGTCTCGCTGCTCGGCTTCCCGGTGGTGTTCCTGAAGTCGAACCGCGGCAAGTACCAGGGTCCCGGCGACCTGGGCGGCGCCTCCGCATTCGGGATCTTCAAGATCGCGAAGAACGGCTCGTACTTGCGCGTCGGCTAGCCGACAGCACCGATCCAAGCGAACGGCCCGCTCGTGCGGGCCGTTCGTCTTTTCTCTGTGAGAAGCTAGGCGCCTCCAATGCACCACCTTCTCGTCTTCAACATCATCGACCAGATCCGCGGGCTCGGTTGGGAGGGCTTCTGGACCCTGCTGCGCAACGGAATCGTCAGCGGCAGCCTTCTCGCGCTCATCGCCCTCGGCTACACGATGGTGTACGGGATCCTGAAGCTCCTGAACTTCGCCCACGGCGACATCTACATGGTGGGAGCCTTCATCGGCTACGGAGTTCTGGTCGCCTTCGGCGGAGCGCTTTCCCCCACCATCCCGATCGTCCCACTCATCATCCTGATGTTCGCCGTCGCCATGGTCGGGTCTGGCTTCCTGGGCGTGGCGATCGAGCGCGTTGCCTACAAGCCGCTGCGCAACGCACCGAGGATCGCGCCACTCATCAGCGCGTTGGGCGTGCTGTTCTTCCTCGAGAGCAGCGTGCAGCTCCTCACCAACTCCGCCCACGTCCTTTACAACAGCTACGCGCTCGGCGGGAAGAACGGCCAGTTCGGGCCGCTGCTCAACCCCGTCTTCCACGTTGACCACATCCCCTTCACGGTTGTCCACACGCTCGTCGTCCTGACGGCCGTCGCACTGATGGTGGTGCTCGTCTGGCTCGTCTATCGCACCAAGTTCGGGAAGGCGATGCGAGCCGTCGCCTTCGACCGGGAAGCCGCTTCGATGATGGGGATCGACGTCGACCGGGTCATCTCGATGACCTTCTTCATCGGCTCCGTACTGGCCGGGGCGGCCGGCGTGATGTACGGCCTGTACATCGGCGACACCTACTTCTTCCTGGGCTTCCAGTACGGTCTGCTGGCGTTCACGGCCGCCGTGGTCGGTGGGATCGGCAGCATCCCGGGCGCCATGCTCGGCGGCCTCCTGGTCGGGCTCTTCCAAGCGTTCTCGACCGGCTACGTCGGGGGACAGTGGGCGGAGATCGTCGTCTTCGGCATCCTCATCGGCTTCCTGATCATCCGTCCGAACGGACTACTCGGCTCCCGGGCCATCCAGAAGGTATGAGCGACAGACCCGACACTCCGGCCGCGCCCGAACCGCCCGCCGAGCCGGAGGCGGGCCCGCAGGTCGGCGTCGACTCCTGGGTCGCGTCGCACGAAGGCCGCAGCGGCCGAGGCGGACTGCTCGGCTGGCTCGCTCGAACCTGGGAGTCCATCCCCGACGCGGTCAAGCTGCTCGCCTTCGTCGGGATCGCCGCGAGCCTGCCCTTCTGGCTCCTCACGAGCGAAGGCGATCTCTTCAACTTCGGGCTGTTCACGCTCCTCTTCATCGGCTTCGGGCTTGGGCTCAACGTCGACGTCGGCTGGGCAGGTCTACTCGACCTCGGCTACGTGGCGGCCCTGGGTATCGGCGCTTACACCTATGCGATTCTCTCGTCGGGCTATTACGGGATCCACTGGCCCGCCGAGGTGACGCTCCCGATCGCAATGGGGGTGGCGATGATCCCGGCGACGATCCTCGGTTTCTCGGCGCGCCGGCTGCTCGGTGACTACCTCGCGATCGTCACCCTGTTCTTCGCGGAGGCGTTCCTGGTGTTCGCGAACGTGGCCAACCCGACGATTTTCGGGAAGGGCTTGACGGGAGGCGCCAACGGGATCCCACAGCTGGACCCGCTGACCTTCTTCGGCCACGCAATCACCTCCACGAAGGGGCTGTACTTCTTCCTGCTCGGCGCGGTCGCCGTGGTCGCGGCGGCTCTCTATCTCGCCAACCAGTCGCGTACCGGACGCGCGTGGCGGGCGTCGCGGGAAGACCCGCTCGCCGCAGAGGTGATGAGCATGCCCGTCAACAGGCTGAGGATCTCCGCATTCATCTTCAGCTGGGCGGTGGCCGGACTCTTCGGCGCGATCTACGCGGCGATCCTCACGGCCACCGTGTCGACCAACTTCAGCATCGGCCTGCTGATCACGATCTACGCGGTCATCATCCTCGGCGGCCTCGGCAGCATCGCCGGAGTCGTCGTCGGGGCGATCATCATCAACTGCGTGTTCGTGTTCCTCGAGCCGCAGACAGACCATCCCGGATTCAAGCGCTGGCTCTTCTACGTCACGATCATCCTCCTGATCGCGCTGCTGAAGCCGTGGTACAAGGCCGTGGTCGTCTACGTGGGGACGATCGCGAGCGGGTTCATCGTCCATGCCGTGGTCGGTGCGTGGGCCGGGCCGGCGTGGACGTCCGGCAAGACGGTCAACGGCGCGAGCTGGCTCTCGCACTGGGTCGTCATCCCTAAGGTGGCCCACGGAAACATCAACAACATCCTCTACATCGGGCTCGTGGCGGCGATCGTGCTCGTCGCAACCCTCAAGGGATGGTGGCGCATCATTGCGCTCGGGCCGACGCTCTATCTCACCGCTGTCGTGTGGGAGAACGTGCTCAGCGAAAACCCGGGGGTGACCGCGTTGATCCTCTTCGGGGCGATGCTGGTCGGGTTGATGATCACGCGGCCGCAGGGGCTTCTCGGGCAGGCGAGAGTGGAGATCGTCTGATGTCCGTTGCTCCCGAGCTCACCCCGCTGCTCGAGCTCAACAAGCTCTCGATGTCGTTCGGCGGCTTGAGGGTGATCGACGACCTCGACCTCGTCGTCAACCAGGGCGAAATCGTCAGCGTGATCGGCCCGAACGGCGCCGGCAAGACGACGCTGTTCAACCTGATCACCGGGATCTACCGACCCGACGCGGGAGAGATCCTGCTCGGAGACGAGAGCCTCGTCGGTCTGTCACCACACAAGATCAACCGGACCGGGGTTGCCCGAACGTTCCAGACGCTGCGGCTCTTTCTCAACATGAGCGTGATCGAGAACGTCATGGCGTCGCAGTACGGGCGGACAAAGGTGGACGTCGTGCGCGCCATGCTCCGCACTCCCGCGATGCGACGGGAGGAGAAGGAGATCAGGGCGCGGGCAGAGGAGAAGCTCACGTTCTTCGGGCAGCGCCTGATGGGCTACCGCTGGAACCAGCCGGCGTACTCGCTGTCGTATGCGAACCGGCGGCGGCTCGAGATCGCGCGCGCGATGGCGACGGAGCCGAAGATCCTTCTGCTCGACGAGCCCGCCGCCGGCATGAACCCCACGGAGACCCACGAGATCACGGAGCTGATCGGCCAGCTGCGGGACGAGGGCGGCTACACGATCCTCCTGATCGAGCACGACATGCACGTGGTCGAAGGCATCTCGGACCGGGTCGTGGCGCTCGACCACGGCGTCAAGATCGCCGAGGGCTCGTTCGACGCGGTCGCCACCGATCCGCGGGTCGTCGAGGCGTACCTCGGCACGAAGACGACGACGACCAAGTGAGCGAGGCGGGTGGCCACGAGAACGGGGGGGCGCTCGAGCCGCTGCTGCGGCTCGAGTCCGTCGACACGTATTACGGCCAGATTCACATCCTCCAGGGCCTGAGCATCGAGGTGCATCCCGGCGAGCTCGTCTGCCTGCTCGGCGGCAACGCCTCCGGCAAGTCGACCACCCTGAAGACCATCCTCGGGATCGTGCAGCCGCGGAACGGGAGCGTGTATTTCGAGGGCGAGGACGTCACCTCCCGTTCGACGAGCTACCGGATCGGCAAGGGCATCGCGATCGTCCCCGAGAACCGGCGGCTGTTCGGGCCGATGACGGTGCTCGACAACCTCGAGATGGGCGCCTACCTCCACGGCAAGGGAGCAAAGGAGGACTTCGACCGCGTCTACGAGCTCTTCCCGCTCCTCTACGAGCGGCGCTCGCAGCTGGCGGGAACGATGTCGGGCGGCGAGCAGCAGATGGTGGCCATGGGGCGGGCGCTGATGGCGCGGCCGAAGCTGCTGCTGATGGACGAGCCGTCGATGGGCCTCGCACCGATCCTCGTCGAGCGGAACTTCGAGATCATCAAGCGGGTGCACGAGTCGGGCGTCGCGATCCTCGTCGTCGAGCAGAACGCGAACGTCTCGCTCTCGATCGCCGACCGTGGCTACGTGCTGTCGACGGGCCGGCTCGTCCTCGAAGGGCCGGCGGCCGAGCTCCGCGAGCACGAGGACCTGCGCAAGGCCTACCTCGGTCGCTAGACCGGTAGCAGCCACGATCACGAAACCCTCGCGTCTTCGTGCCGGCTCGTCAGGCGGACGCTCGGCAGAGCTGCGCCTGGGTTGACGAGGCCGTGACGAAGCTGTGATCGTGGCTGCTACCGGCCGTCGGTCCAGGAGGCGGCCGACCGTGAGGATCAGCAGGTGGTGCTTCGTCACGGTGCCGCTCGGCCTCGCCGCGATGCGGGCGTGGATGCGGCTGAAGAGCTCATGCCGCTGTTCCTCCGGCAGGCCGAGGTTGTCCGAGAACGTGCCGAGCACGGCGACGTACTCGTCGGCGGTGTACGTCAGCTTATGCAGGTGCTGCCGCTCCTCGACCGCTGCGAAGAGCCCGGAGGCGCGGAACTCGTCCGCCCAGCTCTCGACTTCCCACGGACGCAGCGGCGGTCGGTTGTCCGGGTGCGGGACGACGGCGTCGTAGTCCTCCTGCACCTCCTCGAAGAACGGATCGCCTTCCTCGGGGGAGACGTGCGGGCCGTGGATCACCGCGAGCGCCCCGCCGGGGCGGAGGACTTGCGCCGGCTTCGCGTAGCGGAGCTCGGGCGCGATCCAGTGGAAGGCTGCAAACGCGAGGACGGCGTCGAAGCCCGCTCGCTCCGGCTCCCACGTCTCGAACTCGGCGACGAGCAGCTCCGCCTCGGGAACGTTGCGCCGCGCGATCTCCGCCAGCTCAGGCGAGAGCTCGACTCCCGTCACCGCGTAGCCGCGACGCACCAGCTCGGCCGTCGCCTTCCCGGTGCCGGGCCCGATCTCGAGCACGCGTGAGCCTGGCCCGAGCCGCGCGAGCTCCGCCAGGTCGTCGAAGACGACCGCCGGGTACTCCGGCCGCGCGCGGTCGTACAGCTCTGCAACCGAGCCGAACGTCTCGCGTAGCCGCTCCCGGTCGCGATGCTCCGGCACGCCGATACATTGACGGGGATGGACGAGTCGCTGCAGAGGGCCGTCATCTGGCGGGAGCTGGGGCGCAGGGTCGCTCTCGCGACCGTCGTGGCGACGCGGAGCTCGGCGCCGCGGCCGGTCGGCTCGAAGCTCGTCGTCAGCGAGGACGGCGACCTCGCGGGCTCGGTCTCCGGGGGCTGCGTCGAGAACGACGTCGTGCTCGCGGCGCAGGAGGTCCTCGCGGGCGGCCCGCCTCGGCTCCTGACCTACGGGATCACCGACGAGATGGCGTTCGGCGTCGGCCTGCCGTGCGGCGGCGAGATCGACGTCTTCGTCGAGGAGCTCACCGACGCCGCACGACCGGAGGTGACGCTCACGGTCGTCGCCGGTGAGGGAGTCGGCGGCCGGCTCCACGATCCGGAGCTGGAGCAGGCGGCGCGTCGCCGGGGACGCAGTCACGTCATCGAGCTGGAGGGCCGCACGGTTCTCGCGGACGTCCAGGCGCCGCCGCCGCGCCTCTTCGTCTACGGCGCGGTCGACACCGCAGAGGCGCTCTGCCGTGCCGCGAAGCTCCTCGGCTGGCGCACGATCGTCGCCGACGCGCGCAGGAGCTTCGCCACTCCCGAGCGAATCCCGAGCGCCGACGAGCTCCTGGTCGAGTGGCCCGACGAGGCGATGCAGCACGTGCAGCCGGACCTGGGCACGGCCGTCGTCGTCCTCACCCACGACGACAAGTTCGATCTGCCCATGATCCGCGGGGCACTCGCCGGCGACGCGTTCTACGTCGGCTGGATCGGCTCGCGCCGCAACCAGGAGCGCCGGCGCGACCTGCTGCGCGAGGCGGGTCTGAGCGAGGACGAGCTCGACCGCATCTCCGGGCCGTCGGGGCTGGACATCGGCGCGGCCACGCCCTCCGAGACGGCGGTCTCGATCCTCGCCGAGATCCTCGCGGTGCGCGCGGGACGCGCGGGCGGGCGGCTCAAGGAGTCGTCGCAGCGCATTCACGCCGAACCTGTCGTGTAGCGCCGGATAGGATCGCCTCGATGCTGCTACGCGAGGTCGAGTACGCAAAACCGGGGTCGGTGGCAGAGGCGTTGGAGCTGCTCGCGGCCGACGACGGCGCGCGCGCGCTCGCCGGCGGCCAGACGCTGATCAACGTGATGAAGGCGCGGGCGGCCTCGCCGGACATGCTCGTCGACCTGAACGGGCTCGACGAGCTGCGCGGGATCGAGCTCGCCGGCGACGGCACCCTCACGATCGGCGCGATGACGACGTACACCGAGCTCATGTCGTCCGCGGAGGCGAAGGCGCGCCCGATCCTCGGTGAGGTCTGCGCGACGATCGCCGACGTGCAGGTGCGGAATCGGGGCACCATCGGCGGCAACGTCTGCTCGAACGACCCGACGAACCACCTGCCGCCCCTCATGGTCGCGGTCGGCGCGCGCATGACGATCGCGACGGCCGGCGGGAGCGAGCGCGAGGTGCCGGCGGAGGAGTTCTTCCTCGGCGTCTACATGACGGCGGTCGGGCCGGGCGAGCTGCTGACGCGGATCACGATCCCGGCCGGCAAGAAGGACGGCTTCGCGGC